>JAKADK010000171.1 GCA_021820665.1 Actinomycetes bacterium | reverse complement strand
CGTCGTTCGGCGCCGGCGGGAGCCAGGTCGGTCCGGCGGTGGCCGCACGTCTCGCGCTGCCTTTCTTCGACCGGGCCATTCCCCTCCAGGTGTCCGAACATCTCGGCGTCTCGGTGGACGCGGCCGTCGCCCACGACGAGCACGTCCAAGGAACCCTGGTCGAGCTCCTCGTCAGCCTGATCGGGGCACCCGTGTCCTTCGGGGCGAGTGGGCTGCAGACCAGACCCGTGCACGACGAGGACGCCTTCAAACAGGCCACCGAGAACGTGCTCTGGGAGCTGGCCTCCGGGACCGGGGGCGTCGTGCTCGGCCGGGCAGGGGCGCTCGTCCTGGCCTCGTGTCCCGGTGCCGTCCACGTACGGCTGGACGGCCCTCCTGCGGCCAGGGTGGAGAGGGTCGCGCTCCGGGAGGGCCTGAGCCACGACGAGGCCCAGGAGCTCGTCGATCGGATGGACCAAGCCCGCACCACCTACGTCCACCGCCTCTACGGGCGCGACCCGGGAGACGCCGACCTCTACCACCTGGTCATCGACTCGACGGCCATCCCGATCGACGCCTGCATCGACACGGTCGTCTCGGCGGCCGTGCGCTACTGGGATCGCACCCCTGTGGAGTCGTAGCACGCTCCCACACGGGAGCCGGATCCGCCGGACGGCGCCAGAGCCCCCGGCCGCACACTGCCCTGCGGGCGTCGACGTACCGGGAGAGGGGGTACCGGGAGAGGGGGTACCGGGTTGCTCAGCCGGTCGAGGAGGCAGACGGCGCTCCGACCAGGCCCAGCGGCTCCCGCTCGACGGCACGCGCCGCTCCCGGCGAGAGCACGCCCGTGGCCTGGAGCTCACCGATAACCTCCAACTGGCGCTGGCGCGCTAGGACCGGATGGGCGTACGGGTCGTAGGCACTGGGTGCCTGCACGAGGCCTCCCAGCATGGCCGCCTGCGCCCACGACAGCTCGCTCGGCGTGCGACCGAAGTAGGTCTGGGCCGCCTCGACGACACCGTAGGCGCCGTGCCCGAAGTAGTCGTCGTTCAGATACATGGACAGGAGCTGGGAGGGCGAGTAGGTGAGCTCCAGCTTCAGGGCCAGGCCGATCTCCTCCAACTTGGCGCCGAGGCCGGTGCGTGCTCCCGTGTAGAGACGTTTGGCCAGTTGCTGGGCGATGGTGCTCCCGCCCTGGTTCGGCCGACCGAGCACCAGGTGGGTCCAGACGTACCGGGCGGCGCCGTAGACGATGTCGAAACCCGGTGGGCCGCCGACGAAGTGGTCCTCGATGGCCGTGACCGAGTCGGCGACACGGGCGGGTGGCGGCGGCGGGTCGAGCTGGCCATGGTGTTCCGCTACCGAAGCGCGTACCAGGGCAGGGGCGCCAGCCACGCTGGGGGCGGCCACGAGGAGCCCTACCGCTGCCATCACCAGGACCACCACGAGCGCCACGGCAGCGAGTACGACCCTCACAACGATGCGACGGAGCCGTGAGCGATGCATCCGGCCTGCTGGCCGACCCGTGGACCGGGCAGCCATCCGCTCAGGCCGACCGGTCCAGCGACCGCCGGCGTGAGCTGTGCTGTGGTTGCGCCATGACCACCACTACACACCGCAGAGTTAAGGCCACGGTGATCAAGGGATCGAAAATTGATAAAATTGGCAAGAACCTGGCCGGGCGCCCTGCGGGGACGGGCAGTGTTTGCCACCGCCGGTCCGCCCTCCCCGGGAAACCGCCCCTGGGAGTCGTCGGGCCGACCCCCCCCTCTGGCGTGTGCCACACTGGGGACTCCTTGGTGGCCGTAGCTCAGTTGGTTAGAGCGCCAGGTTGTGGCCCTGGAGGTCGGGGGTTCAAGTCCCCTCGGTCACCCTGCATCATCGGATCGAGCCGGGAGCACGCGTGCGTAAACTGCCGCCCGCATGCCATGGTGAAACCGTACGATGGCGACGCGCCTCTAGCTCAACGGCAGAGCAACGGACTCTTAATCCGCAGGTTCCGGGTTCGAATCCCGGGGGGCGCACAACAAGCGCACAAGAAAGACCAGGTCAGCGGGGGTGAATCGGGAAGCCGGCCCGGACAAGCCGCTCAGCCGGACAAGTTTTGGATAAGAACTGGCGTTCGCTGCTTGTCCGGCGGATCAGCACCCTGGCCCGGTGCGAGGGAGCAAGGCCGAGCGGCGGCCGGGGGTCTGGAAGCTGCGCGTCTACGTCGGTGACGGCCCCAGGCGATGATCGAGATCCCGGCCTGGCCGTGCTCCGTCAGGCTCCTGACAACACAGAGGGAGCCGGATCACACAGCGTGTCCCGGCCCTGGAGGCCGGGCTGGGGCGGTAGGGCGGGCTGTGCCAGGAGACCGGCGTGACGCCTTCACTGGCTGTCTGCTCCGCGCCGATCGCCATCGCGACCGTGAGCCTGGCTGATATTGCCGGCCATGGTGAGGGACCGGACCCCGGGGGTCCGGCCCCTCCGGGGGTCCGGTACCCGCGGTGGCGATCACCGGCACTCACAGGTACCGTGGGAAGGTGCCGGGAAAGCTCATGGTGGCGGGCGCTGCCGCCCTCCCGGGGGTCGAGGCGGTGGTGGTGGCAGCGCGCCGCGGCACGCTGCTCCAGGCGGACACCGTCGTCCGCTGCCAGGCCGAGCACCTGTTCACGACCTGGTGGATCCCCGGCGTCTCGGTGAAGGCGGTT
>JAKADK010000068.1 GCA_021820665.1 Actinomycetes bacterium | reverse complement strand
TCCTATGACCCCGCGACCGGAGCGGTCTCCGAGTCGGGCAACCTCACGGTGTCGCTGGCCGCGGCGTCGGGCCCGTGCAGCTACACCCAGCCGTTCTCGGCCTCGGGCACCTTGTCGACGCCTACGGCGGTGTCCTCGACGGTGTCGAAGGCCACGGGCACGGTGACCCAGGCCTCCACGCCCATCACCATCAAGAACGGCAGTGCCAGCGGATCCGGCTGCGCCATTGCCGAGAGCGTGCTGGGATCTGCCACCCAGACCCTGACGCTACCGGTGACGGCCTACGTGTACTCGGCGCCCTCGGTCACCACGCCGGGCGCGCCGACCGACGTCACGGCCACCCCCGAGTCCGGTTCGACCGTGGCACTGGCCTGGACGGCTCCGTCGAGCGACGGTGGGGCGGCCATCACCGGGTACACGGTGAACGTGACCCCGTCGTGCTCGTCGTGCACCGGCCTGACTACGACGGGTACCAGCACCACGGTGTCCGGCCTGTCGCCGAAGACCACCTACAGCTTCACGGTGAGCGCCACCAACTCGGCGGGAGCCGGTCCGGCATCGTCGCCGGCCACCTCGGCCACGACGCTGCCCATCGGGGCGATCGGTGGCGTGGTGCTGGCGTTGATGGCCGGGGGTGGGCTCTTCGTCTACCAGCGCCGGCGCACGTCGGTGCGCACCCGGGCCCAGGACTGACTCGGGTCCACTCACCGGCATCGCGGTTCGACCGACCACCCTCTATGACCCCGTTCCAACCATCCGCGACCACGTCGTCGCTCCCCACCGGGAGTGGTGGCGGGCCGCGGGTGGCGGGCGGGGTTGCGAGTGGCGGCCGGTCCACCGGAACGGCAACCGGTCGGGGGGCGCTGTGGGTCCCGCTCGGGGGGATCGGGGTCGTCCTCGTGGCGGTGGGGATCCTCGGCGTCCGGACCTCCGTCGTGGTTCTCGGGCTCGTCGTGGCCGCCGTGTTCTGCGCGTTCTTCGTCCGTCACCTGGGCTTTGCCACCTCGGCCCTCCGCGGCAGCGACGACGCCGACCTTCCGATGGTCGACACCGGGTACCGGCCCACCGTCTCGGTGCTCGTCGCCTGCCACAACGAGGAGGCCGTCGCCGGATGCCTCGTCGAAGGCCTGGTCGCCATCGACTACCCGTCCGATCGGCTGGAGTGGGTCGTGGTCGACGACGGGTCGTCCGACGGGACGGGAGCCATCCTCGACGACGCCGCCCGCTCGCATGCCCGCTTCACCGTGCTCCACCGGCCGCCCGGGTCCGGCGGCGGGAAGTCGGGGGCGCTCAACGCCGCCCTCGCCGTGGCCGGAGGGGAGATCGTGGTGGTCTTCGATGCCGACCACCGTCCGCACCCGGACGTTGTCCTCCGGCTCGTCCGGCACTTCGAGGACGGGCAGGTGGCGGCGGTCCAGGGCCGGTGCCTGGTGGCGAACGGAGAGGACAGCCCCATCACGGCCATGGTCGCCGTGGACTACCTGGCCGGCTACTACGTCAACGAGTACGGCCGTCAGGCCATGTACCGGCTCCCCGCCTACGGGGGGGCCAACTGCGCCGTCCGGGCCTCGACCCTGCTGGCATTGGGCGGCTGGAACCGCGAGACGGTGACGGAGGACACCGACCTCACCCTGCGCATGGTCCTCTCGGGCTGGCGGGTCCGCTACGACGTCGCGGCGGTCGACGAGGAGGAGGGCGTCGTCACCTTCGGGCGCTACTGGAGGCAGCGGGAGCGCTGGGCCCGGGGGCACCAGCAGGCGTGGCGGGACTACCGGGGCGCGGTGTGGTCCTCGGACCGGCTGACCTTGGCCGAGAAGGTGGAGTCCGAGATGTTCCTCTTCGCGTTCCACCTGCCGGTCCTCTCGCTCTTCGGCATGGGTCTGCTCGTGGCCTGGTTCGCCGGGTACGGCCCGCCGGGGAGCCCGCTGGCCCTGGACATCTACTCGACACTGCTGTTCCTGGGGCCACTGGTGGAGCTGGGCGCCGGACTGCTCCTCGGCCGTGCCGACCGCCGGATGGCGTGGGCGATGGTCTGGTTCCTCCCCATGTTCCTGGTGTCGATGGCCATCTGCACCTGGGCGTGGCTGAGCTGGGCGTTCGGCGGTTCCTACACGTGGGTGAAGACGAAGCGTTCGGGCGACCCCGTCGCCTGGAGAGGGGCGTCATCGTGAGAGTGCTGGCGATCGGGGCACACCCCGACGACATCGAGCTGGGGTGCGGTGGCGCGTTGCTCGTCCACCGCCGGGCTGGACACCAGCTCGCCATGCTGGTGATGACCGGCGGCGAGCGTGGTCCCCGTGGCATGACGAGCCGCCGGACCGAGCAGGAGGAGGTCGCGAGGGCCCTCGGGGCCGAGCTGCGCTGGGGCGGCTTCACCGACGGGGCGGTCGACGGCGGGCACCACGGCGTCGCCGTGGTCGAGGCCGCCATCGCCGCGGCGCGGGCCGACGTGATCTACACCCATGGCCTGGCCGATACCCACCAGGACCACCGGGCGACGGCGGAGGCCACGTTCGCCGCCAGCCGGCGCAACGCCCGCGTGCTCTGCTACGAGACCCCGTCGTCGATCGCCTTCGCTCCCCATGTCTACGTCGACATCGACGGCGTCGTGGAGGGGAAGCTGGACCTGTTGCGCATGCACCTCTCCCAGGTGCTGGGGAGCGGGCCTGTCGACCTCGAGGCCGTGGAAGCCCAGGCCCGGTTCCGCGGGCACCAGGGCCGGGTCCGGCACGCCGAGGGGTTCACCACCCACCGGCTCCTCTGGGAGCCCGGTCTCGTGGGGACGGCCGTGGAGGCTCGCGGCTCGGCCGCCCACGACACCCGGCGTACGGACGGTGCGCTCGTGGGAAGCGACGGTGCCGTGCTCGGCAACGCCGTCGAGCGCGCTCTCGACACCGGCGCTCCGACCGGCGACCGCTGAACGGTGGCGCCTCCCGCCCTTCCGGTCGCGCTCGACGGCTCGTGGTCGGAGCCCGCCGGCGCGTCGAGCGGCGCCCACGCCGGCCGGTCCCGGCGGCTCGGGACCATCCGCGGCCACCGCCTGCCGGTGATCGCCCACGTGCTCGGTGTGGTGCTCGGCGTCGGAGCGATGTTCGGCCTGGTGCAGAGCCCGTTCCGCCGGTTCGAAGTGGTATTCGACGCCGGGCTTCTCCACCTGGTGGGGTTCACCGGTGTCGGCGTGACCGCCGGCCACGACATCCTGTTGAACCCGGCGCGTCACGCCGCGTTCTGGGTCAACATCGCCCCTCCCTGCTCGTCACTACCGGCCGTGCTCTCGCTTGTGGGGTTGGCCACGATCATCTCCCCCCGGGTGCGGAGCGGCAACGGCGTGTCGTCCCTCCGGTTCGCGCGGTCGGTTGCCGTGGCGGCGGCGGTCATGTTCCTCGGCAACGTGGTCAGGATCGACTCGTCGATCCTGATGGGGCTGGTGGCGGGCCGGGTCGTCCTCGTCCTGTTTCACGACTGGGTCGGGAGCGTCTTCGGCTTCGCCTCGCTGCTGGCGGGCTGGGTCCTGCTCATCTGGATGCTCCTTCCCACCCGGTCGGGCCGGGGGTCAGGGTGGCGCCGTCCCGGCGTCGGGTTCCGCCAGGTTCCGGGCGGTCGCAGTGCGTCGATGGGAGCTCCGGTCGGAGCGCGCGTATCCGACGCGTCCGGGTCGCCCGCGTGGATGCCATCCGCGTCCGGCATGGCCGGAGGAGAGACCGGAGAGGCCGGTTCGCAGACCGGAGAGACCGGAGAGGCCGGTTCGCAGACCGGAGAGACCGGAGAGGCCGGTTCGCAGGCCGGAGAGACCGGAGAGACCGGAGAGACCGGAGAGGAAGAGGACCGATGAGCATCACGACGGAGCTGTTGGCCGGGGTGGGGGTGGCTCTGGTCGCCGGGGCGTGGTGCTGGAGGGCACTCGCCACCCGTCGCACGCGGCGGGCGATCACCCGGTTGGTCGAGGACCCGGACCCGTCGGCGCGTGCCGCCGCCCTGGAGGTCGTGGCGGGCCAGGGACTGGCGCCGTTCGCCCCGTTGCTGGTCGAACGCTCACGCGTCGAAGACGACCCCGGCGTACGCGACGCGCTGGCGGGCATCGTGGCGCGCAACCAGTGGGAGCCCGTCCGCACCCCGGCCATGGTGGACCTCCGCCTCTGGGCCCACCGCAATCTCGCTGCCGACCGGGCCGCCATTGCCCAGCCCGCGTCTGGCGAGGCTGCGCTACGCTCTTCCCAGGTCGCCGCCGGTGGAACCGGGCAGGTTCCGTCGGCGTCATCCCCTCCGGGCCCCCGGTCACCGTCTACCCCCCTGCCCCTCGTGGTGGTCGGTGTCGGGGGCCCGGCGGGTTCCGCGGTGGTGGCCGCGCTGAAGGAGCTGGGCCACCGGGTGATCGCCGCTGATGCCGATCCGTTCGCGGAGGGCCTCCGCCTGGTCGACGAGATCCTGATCACGCCTCCCATCGGGCACCCGGACACCGTGGGCATGCTGGCCCGGTTGGTCGAGGAGACGGGAGCCGCCGGCCTGGCCTGTGCCGACGGGGCTTCCCTGTCCATCTTGTCGGTGACGGGTGGACCTCTGTCCGACCTGGGCATCGCCACGTGGTGGCCGGATGCCCACGCCGCCGCCCTGGCCCGGGATCGCGCCACCACGGCCCGGGTGCTGGCGGCGGTCGGGGTCCCGTCCGATTTCGGTGCTGCGTCACGCCTGGAGGTCGATGGCGTGGCCGGGGCGACAGCGGATGGCAGCTCGGCCACAGGGTCACTGACCCACCGCGGCCGGTCGTTCGGAGTCGAGGCCCTGGTGACGAGGACGGGTGTCCTTGCCGGGTCGGTGTCGTACTGGCGGCCGGCGGGACGGGGCGGGGAGGCGGCGACCGGTGCGACCTTCCACCACCCTTCCATCCCCAACCTCGTCTCCGCGGCGCTGGCTGCGGTCGGTCTCCGTGGCCCGGCCACCCTCCGCGGGTTGGTCGAGGACGACGGGTCGATCCTTCTCACCGCCGTGGCGCCGGGCTTCTCCGCCGGTCTCCCGCTGGCGTTGGCGGCCGGGTCCGACCTGGTGGGCCAGTACCTGTGCGGACTGCTGTCGTGGCCGGTCCGGACCGATCGTCTGGTCTACCACGACGGGGTCTCGCTCCTCCGCTCCGGTGACGGGGAGGACCCGGGCCACCCCGACCCGGCCGGGCTGGATGTCCCGCATCCAGCCCGCGGCGGGCTCCCCGGGCGGCGCGACGACGCCGGTCAGCGGTAGGGCGGGAGGCGGCGGTCGGCGCGGCGCATCGCGCCGCTAGTCTGCCTGGCGTACCGGTGCCGGCGCCCCGGCCATGTGCCCGGTGGTGGGTCGCCGTGGGTCCGTCGCCTTCCCTCGGTTCGCCTCCTCCGAGCCCGGTGCAGGCCTGACCGCGCTGTCACGGACTCGGAGGAAGCCTCATGACGACGACCCCCACCCGGCCGGCCGCGACCAGCAGCCGCGCTGCACTGCTGGTCATCGTCACCGGCGTGCTCATGACCGCCGTCGACACGACGATCGTGGTCCTGGCGTTGCCGGAGATGGAGCGGACCCTCCACGTCGCCCTGTCGGGGATCATCTGGGTGATCATCGGCTACCTGCTCATCATCACGCTGCTGGCCACCCAGGTGGGCCGCCTCGGCGACATGTTCGGCCGGGTGCGGATGTACGAAGCCGGGTTCCTCGTCTTCATCGTGGGCTCGGCGCTGTGCGCGCTCTCCACCAACGAGGCGACCATCATCGTGTTCCGACTCCTGCAGGGAGTCGGAGGCGCGCTCATCACCGCCAACTCCGGCGCCGTGATCGCCGACACCTTCCCACCCGAGAAACGCGGAAACGCCTACGGGTACATCTCGATCGGCTGGAGCACGGGTGCCATCCTCGGGATCCTGCTCGGGGGGCTCATCATCACCTTCTTCTCGTGGCGGTGGATCTTCTGGATCAACGTCCCGGCCGGTGTCCTGGCCTTCGCCCTGGCGCTCCGCGTCCTCCACGACTCCGGGGAGCGCCATCGCCAGAAGCTCGATGTCGTGGGCATGGTGACGTTGGGGCTCGGGCTCTTCGGGGTGCTGTGGGCCATCACCAACCTGGCGACCTCGGCACTGTCGGCGTCCATCGTGGTCTACCTGGTGGGGGGGCTGGTCCTGTTGGTGGCGTTCGTGTTGGTGGAGCGATCCCGCAACGCCCCGATGGTCGACCTGTCGCTCTTCCGCATCCCGACCATGAGCCCTTCCCTCTTCGCCTCGCTGTTCCAGGGCCTGGCCAACTACGCCGTCCTGTTCCTCGTGATCATGTACCTCCAGGGGGTGCGCCAGCTCACCCCGTTGCACGCCTCCCTTCTCCTCGTGCCGGGGTACCTCGTCGGCGGCGTCGTCGGTCCGTTCTCGGGACGGCTGGCCGACCGGATCGGTCCGGTGTGGCCGGCCACGGTCGGACTGGGGGTGGAGATCGGCGCTCTGGCCATGTACGCCCAGCTCGGGGTCTCGACGGCCCTGTGGGTCGTCGTCGCCGCTTCGGTCGTGAACGGGATCGGTGGTGGCGGCTTCTTCCCGGCCAACAACGCCGCCGTCATGAAGGCCGCTCCCGGCAATGCGTTCGGCACCGCCTCGGGGATGCTCCGGACGTTCTCGAACGTGGGGATGGTCTTCTCGTTCTCGGTCGCCGTTCTCGTGGCGGCCCGGGCCGTCCCCCGATCGGTGGCGTTCGCCATCTTCGTCGGCACGACCAGGCTCGACCACCACCTGGCCGGGGCGTTCAGCAGCGGGATCCACGCGGCGTTCTACGCTCTCATGGCGTTCATGGCCGTTGCGGCTGTCCTGTCGGCGACGAACGTCCTGCGCCGTCACCGGCTGCCCGGGCCGCCACGTGACCGTCAGGCGGCAGGTGGTGGGCTCCCGGGGGAGGGGGAGGCAGCGCCGACCGCCGCCACCGCCCCCACCGCGGTCTCGAACGTAGCGGGGATGCCGGCTGCGGCCCCCGTCAGACCGGCCGACGGCGTCTGAGGACCACCGCGGGCGCCCGACGGTGACGGTGGAGGCTCCGTCGGTGAGCGACTACGAGGGCAACCTTCCGTGGTTGTACGCGGGACGGACGCTCCGCAGCTTCTCCACCGCCTTCTTGACGGTGGTGTTCCCGCTCTACCTGGCGGACCGCGGGGCGTCGGCGACCACGGTCGGCCTCGTTCTCACCCTCGGCAGCGTCATCAGCGCCGCCATGATGGCAGCGGTCGGGGTCCTCGGCGATCGGATCGGGCGCCGCCCCATGCTCATCGGTCTGGGTCTGGCCGGAGCGGTCGGGGCTCTCGCGCTCGCTGGCATCGGGAACCTGGCCGTGGTGGTGCTGGCCAGTGGGCTGGGCGGTATCGGCCGCGGTGGAGGGGCGGGGAGCGGCGGCGCCTGGGGACCCTTCTTCCCGGCCGAGCAGCCGCTCCTGGCCGGCTCGGTGTCCGCCGAGCACCGGACCCGCGCCTTCGCCCGGCTGGGGTTCGCCGGGGTGATCGCGGCGTCGGCGGGATCACTGGTGGCGATCGTCCCCTCGGCAATGCACGGCAGCCACTTCTCGATGGTGGACGCCTACCGGGTCATCTTCCTGGTCGGCGCGGTGGTCTCGGTCGGAGTGGCAGCGGTGTCGTGGCCCCTGCGCGAGCCCCGGCGTCGGCAGCGCACCACGGTCGTGTCCCCGATGCCGGCCCGCGCTGGGGGCGCAGTGCCGCCCGACACCACTGCCGGCCGCCCGGATGGTCTCAGCGTGCCGTCGGAACCGGCCTCCAACCTGTCGACTCGGCAGCTCGTCGGCAGGCTGGGGTTCACGAACGCCGTGAACGGGCTCGGCTTCGGCTTCCTCGGACCGCTGCTCACCTACTGGTTCCACGTCCGCTACGGCGTCGGCTCGGCGGAGCTGGGGGTGCTCTACGCCATCGTCAACTTGGCGAGCGCGCTTCCGTACCTGGGAGCGGCTCGGCTCACCCGGCGGTTCGGCTCGGTCCACACCGTGGTGGTCACGCGCGCCTTCTCCGTGGTGGTGCTCGCCCTCATGGCCGTCGTTCCCACCTTCCTCGTCGCCAGCATCCTGCTGGCGCTGCGCACGGGCCTGAACAGCCTGGGCATCCCGGCCCGGCAGTCCTACACCATGGGCGTGGCCGAAGAGCGCCGGCGGGGAACCGTGGCCGCTCTCGGCAGCCTGCCCTCGATGGTGACTTCGAGCATCAGCCCGGTCGTCGGCGGTGCGCTCATGGGCGCCTTTCTCGACACGCCGATCGTCGGGGCCACGCTCTTCATGGGAGTCAACACGGTCGCCTACTACCTCGCGTTCCGCAACACGCGCCCACCTGAGGAGCGCACCGCCCCGGGCCCGCCTGCCGGCGAGGAACAGGCCGCCCCGGACGTGACGGGTGGGGCACCGAGGGCATCGCCGGGCGCTGCTCCGGGGTAGGGCGTGGGCCGGCCGGGGTAGGGCGTGGGCCGGCCGAGACCGGTTGACGGGCAGAGAAGGATGCGAGACCGGTAGCGTTCCGGGGATGGACGATCTTTCCGGGGTGCGGGCCGTGGTCACGGGCGCGACGAGCGGGCTGGGCGCGGCGATGGCAGACGCGTTGCTTGGGGCCGGCGCCACAGTGGCGCTGGCGGCGCGACCGGGCCCCCGTCTGGACGCCGCGGTGGAGGAGCGCCGTGGGCGCGGGCAGCACGCCGAGGCGCTCGCCATGGACGTGCGCGACGCGCCAATGGTCGAGGCGGCCGTCGAGGGGCTCCTTGGCCGCTGGGGCGGGGTGGAGGTCGTCGTCAACAACGCCGGGATCGGGATGCGCACGGTGAACCCCCGCTTCTTCGACGATCCTCGCCCGTTCTTCGAGGTCTCCCCGGAGGGGTTCGCCGACGTGGTCGCCACCAACCTCACCGGGTACTTCCTCGTCGCCCGGGCGTTCGCCCCCGCTCTGGTCGCCCAGGGGCACGGTCGGTTCGTCAACGTGACGATGAACCACGCCACGATGCGACGGCGGGGGTTCGTTCCTTACGGACCCTCCCGGGCCGGTGCGGAATCGCTGAGCATCATCATGGTCGAGGACCTGCGTCCCTACGGGATCGCGGTCAACATGGTGCTTCCCGGCGGTGCCACGGCGACCGGGATGATCCCCGACGCGCTCCCCGAGGCCGCTCGCAGCTCGTTGCTTCCTGCCGAGATCATGGGGCCGCCGGTGGTGTTCCTGGCCTCGGAGGAGGCCCGGGGGGTGACCGGCGAGCGGATCGTGGCGCGGGAGTTCGACGAGTGGCTGAGCTCGTTCCGGTCGCGCCGGGTCCAAGGGGAGCTGGGCACGACCGCAGGGTCGAGATGAGCCCACCCGGAGGGGAGCCCGCGTGCACTTCGTGATCGACCAGCCCATCGCCGCGGAGCGCAGCGCCGTCGAGCGGGCGCTGAGCGATCCCGCCTACTACGAGGGGTTGGGCGGGTTGCCGGGTATCGGGACCCCCGAGGTGCTCGGTCGGAAGGAGTCGGGGTCCACCTGCGAGGTCGAGGTCCGCTACGCCTTCGTCGGCGACCTGTCGCCCGCCGTTCGGGCCGTCATCGATCCGGCCAAGCTGACGTGGGTCATCGCCACGACGTACTTGTTCGATGAGCACACCGCCCGGTTCACCGTCGAGCCCGACCACTACACCAACCTGCTGGCGTGTGCCGGCACCTCCCGCTACGACGTTGGAGGTGACGGCACCGTCCACCACGTCGAGGGCACGCTCGAGGTGAAGGTGCCGATCGTCGGGCGGAGCGTGGAGCGGGGGATCCTCGGGGGCCTGGAGAGCCACGTGGCCGCCGAGGCCGAGGCCATCGAGCACTGGGTCACCGCACATGCCTGACCGGTCGTCGGGGCGCTAGGCCGGGCCGACCAGGACACGTTCGTAGCGGCGCGGGGCGCGGGATCGGGCCGGCGGCTCGATGGGGGGGGTGGTCGGCCGTCCGGTAGTTTCGTGGTGTGAGCTGTCGTGGTGGGAGCTGTCGTGGTGTGAGCCGTTCAGACGGTGGTGGGCAACCAGGCCGGCCGGCGGGCCTCGTAGGCGGCGATCTCCTCCTCGTAGCGGAGGGTCAGCCCGATGTCGTCCCAGCCGTTCACCAGGCGCTCCCGGGTGAACTCGTCGAGGGGGAACGTCGTGTCGATCCCGGCTGCCGGTGCGCTGATCGTGCCCCGCTCCACGTCGATGGTGAGCTCGATGCCCGGGTCGGCGACCAGCGCGTCGAGGAGGGCCCGGCCGGTCCCGGCATCGACCACCACGGGGACGAGGCCCGCCTTCGTGCAGTTGTTCCGGAAGATGTCGCCGAACCTCGGGGAGACGACCGCCTCGAAGCCGTAGTCCTGGAGGGCCCAGACGGCGTGCTCCCGTGACGATCCCGTGCCGAAGTTGGGTCCGGCTACGAGGATGGTGGCGCCGGCGTACTCCTCCCGGTTGAGGACGAAATCCCGGTCGTCACGCCACTCGCCGAACAGGCCGGCCCCGAACCCGGTGCGCTCGACCCGCTTGAGCCAGTCGGAGGGGATGATCTGGTCGGTGTCCACGTCCGACCGGTCCAGCGGGACGCCACGACCCGAGACGACCGTGACCGGCCGCATCAGCCGAGCTCCTCGGGGGTGACGAAGTGACCGGCCACGGCGGTGGCGGCAGCCACGGCCGGTGACACGAGATGGGTACGGCCTCCCCGCCCCTGGCGGCCCTCGAAGTTGCGGTTGGACGTGGACGCCGCCCGCTCGCCGGGGGAGAGCTTGTCCGGGTTCATGGCCAGGCACATCGAGCAGCCGGGCTCCCGCCAGTCGAACCCGGCGGCACGGAAGGTCCGGTCGAGCCCCTCCGCCTCTGCCTGGGCCTTCACCCGGTGCGACCCGGGTACGACGAGGGCCCGGAGACCGGACTTCACCCGGCGGCCCTCCAGTACGGCGGCGGCGGCCCGGAGGTCCTCGATGCGCCCGTTCGTGCACGAACCGATGAACACCGTGTCCACGGTCACCTCGCTCATGGGCACCCCCGCCGACAGTCCCATGTACTCGAGGGCCCGGGCGGCGGCGTCCCTGGTCTCGGCATCGGGGAAGCTGTCCGGATCGGGGACCCGCCCGTCGATGGGCACCACCTGTCCGGGGTTGGTGCCCCAGGTCACGTGGGGGCGGAGCTCGCCGGCGGCGAGCGTCACCGACCGGTCGAACGTGGCGCCGGGATCGGTGGCGAGGGAGCGCCAGTCGGCCACCGCTTCGTCCCATGCCCGGCCGGTCGGCGCGTGGTCCCGGCCCTCCAGGAAGGCGAACGTGGTGTCGTCGGGCGCCACCATGCCGGCGCGTGCCCCGCCCTCGATCGACATGTTGCACACGGTCATCCGGCCCTCCATCGAGAGCCCGGTGATGGCCGAGCCGCGGTACTCGATGACGTGCCCGATACCGCCGCCCGTACCGATCTCACCGATGATGGCCAGCACGATGTCCTTTGCCGTCACCCCGGGCGGGAGCGTGCCTTCGACGGTCACCGCCATGGTGGCGGGCCGGCGCTGGGGGAGCGTCTGGGTGGCCAGGACGTGCTCGACCTCGCTCGTGCCGATGCCGAAGGCCAGTGACCCGAAGGCACCGTGTGTCGACGTGTGGCTGTCGCCGCAGACGATCGTCATGCCCGGCTGGGTGAGGCCCTGCTCGGGGCCGATGATGTGGACGATCCCCTGGTTGGCGTGGCCCATCGGGTAGCACGTGATCCCGAACTCGGCGCAGTTGGCGGCCAGGGCCCGCAGCTGGGTAGCGGAGACTGGGTCGGCCACCGGCCGGTCGATGTCGGCGGTGGGCACGTTGTGGTCGGCGGTGGCGATGGTGAGGTCGGGCCGGTGCACCCGCCGCCCGGCCAGGCGGAGGCCGTCGAAGGCCTGGGGCGACGTCACCTCGTGGACGAGGTGGAGGTCGATGAAGAGGATGTCGGGCTCGTCCCCGGAGCCGGCGTGGACGACGTGGCGGTCCCAGACCTTCTCGGACAGGGTGCGCGGGGAGGCGGAGGTCACGACTCGGACCCTACCTTCACGATCTCGACCCGAAGGGTCCCTCCCGGGGCGGCGTACTCGACGGTCTCCCCAGCGGACCGTCCCACCACGGCCTGGCCCAGCGGAGACCCTGGCGACACCACCGTGAGTCCGCCCTGGCGCTCCTCGATGGACCCGACGAAGAACTCTTGGGTCTCGTCCTCGCCGTCCCCCTCGTAGCGGAGCGTGACGACGGACCCGGCCACGACGGTGTCGCACGGCCCGGAAGCGACGTCCACCACGACGGCGTCCTTCAACAGGGCCTGGAGCTGGCGGATACGGGCCTCCATCTTCCCCTGACTGTCCTTGGCCGCGTGGTAGTCACCGTTCTCCGACAGGTCGCCGAGCGCCCGGGCCGCCTCGATGGCGGCGGCGATCTCCACCCGACCGCGGGTGGTCAGGTCCTCCAACTCGGCCTGGAGGCGGTCGTAGGTGTCTCTGGTCAACTGGGTGGCAGATGCTTCGCTCACGATGGTCCAGGCTACCCGCTCCGGTGGCGGCTTCCTCAGCCCAGGTCGACCAGGCCGTGCCGGAGGCGACCGAGCCGTCCGCACCCCTCTTCGGTCACGAGGAGGGCGAGCTGGTCGGGGTCGGTGACGTTTCCCCAGGTCCGGTGCCCCACGGGTGTTTGGCAGGCGACGACCGCCCGCTCCGGTGCGCCGTCGTCGTCGTAGGTCACCGTGTACGTCTCGACCGTGATCTCGCCGTCGGCCTCCGCGTCCGAGGCCCGCTGGGGGCGGGCGGCGATCGCCTGACGCGGGTCGGCCCACCGGAACCCGGCGGCGACCTCGGTCACGGTGCCGTCCGGTAGAGCCGGGTCACCTGTGGCCGACGGCGCGCCACCGTTGCCGTTGCCGGCATCGCCGGGTGGCGCCGTCCCCAGGACGCAAAAGGCGTGAGCGGTCAGGTACCCGCCGATGGCCGTCACCATGCCCAGGGAGCCCGGTCGTTCCCGGAGCGCCCCGACCATCGACGCCAGGCCGCGCAGCGCGGCGGCGTCGCCCGGCGATCCCGCCGCGCTCTGGCATCCGGTCACGCTGAGGCACCGGCTGCGATCGGCGGTGTCTGCCCCGATGGCGCCGGCGGCGATCTGGAAGGTTGCCGGCAGGGAGGCGTCGAGGTCGAGGAGATCCAGATCGTCGGGCCCGGTCCCGGCCAGGGCGGTGGCGGCCGCCGCGCCGATCTCGGTGGCCGGGGACGAAGAGAAGTCGGCCCGGTGGGAGAGGAACCAGTGATCGGCGGCGTCGACCCCGGCGAGCGGGAAGACCCACTGGTCCGAAGGCAGGCCGAGCTGGGTCGCACGCTCCACCGAGCACACGATGACGGCGGCCGCCTGGTCGACGGCGACCTCCGGCGTCAAGAGGCCCGAGTAGGGGTAGGAAACCCACGGGTTGCCCTCGCCGACGGCGGCGAGCTCCTCGGCCGTGCTCGGCGTCCGGTGCCACGCGGTCGGCTGGCGGGAGGCGACCTCGGTGAGCTTCGACCACAGGGCGGTGATCTCGCCCCGGTGGTCGAACAGCGAGCGGTGGGCGGCGGCGCGGACGGCGTTCTCGAACAGGGCCAGCGCCGGCACGGCGGCACCCAGCCCGCAGGCCTTCTCCGCTTCGGTCGTGAACCGGCGGGCCGAGCCGACGACCACCGGTGGCGGGCCAGGGCCGGCCTGGGCCCACCGCAGGGTGGGGCGGTCAGGGTGATGCCGCGCCGCCATCCGTGTATAGGCGCTCTCTCCGCCGACGAGGACGGCCACGTCGATCGTCCCCCGACCGATGTCCAGCGCGGTCCGGTGAAGGAGGAAGAGCGGTCCGTGGCCACCGATGGCGGTGACCGTGGTCTCGCTCGGAACGATCCCCAGGCGGTCGGCGATGACCGCGCCCGGGTTCTCGTAGGTCCAGCTCGACGGCGAGATCACCCGCAACGACGGGGCACCCTCCAACACTCCTCGACCGGCGCTCTCTCGCTCCTCGGACGTGGTCCCCGAGCTGTCTGCGGCGGCGGACAGGACCGCTCGGCCCAGGAGGTCGACCGGGTCGGGACGGGCCACGAGGGATGTGGCGTCCTGGTCGCCGGGTTCGGGTCGGCACACCACCAGTCCTGCCCCGACGACGACCGGTGTCCTCGGATCGATGCCCATCCCGATCGTGATGGTACTGACCAGGGCATCTCCGTGCCGGGGCTCTCAGTGGTGGTGCCGCGTCGGGCCTCGGTGGTGGCTCCGTGCCGACGTGGACTACCTCCTCGTCACGGATGAGGCTTCTGGAGGCTTCCGGAGGCTTCCGGAGGTCTCCGGAAGCCTCCGGAAGCCTGTCGCTGATGTCCACGCAGGTGCTTACGCGACCGCCCGAACGGTCACGAGCCGGTGTCTTGATGTTTGTCGGTACGTCCGCGCTCCAGGCAGCGGATGGAGGTGCCCGGTGCCCGGTGCCCACGTGCGCCACGAAATCCTTCCCCCGGTCGGCGCCGCGTCA
>JAKADK010000170.1 GCA_021820665.1 Actinomycetes bacterium | reverse complement strand
GTGAGCCTCGTTGGACTCATCCCACTCCACCGCCTCCCACTTCACCACGTACTACACACTAGGCCACAGTGTACTACCAGCGCTGGTGGCTGCGGCCGCCGCCGGCGACTGGGGGCTCCGCCCGGGCCGGCCAACCCAAAGGAGTCCCCATGAGCGCCCTACTTGTCGGGTACGCCCGCTGCTTCACCGACGCCCAGGACCTGACCGCCCAGCGCGACGCGCTGGCGACACTCTCGTGGTCACGAAGCTCGACCGCCTCGCCCGCTCTTTGCCCGACGCCCGCTCGATCGCGGACGAGCTCACTGACCGCTCGGTTCGCCTCATCAGCCTCGCGGCCGTCGATGCGATTCGTCGCCGTCCCGGCACAGATTGCCGTCGGTCTGTGCTTCTCGGCGAGGGATGGCGGAACGCCCAGTTCGCCAGGATCGGCCTCTATCTGGATGCCGCGGAAGGGATCGCTCTTCGGCCGCCCGTAGGGAGGCGAATGGCCGGCGCGATGCTGGTAGGTGTGTTCGAGAGGTTCACTGACCGGTCCCGCCGAGTCCTTGTGTTGGCTCAAGAAGAAGCACGGCTGCTCGGTCATAGCTTCATCGGCACCGAGCACATCCTGCTCGGACTGATCCACGAGGGCGACGGGGTGGCGGCCAAGGCGCTCGAAGCGCTGGAGATCCACTTGGAGGCCGTGCGGCGCGAGGTGGAAAAGACCGTCGGGGCGTCGGGCCAGGCGCCTGCCGGCTCCCCGCCGTTCACGCCGCGAGCGAAAAAGGTGCTCGAGCTGTCGTTGCGCGAAGCGCTCCAACTCGGTCACAACTACATCGGCACGGAGCACATGCTCCTCGGGTTGATCCGGGAGGGTGAGGGAGTCGCCGCTCAGGTGCTCACCACGCTGGGCGCCGACCTGGCCCGGGTTCGCCAGCAGGTGATCGTCTTGCTGGGCGGGCAGGCATCGCCGGAGGGGGCCGAGGCTGTGGGGGTGAGCCCCGAGGCGGGCCGGGACGGCCCTCGGTGCCCGACGTGCCGGTCGGCGCTCGACGGCCACGTCGGCTACCGGGTGCTCGGCGTGGGACCCGTCGGCCAACCCGAGACCTCCGAGGTCATCGACGTCATGTTCGTCTACTGCCTGCGCTGCGGAGTGATGCTCGCCCACACGCCAGCTGGGGACATCGGGCTCAGCCCCGGTGCCGGCTCCCAGGCCGTCGCGTTCGCCGAGGTGGAGCAGACCCCTGTCGCACTCCAGCCGGAGCGCGTGATCGCCGAAGGCGTCACCGGCGACAACGTGCGCTGGACGCTCAGGGCCGGCGGTGACGAGGGGAACTACTCCACCATCCTCAGGGTCGAAGACGACGCCGGCGTGATCTCAGGAGGCGGGATGGGTGGCCCGAAGCAGTGGGGCTCCGACCTGTTGAACGTGTACTCCGGCGGCAACCCCGATCGAGGCCCACGAGGGATCGTCGTGCGCTGCGACCCATCGGTAGAGCACCTCAGCGTGTTCTACGAGGACGGTGTCGAAGCGGAGATGGTCACCTGCGGACCGGTCGACGGTCTGCGCTTCGGCGTCCTTCTGGTCGCTCCCGAGGCTCGGTTGCGGGAGGTAGTTGGAACTGATCAAGACCGAGCCGTCATCGAACGATGCGACCTGCGAGGCCACGACGCCTCCTGGCACGGCCATCGACAGGAGTAGGCGACGAAAAGAGGCATCGATGCAGTGACGGTCCAGTGCAGGTGGCGACGTGCCGCGGACCGTCAACCTCCCCAGCGCCTCCGCGGCCGTACGGTGATCCCGCTGTGGTACGCACACGCGTTCGAGCCGGAACCCTCGTAGGCCGTCCCGCAGCCGGTTCCTTCAGCGGCTAGGTTTGTGTATTGCACTACCTTGTAGTGTATGACACAATGAGCGGGTGGAAGCGAGGCCGGTCCGGTTTACCCGCGGAAGCTGAAAGCACCGGATTGGTCGTGCGAGCGCTCGTCACGTCATCGAGACCGCCACTCCCACCATCGAGACGGACGACGTCACCCAGGCCGCGATCGTCAGGTGGGTCGGGAACGATGAACGCTCCTAGGAGTTGGAGATCATCGCCATCGAACGGCCGGACTGTCGCCTCCTGGTCCACGTGATGCCCACGCAGCATCGGAGGAACAGCACTATCGGAGGAACAGATGACTTCCCGCAGGCCCACCACCCGGACCGACCCTGACGTCGACCTCGAGGTCGAGGACATCAGGCTCCCCGACGGGAGCCGCCTGACCGAAGCCAAGGTCGACGAGATCGTCGAACGGGTCCACCGCCGTCACCCCGGCCGACCCTCGGTCAGCGGCGAGCGGGAACGAACCCCGGTCATGACCGTCCGCGTCTCTCGCGCTGCCCGTGCCGCGCTCGAAGAGATCGCGTCAGCACAGGGCCGCCGGCTTGCCGACGTCAGCCGTGAGGCACTCGACGAGTACATCCGGCGCCACGCCAGCTGATCGTCGCAGAGCGATCGCACCCTGTGGCACGACATCGCACCCTGTGGCACGACCGAGCGCCGGCATGGCGACGTCGCGCATCACCATCCCGACGCCGAGTGCTGGCAATACCTGCTGGCGGTGTGCAACCACACGCCACCCTGGAGCGTCGTAGTCGGTAGTGAGGAGGGGACCTCCCGCCGTGACCGGAGCCAACCAGCGCAGGGAACCGACCCCGAGCGACAGCGCCTGGCATGCCGGCCGATGGCGACGGGGGGCGCTGGTGTGCGGGCTCGTGGCTCTGGTCACTCTCGCTGGCTGCGCTCAGACAGCCCGGACGCGGGTGGGGGCGACGCAGTCC
>JAKADK010000169.1 GCA_021820665.1 Actinomycetes bacterium | reverse complement strand
CCGGGTCACCACGGGACGGTCGCCCGGCCGGGTCTAGTGCCGCTGTTGGGGCTGCCGTCTGGCCTCACGGTCCACTGGTCTCCTGGTTCGCTGCCCGGTCAGAGCTACGGGTGCCGACAACCGATCCGGCCAGTTCAGGCGACCACCCGGTACTCGGAGACGTGGCCGTCCAGGCGATCAGTTCTTCGTAACGTGGCGGGGTCCACGTCGTTACGGACGGGAGGGGTCGTATCGGACGCAGCCGGCGAACCGGTAGAGGATCGAGAGGGTCATCGCCGGATGTTCGTCGCGTCAGCAGGCCGACGCCAAAGCGTAGGTCACGACCCATGGACGGGGGTATCGGCACCGATCGGCGTCCCTCGTCGAGTACGCGGACTTCGCGTCGCCGGCACTCGTCGTACAGGCTGCGCGCGTCGCCGGCACTCGTCGTACAGGCTGCGCGCGTCGCCGGCCGCCTCACCCCCGGTCAACGCGGTGGTCTCCAACGTGCCTGGCCCGTGCCACCCCCTGAGCCTCAAGCGCGCCCGGATGGTCAGCTACTACCCCGTCTCCACCATCACCGACGGAAGTCGGACTCAACATCACGGTCCGGAGCTACTACGACACGATGGACTTCGGCCTGGCTGCCCCTCGGGAGCTGGACCCCGACCTCGAAGACTTTGCCGACGTGCTCGACGGGCCCGCCCATGCCGCCAGGCTGTGACCGACCCTACTGGACCGCCCGCTCCTTGCCCTCCCAGTACGGCGCGCGCAGCTCGCGCTTCAGTACCTTCATCGCTCCCGACAGGGGTAACGGCTCGGCGCGAAGCTCGACCCTCTTCGGTACCTTGTAGCCGGCGATGCGTTCGCGGGCCCATGCCTTGACCTCGTCCTCGGTGACAGAGACGCCGGGCTTTGCGACAACGATGGCGAGCACCTCCTCGCCCCAGCGCTCCGAGGGGATGCCGATGACGGCCACCTGCGCGACGGCAGGATGGCTGGCGACGGCGTTCTCCACCTCGGCGGAGTAGACGTTCTCGCCGCCGGTCACGATCATGTCCTTGACCCGGTCGACCAGGTACACGTAGCCGTCGGCGTCCACGTAGCCAACGTCGCCGGTGTGGTACCAGCCTCCCCGGAACGCCACCTCGGTCTCGCCGGGACGGTTCCAGTACTCGCGCATGTAGTTGCCCGCCCTGGCGCACACCTCGCCCGTCTCGCCGGGAGGAAGTGGCCGCCCTTGCTCGTCCTGTATGGAAACTACCGAGCCCGGCAGCGGCCTCCCGGCCGATCGCAGGACGTCGCCGCCGCGGCGGTGTTCCTCGGGGCCGAGCGCGGTGAGAAGCCCGCAGTTCTCGGTCATGCCGTAGCCCTGGTAGAGGTCGACGTCGGGGAGCGCCCGCATCAGGCGCTCCAGCAGGGCCGTGGGCATCGGCGACGCACCATAGGTGAGAATCGCGAGCGAGGCCACACGAGAAGGGTCGAAGCTCGGATGGTCGAGCATCATTGCGATCATGGTCGGGACCATCACGGTCATGGTTACCCGGTCCTTCTCGATCACCTCCACCACGCGCTCCGGGTCGAACAAAGGCACAGACGTCGTGGTCCCGCCCACTGCGGGCACCGCCAGGATGCCGCCGAGCGAGGCCGCGTGGAACATCGGTGTCTGGTGCAGGTACACGTAGCGCTCATCCATTGCCCAGCGAGTGGCGACCTTGTACAGGTCGAGTGCGAGGGCACGCTGGGCGATCACCACCCCCTTGGGGAGGCCGGTCGTCCCGCCGGTGTACATGAGCACCGCTGGGCTGTCCTCATCGGGCTCGGGAGGCAGTGCCGCCCGTCCGGAGCCCAGCAGATCCTCGTAGGCGGCGTCGTGGGCGACATCGCCCGAGCCGACGAGCACCAGGCGTGAGGAGCCGCGGACCTTGTCGATCGCCGGCGCGAAGGACGCGTCGGCGAAGCACACCTTCGCCCCCGAGTCGGCGAGGATGAACTCGAGCTCCTTCGGTGCGAGCTTCAGGTTGAGCGGGTTGATCACGGCGCCGGTCAGCAGGCTGGCGTGGTAGAGCTCGATCATCTGGTGCCCGTTGAGTGCCATCACCGCGAAGCGGTCTCCTGGCCCGACCCCGAGCGAGTGCAAAGCGTCGCCGAGGCGAAGGACCCGCTCCAGGTGGCTGGCGTAGCTGGAGCGGAAGTCGCCGTCCACGACCGCGGTCTTGTCCGCGAGACGCTCGACGGTGGGCAGAAGGAACCGGTGGTAGACGAGTTCTTTCACGGACGATCGACCACGACGTACCCGGCCTGCGGGAGAGACAGCCTCGGCTGTGGCACCATCGCCTTGCGCCCGAGGCCGAACGCCTCTCTTGCCAGATCCAGACGCTCCCGCCAATCCTTTACCACCAAATCTGCCGGCTCCTGAAGTGTCGAGCCGGCCCGACTGTCTCCTGTTGCCATCCCCACTCCTGTTGCCATCCCCACGCCTTCATTGGGCAGCACACGCGATAGATATTGAACCGTACTGTCTGCACACCCTGAAAGCCACAACCCCGACCGCCCGAAGAGCTTGAGCCCCCAGCAGGGTCGAACCCACGCGCAGCCCGCCGGCCCGAGCGTTCCGACGCATCGTCGATACGGCGGCGGGACGTCGTGAGTCACAGTCCCGGGCGGTTCGCGGTGCCTTCGAGACGACGGACGGGTTTGGGCAGATGCCCCGTGGAGACGTTGCGTGGTGACCATCCAGCCGTGGTCGAGGCCAGCCGCTCGCTGCTCCGCCACTGGGCGTGATCTGGTTGGGGGTGGTGGCGCCAGCCGACACCCGATCTTGG
>JAKADK010000168.1 GCA_021820665.1 Actinomycetes bacterium | reverse complement strand
GGTCCCGGTCGTCGCCCGTGTCACCGTCCTCCTTGTCCTTGTCCTTGTCCCTGTCCCATCCTGGGACACGGAGGCGGGCGTCGTACGCGGCCCGGCGACGCGGATCGGACAGCACCTCGTAGGCCTCGGCCAGGGAGCGGAAAAGCGCGGCAGAGCCGCCCCGGTCCGGGTGCACGAGAAGGCTGAGCCGCCGGTAGGCGGACTTGATCTCCTCGGGGCCGGCGTCGGGCGGTACGCCCAGGACTTCGTAGTGCGTGTCGGTGCTCACCACCTCCGAGCATGGCAGGAGGATGTGCCAACACCCGGAGGACGCGAGCCCCGGTGGCGGTCGAGGCGCCGGAGCTGCCGGGCGGGCGGAGCCCTCACCCCGCGCGCGCTCCGAGGATCCCTCGTAAGAAGGCCGCCTGACCCACGTGCTGGAGGTCGTCGGCAACAACGCTCACCAGGCGCACGCCCAGGGTCACGGGAGGGTCCCAGGAGGTGTCGACGATCCGGTCGAGATCGGCATCGGTGAGCCCCGACACGTAGGACACCGTGTGGTCGTGGACGTCGTCGTGGTAGGCGACGAGCAGATCGGCACTCAGGCCGCGTACGGCCGAGACCTCTTCGGGCCGGTGGCCGTAGCCGGTGGCCGCCCGGTCGAAGGGGAGGGCGAAGCGGTCGGCCCACCCCCCGGCAACCCACCGTTGCTCGGTCCCGGCCACGTCGGCGACGTGGTCGTCCTGGACCCGCGTCAGGTGCCAGACGAGCCATCCGATCGAGTTGACACCCTTCCCCAGCTGATCGGCCAGCTGCTCGGACGTGAGATCGGCGACCGTCCGGTTGACCAGGTCACGGATCCGATCGAAGGCGTCGGTGACAACCTGCGTGCTCCTCACCGTCTGGCTCCCATGGCGCAGCCCTCCTCTACCTACCGTCTGCTCCCATCATGGCCCACCGGGAACGTCGGGGCACCGAGCCTCGGTCGGTTCCGATCGGTTCGGCGCGCAGCGTGATGCGGGCCGGGGGCAGCGAGCCGTAGACGAGCACGCCATGACCAGGAGGGATCCGCCGGAGCGCGTCGGGCGGGACCAGGCGGCGGTACCCAGGGGTGTCGCTGGTGGTCGCGCCCCCCGCCGCACCGGACGTACGGGTGCGGATCGGCCGTTCCGCTTCGCCGATCAGATGGCTCGCCTGGTCGAGGGTGCCCGGGTCCGAGATGCCCGACAGGAAGACCTTCGCCCGGTGGTTGTTCACGACCGTGGCACCACGGGCGCCGTAGCGGGCGGTGATCTGGGCGATGTCCTGCCAGATCGTCACCAGCTGGATCCCTTGCCCGGCCGCCGTGGAGGCAACGGCATCGAGCTCGGGAAGCGGAGCAATGTTGGCCGCCTCGTCGAGGAGCAACAGGAGCGGCGGGTGGAGGGGACGGCCCGATCGGGTCACCCGCTCGTAGACCTCCGCCAGGATGTCACGGACGACGCCGACGAACAGGGGGCGGAGCCGCTGCTGCTCGTGGGAGGGCGCGCACAGGTACAGCGTGTTGGCTCCCGAGATGAGCGTCGGCGGGTCCACCTCCCCGGTCATCTCGACGTGGGCCTGGTCGGCGAAGGGCGCCATCACGGTCTCGGCCGTGGTGTAGATCGACCCCCGCTGGCGGTCCTCTTTGGCGAAGCATGCTCGGGCGGCGTCGACCGCTTCGGGTACGCCCACCCCGTAGAGGAGATCGAGCACCTCCACCTCTTCCTGGGTGTCTACCCAACGGACGACGTCGGCCATGCTCCCCTGGGTCGCAGCGGCGGCGAAGAGCAGCGGTGCCAGGAGCTTGGCCGCTGTGGCGTACCAGAAATCCCCGTCGGCCATCCCCCCGTGCTCGCCCTTGGCCGTATCGGTCAGCGCCGATGCCATCCGGCGCGCCGCCGGCCAGGTGCGCGCCCTGTGGAGCGGCGACCATCCGACGGTCGGTGCCCCGATCGTCCCGGACGGGTCGAAGCACACGACGGCGCCCCGTCGCCGCCGTTCCTCCGACGTGCTCGAGAAAAGGTCCCCCTTCACGCTGGTCGCCACGACCGGCCCCGGCCAGTCCACCAGCGCCGGGATGGCGAACCCGGTCGTCTTCCTGCTCTGGGTGGGACCGAACACGATCACCGACTGCCCCGGCTCGGCCGCCAGCGTGCGCCGGCCAGACCGGCCGATCACGAGCCGGGCGGGCGGTGCCGACCGGCGATCACGCCGTCTGGTGGCCACCGTCAACGTGGCCAGGTCACGACCCCGCGCCCAGCGGGCGCTGGCGACGGGAGCCGCGAAGATGACGCGGCGGCCGGCGGGGTGAGCGACGACGGGACGGTGGGACGGTGCGGTCCGCCTGGTCCCGGGATCCAAGCCCGACGATCGGCGGTGCCGATCCGGGTCACGGCCGCGGGGAGCGGGACCGTCTCCTCCCCACCCCCGGCGCCCGAGGAGCCCGGTCGCGGCGAACGCCGCCAGGCCCACCACGGTGGCCGCGTCGCCGGCGACGGTCATCCGTCCACCGGAACATGGTGCGGACCGGCCCCGTCGGGCCAGCCGGCGATGCACGGTCCCGCCTCCCTACCCGTGGCTCCTCCCCCACCCGTGGCCGCCCCGACATCGGTCCCTCCAGCCCGCTCGCGGGGACAGCCGTCCTCCCGCATGGCGCCATCGGTGTCGATGATCTCGCGCTCGGGAGGAGAGAGGTGGTGTTCCACCAGGAACGAGCGGCGCCCGACTTTCCACAGCGCTACCCCCCGACGTAGCTGGGGAAGGAGCTGGCTTTCGGTCTCGGTCAAGCCGAGGGCGTCGGCCGCCCGGGACACCTCCCCGTGCGGCTGGGCATAGACGACCCTGGTCTCGGAGTCGGCAAGGAGC
>JAKADK010000067.1 GCA_021820665.1 Actinomycetes bacterium | reverse complement strand
GCGAGAAAATGGGTGTGGGCCTGCCTGCCGACGCCGTTTCATCCTTGGCCTTCGAGGCCGCGGTTCAGCCTGGCGCCGGGGCCCCTTTTGAAGGGTCGCGCACTGTCGCTACGAGCACGCCGGTCAGTCGACGGAGCCCAGGACGGAGCCCGCTGGTCGACCCTCAGGTCCAGGAGCTGACCGACGGCGACCTTGGCCGATGCCGTCGCCGAGGTGAGCGCCATCTCGGCCGCCACTGTGTTGGCGTCCCGACGGCCGCCCGGACGGTCTTGCTCACCTGGATGGGCCGGCCCCGTTCGTCGCGGCCGAGGAAGGCCCGGACCTCCCACACGCCCGGCTTGCACTCGGGGATCGCCGTCACGGCCCCGCCCTGTGTTCTGTAGGGACACAGCAGGGCTGCTCCCCGAGCGTCTGTCGGTCAGCAGCCCGAACCCCTCACGAAAAACCCTACCCGAGCAACGCTCTGGCGATCACCACCCGCTGGACCTGGTTGGTGCCCTCGTAGATCTGGGTGGACACTCCCAGGGGTCCAGCTGGTCGTCCCCAGTGCGCTGAACTGGGTCTCTGCCGGCTCGAGTGGTCCTGGATCCACCCAGTTCTGCCGAGTTGTAGGGATGGAGTAGGGATGGTTCGAAACGGGTTCCATGTTTGCATTCAGACGGCTTTCCCGTAGCATTGTGACGTGGTAGGTGCCCTAAAGCAAACAAGATCGTTGCCCAGGAGTCTGGCGCGGGTCGTCGAGGAGCTGGAGCTCCGACAGCCCGCTGTGGTGACCCGGTCCCTCCTGGGGGAGATCTCGGCCGCCGTCGATCTCCAGATGCCCGAGCACACGGTGGCCGAGCGCCTGGTCCGCTACGGCTGGCTGCTCCCGCTCCGCCACCGCGATGCCTGGGAGTTCGCTCCCGCCGCCAGGGCGGGCCGATACCCGGCAGGCGATCCCTGGATCGAGCTACGCGCCCTGCTGGAGCATGAACCCGACGCCCCGGTAGCGGTGGCGTTCGAGTCCGCCGTCTGGGAGCTGGGCCATTCGACGCACCAACCAACCCGACCGGTCCTCGCCCACCGCCGGGGTTGGCGACCATCTCGGTCCCTTGGCGCCAGGACCGTCACGTTCGACTGGCTCCTGCCGACGCGCTCGGTGAAGGGCCTACCGGTATGGGATGAGCCGACCATCGTCGTAGCCGCTGCAGAACGACCGGCCGCTCAGGGCAACTGGGCCAACGCCGACGACTGGTTGCCGGAGACGTTCCGAGCGCTGACGCCAGGCGAGGTCTTGACCGAGGCGACCGACAGGAACGTCTCCACCCTGGCACGCCTGGGCTACCTCGCTGAATGGTCGGACCGGGACGACGTCGCGGACGCGATCGAGGCCGTGCTCCCGAACCGACTACCCGTGGCCTTCCTCGGCCCGCGGGACCGACGCGACAGGTGGAGTCGCCGCTGGCACGTCTACGACTCGCTCCTGCCGACACGATGATCACCCAGGGCTACCTCTCGCGACACTTCCAGGGGAAGAGCGGGATGGCAGACGCAGCGTTGCTCGACGTCGCGCAGGACTACGCCCTGAAGTTCCTACACGATCAGGGGCTGTTCGACCTCGGCACCGTCCTCAAGGGTGGGACGTCGCTGCGGAAGTTGCGCGCTGGAAATGCCGGTCGGTTCTCGACGGACCTCGACTTCGCGACACCAGACGTTGAAACGGGTGAGCTTCTGTTGGACGCGATCGACAGCGCCGAGCTCTTCGATGTCCGCTTCACGCTCGCCGATCGTGAGGCACTCCGCGGCAGGCTGGTGGTGGACACGCCACTCGGTCAGCCACGGATTCCAGCACGCATCGAGATCTCGCCTCGGCCATTGTGGCTGCCGACCGAATCCACAGTACCCGTCAAGCTCCCGGTTCATGCCGGCTGTGAATTCACGCTCCCGTCCATTCCTACCCCTGCTCTCGAGGAATCGCTGTCGGAGAAGCTGGCCGCATGGCGCAGGCGGCGCAAGATCCGTGACCTCTATGACCTCGACCTGTTCGGTCGCCGAACTCTCAACGAGCCGTTGATCCGCCGCCTGCTGGTACTCAAGGTCTGGCATGACGTCGTAGAGGACGGCTTGGGCACGAAACCGTTCGATCCGAACGAGATCGTTGACGAGGTCGAGATCCGCCGGCTGCCGTCGGAGGACATCGGGCTGCTCACACAACCCGTTGATCCCGCAGCATGGCTTGCTCGTGTCCGAGTCCGGTACCGTTTCGTCACGGAGCTCGACGATGTCGAGATCGGCGTGACCGCATGCAACCAGCGGGACCGTTATGCCGTGTCGCAGCTTGTCAAAGAGCTACAAGGGCGGTGACTCCCGATTCACGCCGTCGCGCCCTACCGGTAGCCTGAGAGCACGCAGAGGGAGGAGGTGGACGTGACGAGTAGAGACTATGAATTGTGCCTCGAGGGAATCAGCAGTCCCAGTGGGGAGATCTCGCTCCGCGACCTGACGGACATTTGTAGTGCCCTTCAACTGACTGCCACACGGATCGCACGGCAGGTCGCAGGGGCTGAGGGCCCTGGTCGATCCCCTAGCCACGTGGATCGGATTAGTGAGCTTCGCCTCACCGGTATCGGCGAGGGATCAACTCGGCTCAAGCTTCGCCTTGGTGAGGAGTCCACTCTTCCCATACCGGATAGCGACGACGACATCGTGGCTAGGCGCCTCGAAGCGACGTTCCTCGCGATCGCGACGAACGAACCACCGGGGTGGGCGAGCCCACCCGTTCTGCAATCGATTGGGAAGTTCGTCTCCCACCTGGCAACTGCCGGAGCCACTCGGATGACCGCATCCTGGGGCAGCAACGGTGACGTGGCCGGGAGCCAGGTCATCGCAGTGGCCGAACTCGACGCCTCCGTGTGGAACGTCGACACCACACGCCAGACGGAAACGGTTTCCGTGACGGGGCGACTCGACAAAGTGGATCTTCGAGCGCGGAGATTCCGAGTCCGTGACGATGTCGGGCACGACATCAATCTGGAAGATGTGGTTGATGTAGACGCAGCGGCACTCCTCATCGGACAAAGGGTGATAGCAACCGGGGCGGCCGAAAAAGATGGCGCTCGTCTGGTGAGGATCGTCGAGCCGACCCTATCGCCTGAGGAAGTGCCTACGATCTGGTCGGCAGAAGTACCACTCGAGGTGCCGGCCTTCGGCTCGATGCCTCGTGGCGGAATCCCCGGAATAGGGTCCAATGAAGTCGAGGAGTTCCTGACGGAGATCCGCGGTTGACACTGCTGCCAGACGGAGATCCAGCTCGGGTCCTCGTTGACACTGACGTATTCAGTGAGGTGTACATCAAGTACCCGACCACAGCCGTCGGGTCACAATGGACCCAAGTGCTCACTGGGCGAACCGTCGTCATCGCCGTGCAGACCGAGGTCGAGCTTCGAGCGTGGCCTCAACTATTCGGGTGGAACGAGAAACGCACGCATGCACTCATTGAACGCGTAGAAGCTGTCCCGCGGATCCAAGTAGCTACCATAGTGCAGCAGGCATACGTTGATCTCACCGCATGGTCCAAGCACAACGGCCATGCGATTCATCAGAAAATTCATACTGCCGATCGGTGGGTTGCCGCGACTGCACTGGCGCACGGCTTCGAATTGGCCGCCATGGACGGAATCTATGACGACGTAGCTGGTCTGTCACTCGTCAAACTCCCAGGTTGAGCTCGTCGCGCCTGCTGATTCTCGGATCCTGGTGTTCATTGCATCGCTTGATCTCTGGCAAGTTCTATCGGCCGAAGGGCCGGAAGCGGACGGAACTGGACGCCGAGCGCCACCTCTACCACTGGGGGTCTTCGAAATCGGGCAGTGGGACCGAACCGGTCGGGACACGCGGTTCAACCACGACGGGTCCTTATGCCTACTTGTCGGCCGGCCTCGGGTCGCAGGTAGGACTTGAATTGACGCGGGCAGGCCATCTGGCGGGATATGAGCCTTGATGGCTACGAGTACGAGAGACCACCTCGAACCCCGGTCCGTCTGCATGGGCCGCGTGCAGCAGCAGGCACGGTCGCACGGTCCGAGCGTTGCCTCCCCGACAGCGTGCTGGAAGTCCTTCGATCGGGTCGTGGGCGGACCATCCGGCCCGCGGATGGCCGCGTGATCCGCTCCCGACCCGCTAGCTTCTCGGCAGGGAGGGCGACCGTGGACATCTTTTCGCTGCGCACCGCGCTGATCGAGGACTACAAGTCGTTCACCGGGTCCTTCGTGCAGCCGCGGGACGAGCGCATCGCCGCCTTCCTCGACGAGCGCCTGGGCAGCGCCGACCAGTGGCCCGACCCGTGGCTCTCGCTCAACCCGAGCTTTGCCACCGGGGGGACACCGGCGGACCTGATCGCCGCCGGTCTCCTCGAACCCGAATGTAAGCCGATCTTTCGCCTCAAGGAACACGCTGACGACCCGGGGCGGGACCCCGTCGTCTTCCACCGCCATCAGCGCGAGGCCATCGAGACCGCCCGGACCGGAGCGTCCTACGTCCTCACCACCGGCACCGGCTCGGGGAAGTCACTCGCGTACATCGTGCCGATCGTCGACCGTGTGCTCCGGGAGCGAGCGACGGCAGGCCCCGGGGTGAAGGCCATCGTGGTGTATCCCATGAACGCCCTAGCCAACAGCCAGTTGGAGGAGTTGCGCAAGTTCCTCAACCATGGGTTTGCACCGAGTGAGCGGCTGGTCACCTTCGACCGCTACACCGGACAGGAGAGCCCGGACGAGCGGCGGCGGATCCTCGCCGATCCACCGGACATCCTGCTCACCAACTACGTCATGCTCGACCTGGTGCTGACCCGGCCGGACGAGCGCCAACACCTGATGACCGCCGCCCGCGGACTGCACTTCCTGGTCCTCGACGAACTGCACACCTACCGGGGCCGGCAGGGGGCCGACATCGCCATGTTGGTGCGCCGGGTCCGCGATGCGTGCGAATCGCCCGACCTGCAACTGGTCGGCACCTCAGCCACCATGGCGTCGGCAGGCACCATCGCCGAACGCCGAGACGTGGTCGCCAACGTGGCCACCCGCCTGTTCGGCACGCCGGTCGCTTCCGAGCACGTCATCGGCGAAACCCTCGTCCGGGCGAGCACCGCGGAGCTTCCGGATGCGGCCACGCTGGCCGGCGCGGTCAGGGCATTGCTCGGCGGCGCGGAGCTCCCCGACCGGTACGAGCAAATGGCCGCGCACCCCCTGACCGCCTGGGTGGAGGAGGCGTTCGGGCTGGGTCGCGACCCCGGCTCGGGGGAGCTGGTCCGAGGGATGCCGACCCGGGTCTCGGACGCCGCCAGGGTCCTCAGCGAGTTGACCGGGGTCGGTGCCGACGAGTGTCGAGCCGTGTTGGAACAGACGCTTCTGGCCGGCAGCCGGCTTGCTCATCCGACGACCCGGCGACCGCTGTTCGCCTTCCGACTGCACCAGTTCATCTCCAAGGGCGACAACGTCTACGCCTCCCTCGAGCCGACCGCCGAACGGCACCTCACCGGCCACTACCAGCTGCGCGTCCCGGACCACCCGGACAAGGCTCTCCTTCCCCTCGGATTCTGTCGGGAGTGCGGCCAGGAGTACTACGTAGTAGCCCGGACCGAGCGCGACGGCGACGTGATGTTCGTGCCGCGGGCCGATCGGGATGCCTCCGGCGGCGACAGCGTCACCGGCTACCTCTACGTGTCCGGGGACCACCCCTGGCCGGTCGATCCGGTCACCGAGGGGCGCTTCCCCGACCACTGGCTGGTGGGGGCGGACGACGGGTCGATGTCGCTCGCTCCCAACCGGGCCAAGTACAAGCCGTCGAGCGTATGGCTCCAGCCGGACGGGACCCTGTCGGCTGACCACGACGGTCTGCAGGCGTGGTTCATCTCCACTCCGTTCGCGTTCTGCCTGCGATGCCGGATCTCCTACGAGCAGGTGCGGGGCAGCGACTTCTCGAAGCTCGCCACCCTCGACCAGGAGGGTCGGTCCTCCGCCGTGACGGTCCTGTCGGGGAGCATCGTGCGCTCGTTGCGGAGGTTCGGGCCGCACGAGCTCCCCCGTGAGGCCCGCAAGCTGCTGACTTTCGTCGATAACCGGCAGGACGCCTCCCTGCAGGCGGGACACTTCAACGACTTCGCCCAGGTGGCCCAGCTCCGGTCGGCACTGTGCTCGGCGCTCGGGGACCAGCCCAACGGCCTGTCCCACGAACGCGTGGCCCAGGAGGTCACTGCCGCCCTCGGGCTCGACCTGGAGGACTACGCCCAGCACCCTGGAGTGAAGTTCTCCCAGCGGGACATGGTCGAACGGGCCCTTCGGGCCGTGGTCGAGTACCGGCTGTACGCCGACCTGAAGCGGGGTTGGCGGGTGACCATGCCCAATATGGAGCAGGTCGGACTGCTCGTCGTCCGCTACGTCGACCTCCCGGAGATCGCCGCCGACACCGACAGCTGGGCCGACGCACACCCTGCACTGCTCACGGCTCCCTCCGAACTGCGCGAGGAGTTGGCCCGCATCGTCCTGGACGAATTCCGCCGGGTGCTCGCCATCGACGTCGACTGCCTCAGCCAGCCCGGATTCGAACGGATCCAGCGCGAGTCGCGCCAGCATCTGCGCGATCCGTGGCTCATCAACGACTCCGAACGCCCCGAGCTCGTGGGAACGGCGTTCGGCCGCTCCGGCACTGCCGGAGCTCAACGCTCCGACCTGAACCTCTCGGGACGCAGCGCGCTCGGCCGGTACCTGCGACGACCGCAGGTGCTCGGACCGACGCTCAAGGCCGACGACGCCCAAGCGGTGATCGTCAGCCTGCTCGACGTCCTCGGCAGGGTCGGAACGTTGACCGAAGTCGTCACCGACACTGCCGGCAACGCCGGATACCGGCTCAAGGCCTCCTCCCTCCACTGGATGCTTGGAGACGGCACCCACGGTGCTGACGACCCGCTCCGCCGGCAGTTCGACAGCGAAACGCTGGCGCGGGTGAACCCGTTCTTTCGAGATCTGTACCGCGAAGGCGGGCTCGGACTCGCCGGGCTCTACGCCAGAGAGCACACCGCCCAGGTGCCCCCCGGGCTGCGCGAAGAGCGCGAGGGCGAGTTCCGCGATGCCACCCTCCCCCTGCTCTTCTGCTCCCCCACCATGGAGCTCGGCGTCGACATCGCCAGTCTGAGCGCGGTGTCGATGCGCAACGTCCCCCCAACGCCGGCCAACTACGCGCAGCGGTCAGGCCGGGCCGGCCGTCAGGGCCAACCGGCCATGGTGACCACCTACTGCTCCAGCGGGAACGCCCACGACAACTTCTGGTTCCGCCGCAGCCAGGACATGGTGTCGGGGTCGGTCGCCCCGCCCCGTCTCGACCTGGGCAACGAGGAGCTGGTGCGCTCCCATGTGCATGCCATCTGGCTGGCGGAGACCGGCCAGTCGATGCGCTCCTCCCTCACCGAGGTGTTGGACATGGCAGGGGACCAGCCGTCCCTGGCCTTCCTGCCCGATGTCTGGCGAGCGCTGACCGAGCCGGTGGTCGCCCGTCGGGCCACCACTCGGGCCCAGCGGGTGCTCCATGAGCTCCGTTCGGCGTGGACCGCCTCGGACGACCCGGTGGCATGGTGGCACGACGGCTGGGTGCACGACACCGTGGCCCGGGCGGCCGACAACCTCGACCGGGCGATCGACCGGTGGCGGGACCTCTACCGGATCACCCGGGTCGAGTACCTCGAGCAGGGGAAGCTGGCGGTGGCCCCCGGAGCCCCCCGTAAGGCGCAGGAAGTGGCCGCTGTGCGGGAGCGGGAGGCCCGGGACCGCCTCCGACTGCTGGCCAACGAGAACAGCGACACCGCGCAGTCCGACTTCTACTCCTACCGATACCTGGCCTCCGAGGGTTTCCTGCCCGGCTACTCGTTCCCCCGCCTGCCGTTGGCCGCCTACATCCCGGGCTCACGTGGTTCCCAACGGGACCACGATGGCGGCTACCTCCAACGGCCCCGGTTCGTGGCCATCCGCGAGTTCGGTCCGGGCGCGCTCATCTACCACGAGGGCTCCCGCTACGAGGTGGTGCGGGTACAGCTGCCACGGGCCACGGGGGTGACCGCCGGGGTGGACACCGAGGATGCCCGGAGGTGCGAGGCCTGCGGCTACCACCATCCCATCTCGGTCGGCGTCGACACCTGCGAGCACTGCGGGACAACGCTCGGGGCCAAGACATACAACCTCCTGCGCCTTCAGACGGTCCACACCCGTCGCCGCGAGCGGATCTCCAGCGACGAGGAGGAGCGCCGACGGTCCGGATTCGAGATCGAGACGTCGTTCCGGTTCGCCACCCATGGAGACCGCGCCGGTCGCATCGATGCCACGGCTGTCGTCAACGGCGACCTGGTGACCGAGCTGGTCTACGGGGACGCGGCCACGGTCCGGCTGGCGAACGTCGGGAGACGCCGGCGCAAGAACAACGGCGTCCGGGGCTACTGGCTCGACCCCGTCGAGGGACGGTGGCTGTCGGACAAGCAGGCGACGGACGCCACCGTCGACACCGAGGACCTGGAGCCGCTCGACGACGCCCGGACGAAGAAGCAGGTCATCCCCTACGTGGAGGACACCCGCAACGTCCTGCTGGTCCGGGATACCCAGCGCCTGGACGCGGTGACTGCCACCAGCCTGCGCTATGCGCTGGAGCGCGGCATCGAGGCCACCTTCCAACTCGAGGACTCCGAGCTGGACTCGACCGCACTGCCGGATCCGGACGGGCACGGCCGGATGCTCTTCACCGAATCGGCCGAAGGGGGTGCAGGAGTGCTCCGGCGGCTCGTGAGTGACCCCACCGCTCTCGCCCAGGTGGCCACCACTGCCCTCGTGCTGCTCCATTTCGACCCGGTGACGGGAGCCGACCTCGGTCACGCCGAGGGGACCACCGAACGGTGCGAGCTGGGCTGCTATGACTGCCTTTTGTCGTTCGCCAACCAGTCCGAGCACGCGCTCATCAACCGCCATCAGGCACGAGAGGTGCTGGAGCGTTTGGCTGCATCGACGACCGAGGCCGGTGGAGGAGGCCGGAGTCGGGGCGCCATTATCGACGCGTTGCTGGCGGCGTGCGACTCCGGGCTGGAGCGCAGGTTCGTCACCTGGCTCGACGAGCACGGTCTCCGCCTGCCCGACCGGGCCCAGGTCGATGTGCAGGCGGCCGAGTCCCGACCCGACTTCGTCTACGACCTGCCATCGGGTCCGGTCGCCGTCTTCATCGACGGTCCGGTCCACGATGGCTCCAGCGCCACAACCCGGGATGCCCAGGCGTCCGAACGCCTGGTGAACGGGGGCTGGGACGTGATCCGGGTGGCCCACGACGCCGACTGGGCGGCCCTGGTCGCCATGCGACCGACCGTGTTCGGCACCCTCGCCGGAAAGCCAACGTGACCGCGTTCGCTCCGGGCTCCCTGGTCACTGCCCGGGGGCGCGAGTGGGTGGTGCTGCCCGACAGCGACGAGGAGCTTCTGGTACTGCGCCCGCTCGGCGGGGGTGAGGACGAGACGGCGGGTGTGCTGCCGGCACTGGAGGAGGTCACATCGGCCCGATTCCCCCCGCCGGGACCTTCGGACCTCGGTGACGCAACCGGCGGCCTTCTCCTACGCACCGCGCTGCAGGTCGGGTTCCGCTCCTCGGCCGGACCGTTCCGCTCCCTGGCCAACCTGGCGGTCGAACCCCGGGCCTACCAGTACGTGCCACTGCTGCTGGCTTTGCGCCAGAACCCGGTGCGGATCCTCATCTCCGACGACGTCGGCATCGGCAAGACCATCGAGGCCGGCCTGATCGCCACCGAATTGATCGCCCAGGGCGATGCCCGGAGGATCGCCGTGCTCTGCAGTCCGGCGCTGGCCGAGCAGTGGCAACGCGAGCTCCGTGAGAAGTTCTCCATCGACGCCGAGGTCGTCCTGCCCTCCACGGTCGGGCGGCTCAGCCGAGGCCTGATGCTCGACGAGTCGCTCTTCGACCGTCACCCCTACACGGTCATCTCGACCGACTTCATCAAGTCCCCCCAGCGCAGCCAAGACTTCGTCAATCACTGCCCGGATCTGGTGATCGTGGACGAAGCCCACACCTGCATCGCCGACGGCGGCGGCGGCGGTACCGTCGGGCGGACCCAGCGCTACGACCTGATGCGGCGGATCGCCGCCAAGGCCGATCGCCACCTGGTGCTGGTGACCGCCACGCCCCACTCCGGCAAGGCGCAGGGATTCCAGAACTTGGTCGGCCTGCTCGATCCGGAGCTGGCCTCGGTCGACCTCGACGCGGTCGACGGTCGGGCCCGGCTGGCCCGACACTTCGTGCAGCGCCGACGGGGGGACGTGCGGAAGTACCTGACCGAGGACACCGACTTCCCTTCCGATCGCCTGACCCGGGAGGCGCCCTACCGCCTGTCGGCCGAGTACACCTCACTGTTCGAGCGTGTCCTCGCCTACGCCCGTGGGCAGGTGGGAGAGGAGAAGGGCGTGGTCGGCGAACGGCTCGTCGGTCAACGGGTCCGCTGGTGGTCCGTGCTGGCGCTGCTGCGAGCCCTTGCCTCGTCGCCGGTGGCCGCCGCCGCCACCCTGCGCACCCGGGCATCGTCGGCAGGGGCCACCAGCGTGGGTGAGGCCGACGAGCTCGGGCGGGCCGCGGTGCTCGACACGGCCGACACCGACGTCCTCGAAGGGATAGACGCCCTCCCCGGAGCCGACCCCGACCCGGTGGGGGACGGCGGGGATGCGAGCGATGACGATCGGGGTCCGAACGGAACGATTGCAGGGAGCCCGGATGGAACAGTGATCCCACCGGGACGTGAAGCGGCCCGGGAACGCCGGTTTCTGCTGGACCTGGCTCGAGCCGCCGATGCCCTGAGCGGCCCGGAGCTCGACCGCAAGCTGGCCACTCTCACCACCGAGGTCAAAGCCCTGTTGGCCGACGGGTACGACCCCATCGTCTTCTGTCGATTCATCCCGACGGCCGGCTACGTCGCCACTCACCTGCAGCAGGCTCTGCGAAAGACGGCAACGGTAGCGGCGGTGACCGGTGAGCTTCCTCCCGCCCTCCGAGAGGAGCGCATCGCGGAGCTGGCGGCAACACCCGGTCGCCATGTGCTGGTGGCCACCGACTGCCTGTCCGAAGGCGTCAATCTCCAGAGCGCTTTCCAGGCCGTCGTCCACTACGACTTGGCCTGGAACCCCACCCGCCACGAGCAGCGCGAGGGACGGGTCGACCGCTTCGGGCAGCAGCGCGACGTGGTTCGAGCCGTCACCATCTACGGGCAGGACAACGGCATCGACCAGATCGTCCTCGACGTGCTCATCCGGAAGTTCAACACCATCCGGGACGCCACCGGCGTGTCCGTCCCCGTCCCCGACGAGACGGACGGCGTCTTCGAGGCGCTGCTCGAGCGGCTCATCCGCCGCCACGGTAACGCCGATCAGCTCAGCTTCGAACTGGCCGACGATCCGCAGCGGACACAGCTGCACCGGGAGTGGGAGTCGGCGGCCGAGCGAGAGCGGACGTCGCGTACCAAGTACGCACAAGACGGCATCCATCCCGAGGAGGCGATGGACGCGGCCGAGGCCGCTCGGGGTGCTCTCGGCACGCGTTCCGACATCGAACGCTTCACGCTCGAGGTGCTCCGTGCCCTCGGCGCATCGGTCACCTCGGTCGACGTCGCCACCTGGCAGGTCGACACCAGTGCGATGCCCGCCGGACTGCGAGACGCCCTGCCAACTGGCCTGGACGAACCGCTGGTGCTCCACCGTGACCTGCCCACGCCCAAGGGTCACGCCGTCCTGGCCCGCACCGATCCCACCGTCGAGGCCGTAGCCCGCTACGTCCTCGACGCCGCCCTCGACCCGGTGATCGGGGCCCGGGTGGCCACCCGGGCCGGGGTGACCCGCACCAGCGCCGTGTCGACGCGGACCACCCTGCTCCTGATCCGCTTCCGGTTCCACGTCGATCTGCCCGGCTCTTCGGGGATGCGCCAGCAGATCTGCGAGGAAGCGCGGTTCGCGGCGTTCTCCGGCTCCCCGGAACACCCCGTGTGGCTCGCGGGGGAGGCCGTCGACACCCTCTTGGAACTCCATCCGGATCGGAACGTCGATCCGGCCCACGCGACAAGCCTGATCAGCGAGCTGGCCGCCGCGGCGCCCGGCTGGGAGTCGGATCTCGGGGCCAGGGCCGACGAGTTGGCCGCGGAGCTCCTCGACGCCCACCGCCGGGTCCGCACCGGCGCCGGAGCGCCCCGCCGGGGCTTGTCCATCCAAGCCCAGAAGCCGATCGACCTACTCGGCGCCTACGTCTTTCTGCCGGTGGCGGTCGGATGAGCGACCTGGCCGCTTCCGTCTTCGACACCCGCAGCCTCACCGGGCTGCGCAGCGTCGGCGGGGTGCTCCCGGCCGATCTGATCGCTGCCGTCGTGGCGGGTGTCGATCTGCCCGGCCTCGGGGCCGACGACTATCACCTCGAGCTCGGGGTCACCGCGAAGGAGGCTGCCAACCGCGCGTGGGCTGTCCTCGGTGGGGCATGGGCTGCGTACCGCGACGCACTCGCCGCCCGCCCGGCCAACGATCCGGCGACCGGGCTCACCCGGGAGCGGTGGCTGTCGGTGGTGCTGCGGGAGCTGGGGTTCGGTCGGGTGCCGGTGACACCGCCGGGCGGGCTGGTCGCAGACGGCCGGTCGTGGCCGGTCAGCCACCTGGCCGGCGACCACCTGCCGGTCCACCTCCTCGGGTGGGGCGTGGACCTGGACAAGCGCACGCCGGGGATGGCGGGCGCGGCCGAACGGGCACCGCACGGCATGGTCCAAGAGCTCCTCAACCGGTCGGACGACTACGTGTACGCACTGCTGGCCAATGGGTCGACCTTGCGGATACTCCGAGACTCCTCCAGTCTCACGGGGCCCTCGTATGTCGAGTTCGACCTGTCCGCCATCTTCGACGGGGACCTGTTCTCCGACTTCGTCGCCCTCTACCTGCTGTGCCACCAAAGCCGCTTCGAGGCGACCGACCCCGAGCTCGGACCGGTCTCGTGCTGGCTGGAGCGGTGGCGGAGCCACGCCGTCGAGGCCGGCGCCCGGGCGCTCGGCGCCCTGCGCATCGGGGTCCACGACGCCATCGAGACGATCGGTACCGGCCTGGTGGCCCACCCGGCCAATGCCGGGCTGCGTGAGGCGCTGGACAGCGGGCACCTGGGGGTGGCCGACCTCCAGCGGGGTCTGTTGCGCCTCGTGTACCGGATCCTGTTCTGCTTCGTGGCCGAGGACCGCGACCTCCTGCTCGACGCGGACGCGGCCACCTTGGCCAAGGACCGGTACCGGCAGTGGTTCTCCACGGCCCGCCTGCGCCGCGTCGCCATCCGGCGGGCCGGCGACGGGCACGCCGACCTGTGGCAGGCGTTGCACCTGGTGATCGGCAGCCTTGGCCGGGAGGATGGCTGCCCCGATCTGGGGTTGGTCGGTCTGGGTGGCATCTTCGAGCCGGAGCCCACCGACCTCGGCCCGGAGGTCGCTCTCGACAACCGGTCGCTGCTCGCCGCGATTCGTCATCTGTGCATCACCCGGCCGGTCGCCGGCGGTCCCCGCCGGGTGGTCGACTACCGCCACCTGGGCGCCGAGGAGCTGGGTGGGATCTACGAGAGCCTCCTCGAGTTCGTTCCCCGCTACGACCCGGCCTCGAGGCTCTTCGCTCTGGAGTCGTCGGCCGGCAACGACCGCAAGAAGACCGGCGCGTACTACACGCCCACCTCGCTGACCGAGACCCTGCTCGATACCGCCCTGGACCCGTTGCTCGATCGGGCGGAGCGCCAGCCCGACCCCGAGGCGGCCCTCCTGGCGCTCACTGTCTGCGACCCGGCGTGCGGGTCCGGGCACTTCCTCGTGGCCGCCGGACGGCGCATCGCCGCCCGGGTGGCCGCGCACCGTGCCGACGGCGCCGAGCCCGCCATCGACGACCTGCACGTGGCCATGCACGACGTCGTGGCCCGCTGCCTCTACGGGGTGGACATCAATCCTCTCGCCGCCGAGCTGGCCAAGGTGAGCCTGTGGCTCGAGGGGCTGCAGTGCGGCCGGCCGCTCAGCCTGCTCGACGGTCACATCAAAGTCGGCAACGCCCTGCTCGGAGCCACCCCGGCGCTGCTCGCGGGTGGCATCCCCGACGACGCCTTCGCAGCGATCGAGGGCGACGACAAGAAGACGTGCAGCTCGCTCAAGAAACGCAACAAGGCAGACCGGGGCGGGCAGGGCAGCTTCGAACAGGTGAACATCGCCGCCGCACGCACGGCCGCGTTCGGCGCGGACCTGGCTGCCATCGATGCGCTCACTCCGCAGAACCTGGCCGATATCCACGACGCGGCCAGACGCCTGCGTGTCCTCGACGAGTCGCCCGTCGTGGTACGGGCCCGGAGGGAGGCCGACGCGTGGTGCTCGGCGTTCGTGATGCCCAAGGTACCCGGCGCACCCGAGCTCACCGAGGGGGTGCTGGCGAAGGTGCGCGACGGGTCGGCACCTCCGGAGCTGCTCGAAACGGTGTCGGACCTGACCGGCCGCTACCGGTGGTTCCACTGGCACCTGGAGTTCCCCCAGATCTTCCACGACGGCAGTGCACCCGATGCCGACCCGGCGACGGGATGGAGCGGTGGCTTCGACTGCGTTGTCGGGAATCCGCCGTGGGAACGAGTGAAGCTCCAAGAGCAGGAGTGGTTCGCGTCACGCCTGCCGGCCATCGCCGAGGCACCGAACGCCTCGGCCCGCAAGAAGCTCATCGCCGCCCTAGCCGACGAACGACCGGAGCTCCACCGGGAGTTTCTCGCCGACCGCCGCCAGGCCGAGGGTGAGAGCCACTTCATCCGCAACTCGGGTCGCTATCCGCTTTCCGGACGAGGTGACATCAACACCTACGCGGTGTTCGCCGAAACGGACCGGGCCGTGCTCGCACCGACCGGCCGGCTGGGCGTCATCCTCCCGACGGGTATCGCCACCGACGCCACCACCCAGTACTTCTTCAAGGACCTGGTGACCTCCCGGTCGCTGGTGGCGCTGTACGACTTCGAAAATGCGCTGCCACTCTTCGACGGAGTGCACCGCAGCTTCAAGTTCTGCCTCCTCACCCTCAGTGGACGGGGCAATCCCACCGAGGCGGCGTGGTTCGCCTTCTTCGCCCACCATCCCGATGACCTGGTGCGCGAGGGCACCCGCTTCCGACTCACCCCTGAGGAGATCACCCTTCTCAACCCCAACACCGGGACCTGCCCGGTGTTCCGCACCCGTCGTGATGCGGAGATCACGCTCGCCATCTACCGGCGGCACCCAGTGCTCATCCGCCAAGACGATCCCGATGGGAACCCTTGGGGACTGTCGTTCATGACGATGTTCCACATGTCGAACGACTCGGGGTTGTTCCGTACCCGGGACCAGCTGGAAGCCGATGGC
>JAKADK010000167.1 GCA_021820665.1 Actinomycetes bacterium | reverse complement strand
CGAGGGCCGGTTAATCGCCCACGGGATGCGGAATTTCGAGAACTACCGGCTCCGGTTGTTGCTCCACTCAGGCGTCCAATGGAACACTCGTCCAACTGCTCGAATCAGAGGACGCTCCCCACGCCTCATCGCGTAGAGCCGGATTGACCATCCCCCCTCTGGCCGGACACCTCGAATAGGAGGTAGCCATGCCAGTAGTGACCGAAGACCAACCGACGCCGGCCCGCCGGCGAGGGAGATACCCGAAGGAGTTCCGTCGTGACGCGGCAGCCCTGGTCATCGACCAGAAGCGCACCGTCGCCGACGTCGCTCGTGAGCTCGGCGTCGTCGACCAGACGCTCGGCAACTGGGTCCGCCAGGAGCGGATCGACCGGGGCGAGCGCGAGGGGCTCTCGACTGAGGAGCGCGAGGAGCTCACCAAGCTGAAGCGGGAGGTGAAGCGCCTGACCATGGAGCGTGACCTGCTCAAACGAAGTGTGGCCTTCTGGGTGAAGGAGCTGGACCGGTGAGCCGCTACCGGTTCGTCTCCACCATGAAGGCCGAAGGGTTCCCGATCGACGCGGCGTGTGCGGCAGCCGAGGTCTCGACCTCGGCCTATTACGAGTGGCTGGGCCGGCCCGCCGGCCCCACCGAGGCCGAGCTCGACGAGGCCTACCTGATCAACCACATCGTGGACATCCACGCCGATTCGGACTCGACCTACGGCAGCCCGAGGGTGACCGCGGAGCTCCGTCGACGGGGCTACTGCGTGAACCACAAGCGGACCGAACGGCTCATGGCTGCCAACGCCATCGTCGGGGTGACCGCCCGGCGAAGGACCCCACGGACGACCATGGCGGCCGAAGGGGCCCCACCGCTGCCCGACCTGGTCAACCAGGACTTCTCCCCGGGCGAGCCCGACCGGCGATGGGCGGGCGATATCACCTACATCGGCACCGACGAGGGCTGGCTCTACCTTGCCTCGGTACTCGACCTGGGGAGCCGTCGCCTGGTCGGCTGGGCGATGGACGAGAGGATGCCCACCGCGCTGGTGGCCGACGCCCTGTGTCGGGCGGTGGACCTCCGCGGCGGCGACATCGAGGGCGTCATCTTCCACTCGGACAGGGGATCTCAATACCTCTCGGCCGAGTACCGAGGGCTCTGCGACCGCCTCGGCGTGCGCCAGTCGGCAGGGCGAGTGGCCACGTGCTTCGACAACAGCGCCGCGGAATCGTTCTGGTCGAGCCTGAAGCGTGAGCTCGTCCACCGCTACCGGTTCGCCACCCGAGCCGATGCCAAGGCGGCCATCACCGCGTGGATCCAGCGCTACAACAACGTGCGCCTCCACTCGACCCTCGGCTACGTGCCACCGATCGAGTGGGAGCTGCACTACCGTCTCACCCACTCCCAAGCTGCATAACCAAGTGTCCGGCTGGCGGGGGGAAGGTCAGATCGGGTGCACGGGCGAGCCGGATGAGGAAGTCGATCGGGTCGATGCCCTGCTGGGTGGCAGTCCGGAGCGCACTCATGATCCGGCCCTGGGTGGCGGCTCCTCGCCAGGTGCGGTTGCCGCCCCAGACCTTGCGGTTCACGACCGCGGGGCGGATGGCCTGCTCGCCCCGCCAGTTGGTGGCATCGAGGCCTGGGCGCTGGAGGAAGGTGAAGAGGGCGTCGGCCTCGTTTGCCAGGTGCTTCACGAGCCTGCGGTTGGCATCGTGGGGGTGGGGTTCTTCGGCGAGCAGTTCGATCCGTTCGGTGAGGTCTTCGACCACGGCTCTGCGCTTGCGCGCAGACAGCTCGCGGGCATCGAGAGCAGCGAGGAGGATGCCCTTCACCTGGCGGGGCGTGCCCCTCGCCCAGGCCGGCAGGTCCGATTCCATCTCGACACATCGGCGGAGGAGATGGGCGATGCAGGTCTGGTGGGAGGCGTGCTCGTAGTTCCGGTAGACGACCCAGCCGTCGCGCACCAGCGTGCCGTCGTAGTCGTCGCGCAGGAGGACGGTCGCCGCGTCGAAGCCCCGTCCCTCGGCCACGTTGTAGGCCGTCGCCTCCTTCGAGGTCGCCGTCCACAGCCACGCACCCTCGCCACCGACCCGCCAGCCGGTCTCGTCCATCACCACCATCGCTGCGCCGTTCAGCTTCTTCACGATCGCCTGCTGGACCGGGACGAGGTCGGTCCCGGTTGCCTGTGCACCCTGTGACAGCGCACCGGCGGTGACGGGCACCCCGAGCTGGGAGAGCACGGCCGAGGTCTTGGCGAAGCTGAGCCCGAGTGCGTAGTGCAGCCAGGTGGCGAGGCCTCTGGCATGGGGTCCGATCTGGCTGGCGGCAGCCCCGAGGGCGTCTCCGGTCTGCTCGGGATGCCTGCCCTGGAGGCGCTTCTTGCAGCGGGAGCAGCGGCCGACCCCGACGGTGAAGCGGGTGACGACGGGCCGGGCGGCGGGCAGTTCGCACTGGAACTGTTCAGCGTCTCGGACGTGCTCGATCGCGCCACCACAGTCCGGACACAACGACGGCAAGGGGGCCATGAGCTCCCGGTCGACCGGACCGACCGGTGCGACACGATGGCCGTGGCGCCCGTGGTGCTCGCCGGACCGGCGCCCGGGACGCTTGGGCTCCTCTGCCGGGTCACCCTTGGAGAACGGCGCCGCCTGGCGCTTCCCCGAACGCCGGCTGTCCTCCAACAGCTTCTCCAGCTCGGCAATGCGTGCGTCACGGGCAGCGAGCGTCTCGGTCAGCTCGGAGATCCGGGCTTCGAGGCGGACGACCGCTGCGGTCAGCTCGGCGAACGAGCCGGCGTCAGCACCGGGAGAGGGGTCGCGGGTCGGAATTCCCAACGGTACGCGCGAGCCTCAGCGAGGTGGTGGACCCCGCTATCCAAGTACTGTTAGTGATCAAC
>JAKADK010000066.1 GCA_021820665.1 Actinomycetes bacterium | reverse complement strand
GAGCGCGGCCTCGGCGGCCGGTGCCGGTGCCGGTGCCGGTGGGCCCAGCTCCTCGGCATCCGCTGGCAGCCCGGCATCCCACGGAGAGGCCCGTACGGCTTAGTCAACGTGCTCGGATGTCGTCCGCCTACGCCCGACGACAGCCCGGGCATCGGACAGGCACCGACCGCCAGCCGTGTGGCCGGTGGTTCCTCGGGAGCGCCGCCGCGCTGCGTTCGATTTGCATAAAGATACTAAGTAGTGCATACTCTCCCAGATGTTCGCCGCCGACGAGGACCGACGAGGACCGACGAGGACCGTCATACGTGATCGGGCATCGCGTGTGGCGGTGACGGCGTGAGAGTCGGCATCGCCGGGGCGTCGGGCTACGCCGGGGGCGAGCTGCTCCGCCTGTGCGCCTCCCATCCCGATCTCGACGTGGCCGTCGTCACGGCGGGGAGCGCAGCGGGAGGACCGGTGGCGGCGGTGACCCCCGCGCTGGCTGGCGCCTACCCGGACCTGGTCATGGCCCCCATGGGGGCCGGCGTGTTCGACGGTCTCGACCTCGTGTTCCTGGCGCTCCCGCACGGAGCGTCCCAGGACCTGGTTCCCGAGCTCGACGGGTCGGTGGGCGCCGTGGTCGACCTGGCCGCCGACTTCCGGCTGCGAGACCCGTCCCTGTACCCGGTCTGGTACGGCGAGGCCCATCGCTCGCCGCATTACCTGGAGCGGTTCGTCTACGGCCTGCCCGAGCTGGACCGCGGTCCGCTCCGGGGGACGCGCCTCGTCGCCGCTCCCGGCTGCTATCCGACGGCGGCCGTGCTCGCCCTGGCGCCCTTCGTCCGGGCGGGCGTGCTCGATGGCTCGAGCGTGATCGTCGACGCCGCCAGCGGGGTGTCGGGTGCAGGACGGGCCCCGAAGGCGAATCTCCACTTCGGCGCGGTGGACGGCTCGATGGTCGCCTACGGCTTGCTCGACCACCGTCACACCCCCGAGATGGAGCAGGGCCTGAGCCTGCCCGTTCTCTTCACCCCCCATCTGGCCCCGATGAGCCGCGGCATCCTCGCCACCTGTTACGCCCGACCGATTCCGGAAGCCAGGCTCGACTCGGGCGCGGCACTGGCGATCCTCCGCGCCGCCTACCACCAGGAGCCCTTCGTCGTGGTGCGCGACGACCCGCCGGCCACGAAGGACACGGCCGGGTCGAATTGTGCCCACGTGACGGCCAGGGTGGATCCCCGCACCGGATGGCTGGTGACGATCGCCGCGCTCGACAACCTGGGCAAGGGTGCGGCGGGCCAGGCGATCCAGTGTGCGAACCTGGTCCTCGGCTTGCCTGAGCAGGCGGGGCTACCGACGACAGGGGTGTACCCATGACCATCACGACGCCGGAGGGGTTCGTGGCCAACGGCATCGCCTCGGGGATCAAGGCATCGGGAGCGCCCGACCTGGCTATCCTCGCCTCGGCCACCGGGATGGCCGTGCCGACCGCCGCCGTGTTCACCACGAATCTGGCGGCGGCCCCTCCCGTCACCGTGTCGCGACGGCACCTGGCGGTCACCGGTGGTCGGCAGGTGGCTGTGGTCGTGAGCAGCGGAAATGCCAATGCCGCCACGGGAGAGCAGGGACGTCGCGATGCCGAGGCGATGTGCGCGCTGAGCGCCGAGGGCATCGGATGCCGACCCGAGGAGGTGCTCGTCTGCTCGACCGGCCTGATCGGCTACCCCCTGCCGATGGACGTGATCGTGGGCGGGATCCCGGAGCTGGTGGCCGGTCGTGGAGCCGGAGCGGAGCATGCCGCCGCAGCTGCGACCGGGATCCTCACGACCGACGGTGGCCGGAAGGAGGCGCTCGTCGCCGGTCCGGGGTTCGCGGTGGCCGGCATGGCGAAGGGGGCGGGCATGTTGGCCCCGAACATGGCCACGATGCTGGCCTTCCTCACGACCGATGCCGCGGTCGAGCCGGGTCCGTTGGCCGACCTGCTGGCGCTGGCCGTGGGCGGCTCGTTCAACGCCATGTCCGTCGACGGGTGCACGTCGACCAACGACACGGTGGTCCTGATGGCCTCCGGGCGGGCAGGCCCGGCCGACCCTGCCGCGCTTGCTGCCGCCGTGACAGAGGTCTGTGCCGACCTGGCGGGCCAGATGGCCGCCGATGCCGAAGGGGCGTCGAAGGTGGCCCACGTCCGGGTGACGGGAGCGGCGAGCGATGCGGATGCCTCCCGGGCGGCCAGAAAGGTCGCCGAGTCATTGCTGGTGAAGTGCTCGTTCAACGGCGAAGATCCCTATTGGGGCCGGGTGGTGAGCGAGCTGGGCTCCTCGGGCAGCGCGTTCGAGATGGACCGGGTCCAGGTGACCTACGGCGGGGTGACCGTGTGCCGGGCGGGCGTGGCTGTGGCCCACGATGCCGGGGCGGTGCGCTCCCATCTGGCCGGGCGGTCCATCGACCTGCACTGTGACCTCGGGATCGGTGACGGTTCCGGCGCGATCATGACCGTGGACCTCGGCCACGGCTACATCGACGAGAACCGGGGGACATCGTGAGCGGCCCTGACGTCCGCTCCCCGGCCGGCGCTGCCCCCGCCCCTGGACCTGCCGCCGCCGGTGCTCGTGGTCCTGTCGCTCCCGACAGTCCCGACAGTCCCGACAGTCCCGACAGTCCCGCGTCCGTCGCACCGGAGGTGAAGGCCGGGATCCTCGTGGAGGCACTGCCGTACATCCGGCGCTTCTGGGGCCAGATCGTCGTGGTGAAGTACGGGGGGAACATCCTCCGGGCGAAGGTGGACTCCCCGGCGGTCGACGAGGACGCGGCGCTGGCGTCCTTCGCCGAGGACATCGTGCTCATGCGCTCGGTCGGCATGCTCCCGGTGGTGGTGCACGGCGGTGGTCCCCAGATCGGCCAGCTCATGGCCCGGGTGGGGAAGTCCACCGAGTTCCGGGACGGGTTCCGGGTCACCGACGCCGACACGCTCGACCTGGTGAGGATGGTCCTCGTCGGGAAGGTCAACCGCGACATCGTGAAGTCGATCAACGTCCACGGGGCGCTGGCGGTCGGGCTCTCCGGGGAGGACGCCAACCTGATCACCGCCACCGCCCGCTCGGCCAGCCTCGGCTACGTGGGCGACGTCGTGGAGGTCGATCCTGTCCTTCTCCACCAGCTGTTGGCCCAAGGGCTCATCCCGGTGGTGGCGACCATCGGCACGGATCTGAGCGGCCAGGCCTTCAACATCAACGCCGACACCGTGGCCGGCGCACTGGCCGCTGCTCTCGATGCCGCCAAGCTGGTCTTCTTGACCGACGTGACCGGGGTGCGCTCGTCACCCGAGGACCCCGACAGCCTCATCCCCCGGCTCTCGGTCGATGCACTGGCGGCCATGGTCGACTCGGGCGCGGCGACCGGCGGGATGATCCCGAAGGCCGAGGCGTGCATCCGGGCGATCCGGGCCGGTGTCGGCCAGGCGCACATCCTCGACGGCCGGGTGCCCCATGCGCTCCTCCTGGAGATCTTCACCGACGCCGGGGTGGGGACCATGGTGCGGGCATGAGCAACGCCCCGCCGGATCGTTCGGCGCTCATGGCGACGTACGCGACCCCGCCGGTGACGTTCGTGCGGGGGCGCGGCACCGAGCTCTGGGACACCGAGGGTCGCCGGTACCTCGATTTCCTGTCCGGCATCGCCGTCACCGGTCTCGGACATGCCCACCCGGTCGTGGCCGACGCGGTGGCAGCGCAGGCGCGCCAGCTCTGGCACGTCTCGAACCTGTTCGGCAACACCCTGGCGCCGGCGGTCGCCGCCACGCTCGACCGCTTGATCGGTGGGGGAGCACAACCGGCGGGGGGCCAGGTCTTCTTCGCCAACTCGGGCGCTGAGGCGAACGAGTGTGCGCTGAAGCTGGCCCGGCGGTGGGCCGGTCCGGGCCGGCACGGGATCGTGACCGTCGCCGGATCGTTCCATGGCCGCACCCTCAACACCTTGGCCGCCACCGGGCAGCCGGAGAAGCAGCGGCCGTTCCTGCCCATGCCCGAGGGCTTCGTGCTGGTCCCGTTCGACGACCTACCGGCGATGGAGGCGGCGTGTGATCCGACCCGGATCGGTGCCGTGCTGATCGAGCCCATGCTGGGCGAGTCGGGTGTGGTCCCTCCGTCGGAGGGGTACCTGGCCGGCCTGGCCGCGCTGTGCCGGGACCGGGGGATCCTCTTGATGGTGGACGAGATCCAGACGGGCGTCGGTCGGACCGGCCGGTGGTTCGGGTTCCAGCACGCGGGCATCCTCCCGGACGTGGTGACGATGGCAAAGGCGCTGGGTAACGGGATGCCGGTGGGCGCCTGCTGGGCGCGCCGGCCCGTCGCCGAGGCCTTCCGCCCCGGCGACCACGGGAGCACGTTCGGGGGGCAGCCGTTGGCCATGTCGGCCGTCGCGGCCACGCTCCAGGTCATGGAGGACGAGCACGTGCCGGAGAGGGCGGAGCGGGCCGGTGCCCGGCTCCGGGCGGGCCTGGGCCGTCTGGACGGGGTCGTGGACGTGCGGGGCGCCGGCCTGCTGGTGGGCGTCGTCCTGGACGGCCCGTTCGCTCCGCAGGCGTGTGACAGCGCCCTGGCGGCGGGGCTGGTCGTGAACGCCCCGAAGCCCGACGTGCTGCGGCTGGCGCCGCCGCTGCTCGTTGCCGACGTCGAGATCGACGCGGCGGTCGACATCCTCGGTGCCGTGCTCGCTCGGGTCCGGGCCACCGCGCCCGGCACGTCGGAGACCGGCGCCACGGGGTCCACGACCGGGTCCCTGTCCGCGCCGCCGCCCGGACTTTCGGCGGGGCCGTCGCTTGGGAGGGAAGGTGGGGAAGGGTGACGAGACGGCTGCTCGACGTGGACGACCTCTCGGTGGAGGAGCTGGAGACAGTCCTGGGAGTGGCGGCGGGGCGAGTGCCCGATCCGGGCCGGCCCCTCGACGGCAAGGGAGTGGCGCTCGTCTTCGAGAAAGCCTCCAACAGGACGCGTAACAGCTGCGAGATGGCGGTGGTGGCTCTGGGTGGCCATCCGGTGACCATCCAGAGCGCCGAGGTCGGCATCGACAGCCGGGAGAGCGCAGAGGACGTCGCACGCTCGCTCGGGTGTTTCCACTCGATCGTGTGCGCCCGCGTGATGGCCCACGGGACCCTGGAGCGTATGGCCGGGGCCCTCGACCACGCTGGTGTGCCGGTGGTGAACCTCCTCTCCGATCGAGCCCATCCCTGCCAGGCCATCGCTGACGTCGCCACCATCCGACAGCTCTTCGGCCCGGACGACCCGACCGCGCACCCCGTGGCCTTCGTGGGGGACGCCAACAACGTGTGGCGATCCCTGGCGCTGGCCGCCGCCATGGTGGGGATCCCGACCCGGGTGGCGTCGCCGCCGGGGTTCGGGCCCACCGACGAGGACGTCGCCCGGATCGTCGGGCTCGGCGGGGAAGTGGTGGTCACCGACGACCCCCGCGAGGCGGTCGCCGGGGCGGGGGTCGTCTACACCGACGTGTGGACCTCGATGGGCCAGGAGTCCGAGCGATCGGCCCGGCTCGCCGCCTTCGCCGGCTACACGGTTGACGAGGACCTGGTGGCCCTGGCGGCGTCCGACGCCATCGTGCTCCACTGCCTCCCCGCCCACCGCGGGGAGGAGATCACGGCGGGTGTCCTCGAGGGGCCCCGGAGTGCCGTCTGGGAGCAGGCGGCCAACCGGATGCACGCCATGCGCGGCGTCTTCACCTGGTTGGCCTACGCCGGCTTGCGCGAACCGCTGGACGATCCGGTGACCGGCCGGTCCATCCCGGCTCCGGGTCCCGGGGGAGCGGACCATCGGGGGCACCGATGAAGCCCACCAAGCAGCAGCGGTTGCATCGGGTGGTCAAACTGCTCGAGACCAAGGCGGTCGGAAGCCAGACCCACCTGGTCGAGCTGCTGGCGGCGGAGGGGATCGACGCGACACAGGCGACGGTCTCGCGGGACCTCGAGGAGCTCGGAGCCCTCAAGGTGCGGCTCCCGGGTGGGGACACCGCCTACGCGCTCCCTGAGCTGCCGTCCCACCAAGTCGCGCCCGAGGACCATCTCCGTCGCGTGCTGGGCGACTGGGTCGTCGAGGTCGACCACTCGGCCAACCTGGTGGTCCTGCGGACTCCGCCGGGATCGGCCCATGTCGTCGGCTCGGCGCTCGATCGCAGTGGCTTCCCGGGAGTGATCGGTACGGTCGCCGGCGACGACACGGTCCTGGTGGTGGCATCCGAGCAGGTCGGCGGCGCCGCCGTGGCGAGCAGGCTTGCCGGCCTGTCGGGGATCGAGCTGCCGGTGCGGGCTCGCGGGCCGGTCCGTCCTGGTACCGCCGGGAGCCCGCGTGCCCGCTCGCAACACGGGCCGGCAGCCGGGCACGGTGCGGAAGGGCCGAGCGGCCCTGGGGCTCCGAGCGGCCCTGGCGGTTCGAAAGGTTCGAAAGGTTCAATGCGAGCATGATGAAGGGATCGTGATGGCACGACGGGTGGTATTGGCATACAGCGGAGGGCTCGACACTTCGGTGGCGGTTCGATGGCTGATGGAGAACCACGGGGTCGAAGTGGTGGCGGTGGCGGTCGACGTGGGCCAGGCAGCCGAGGCAGGAGGCGAGGACTGGGAGTCGATCCGCGCCCGCGCCCTTGCTGCGGGCGCCGTCGAGGCGGTGGTGGTCGACGCTCGGGATCAACTGGCCGAGGAGTTCTGCGGCCCGGCCGTCCTGGCCAATGCCGCCTATGAAGGCAAGTACCCACTCGTGTCGGCGCTCTCCCGGCCCGTCATCGTGACCCACTTGGTCGACCAGGCCCAGAGGTTCGGCGCCGATGCGGTGGCCCACGGGTGCACGGGGAAGGGCAACGACCAGGTTCGCTTCGAGGTGGGCATCCGCACGCTCGCACCCGAGCTGGAGGTGCTGGCCCCGGCCCGGGTGTGGGGGCTCACCCGCGAAGACTGCATCGAATACGCGGCAAGGTGGGACATCCCACTCACCGTGACGAAGGAGAAGCTCTACTCCATCGACGAGAACCTGTGGGGCAAGGCGATCGAGTGCGGGGTGATCGAGGATCCGTGGAACGCCCCTCCCGAGGACGTCTACACCCTCACGAAGAGGACTGCGACGGAACCGGTGGAGCTCGTCATCGGCTTCGAGTCGGGTCGTCCCGTCTCGATCGACGGCAGGGCGCTGCCGATGGCCACGTTGATCGCCGAGCTGAACCGGGTGGTCGGGGCCTACGGGTTCGGGCGCCTGGACATGGTCGAGAACCGGCGGGTCGGGATCAAGAGCCGCGAGACCTACGAGTGCCCGGCGGCGTTGACCCTGCTCCTCGCCCATCGTGACCTGGAAGACCTGACATTGGAGCGGGACATCCACCACGAGAAGGCTCGCCTGGAGCCGCGCTGGTCGGAGCTGGTCTACGACGGGCTGTGGTTCTCCCCGCTGCGGCAAGCCCTGGACGCGTTCTTCGTCGAGTCCCAACGGTCGGTGACCGGGGAGGTCCGCGTGCGCTGCGAGCCGGGTCAGTGCCGGGTGGTGGGACGACGGAGCCCGGTCGGTCTCTACGACCATGGGCTCGCCACGTACGACGCCACCGACACGTTCCGCCACGAGGACGCGGCAGGGTTCGTGCGGCTCTGGGGGCTCGGTGTCCAGACCTGGTCGGCTCGCCAGGGGGCTGCCGGCGGCGGGACGGCGGCTACCGGTGGTACCGGCGGCGGGACGGTGGTGCCGTGACCCTATGGCACGGCCGGCTGGGCGGGGGTACGGCTTCGGAGGTCATGGCGTTGTCGGCCAGCCTGCCTTTTGACCGCATCCTCGCTCCCGACGATCTGGCCGGTTCGCGGGCGCACGTACGGGGCCTCGGTCGGGGAGGGATTCTCGACGAGACCGAGGTGGCCACGCTGATCACCGCCCTCGACCAGGTGGAAGCGGAGTTGGCCAGCGGTACGTTCGCGTTCGCCGAGGACGATGAGGACATTCACACGGCCGTCGAGCGACGGGTGACGGAGATCGCCGGCGAGGTGGGGGCGAAGCTCCACACGGGGCGGAGCCGCAACGACCAGATCGCCACCGACCTCCGGGTCTACGCCCGGCGCTCGGTTCGGGAGATCGCCGGCATGGTGCTCGACCTGGAGGACGTGCTGGCCACCCGGGCGCGCGAGGTCGGGGCCGTCTATCTCCCCGGGTACACCCATCTCCAGCGGGCGCAGCCAGTTCTCCTCGCCCACCACCTCCTCGCCCATGGCCAGGCGCTGGCACGCGACGTGGACCGGCTAGTGGACACCCTTGTACGGATGGACGTGTCGCCCCTCGGCGCGGGGGCGCTGGCCGGTTCGTCGCTCCCGCTCGATCCAGACGGCGTGGCGGCGGAGCTCGGGTTCACCGCCCGGTTCGAGAACTCGCTCGACGCCGTGTCCGACCGGGACTTCGTGGCCGAGGTCCTCTTCGACATCGCGCTGCTCGGCGTGCACCTCTCCCGCATCGGCGAGGAGCTCGTCTTGTGGTCGACCGACGAGTTCGGCTTCGTTGTTCTGGACGACGCCTACGCCACCGGCAGCTCGATGCTGCCCCAGAAGAAGAACCCGGACGTGGCGGAGCTCGCCCGGGGAAAGGCCGGTCGGCTGCTCGGCAACCTCACCGGCCTGATGGCGACCTTGAAAGGGTTGCCGCTCGCCTACAACCGGGACCTCCAGGAGGACAAGGAGCCCTTGTTCGACTCGGTCGACCAGATCCGCCTCGTCCTTGCCGCCCTGACTGGACTGCTCCGGACCATCGTCTTCGATGCGGACCGCATGCAGGCGGCGGCGGACAGCTCGGCAGCCGCGGCGGTGGACCTGGCCGAATGGCTGGTCGAGCGGGGCGTTCCGTTCCGGCAGGCGCATGCCATTGTCGGCGGGCTGGTGCGTGACTCGATGGAGCGCCATGTCCCGTTGTCCGAGCTGGTCGAGGCCCATCCGGTTCTCGGAACGGACGCGGCCGGCCTGCTGGCACCCGGTGTGGCGGTCACCCGCCGCACGACGCCCGGTGGTGCCGGACCCGGTCCGGTGCAGGCGCAGCTCGACCGGTTCGCTCGACGCCTTCAGCGCGACCGGGAGCGGATCGGGATGTGAACGGGGCTTGCCGCCACCGACGTCGAGCAGCGTCGACAGTACGGCAGCGTGACGAAGGGATGGTGCTGTGGTCGTGTGTGATGGAGGAGACCCCGTGCTCGGTGGTGGTGCGGGGATGGGTACGCTCCGGTTGGGAGCGCCATGAGCTACGACTACCTCACCTATCGGGTCGAGGACCGCATCGCCTACGTGACGATCGACCGACCAGAGGTGCTGAACGCCCTCCATCCCGAGGCGAGCGCCGAGCTGGCCCGTGCCTTCGATGCGTTCCGTACCAACCCGGACGCATGGGTGGCCGTGCTGACTGGCAGCGGCGACCGGGCATTCTCCGCCGGCAACGACTTGAAGGTGACAGCAGCCCGTTCGGGGGACGGCGACATGGCGATTCCGCAAGGCGTTCCGTTCGGCGGGATCACGAGCGGCTTCGAGTGCACCAAGCCGATCATCGCCGCCGTGAACGGGTTCGCTCTCGGCGGTGGTTTCGAGCTCGCCCTGGCGTGTGACGTGATCATCGCTGCCGACCATGCCCGTTTCGGGCTGCCCGAGCCCCTCGTCGGCCTGGTGGCGTCGGCGGGGGGCATGCATCGCCTCCCCCGGCACGTGCCGCTCAAGGTGGCGATGGGCATGATGCTCACCGGACGGCAGATCGACGCGGCCGAGGCCTACCGCCTCGGGCTCGTCAACGAGGTCGTGCCGCTCCCCGAGCTCCTTCCGTCTGCCCGACGTTGGGCGGCCGAGATGCTGCGTTGCTCTCCAGTCAGCCTGCGAACCACCAAAGAAGCCGTTCTCGCCGGTCTCGGACTACCTGACGATGCTGCTCTCCAGGCCGACAGAGACTCGGGTCGGCTGCGCCGTCTCTACGAGTCGGAAGACTTCATCGAAGGGCCGCGTGCCTTCGCAGAGAAGCGACCACCGGAGTGGACGGGCCGGTGACCGGTGACGGGCGACGGGTGACGGGTGACGGGTGATCCCGGGGTCTGCCCGCACGGTCCACTCGCTGGGCTGCGGGTCCTCGACCTGACCGGTGGGGTAGCCGGGCCTGTGGCCGGCATGCTGTTGGCCGATCTCGATGCCGACGTCGTGAAGGTGTACCGACCCGGTGATGGTCCCTCGACGGCAGCGCCGGGGCTTTACGTGTGGGACCGCAACAAGGTCGGCGCCGTGTTCGATCCCACCCGACACGGGGACGGGGCCGCCCTCGACCACCTGGTGGAGACCGCCGACATCGTCCTGGTGGGCACGGACGGCGGTGCCGTCGGCCACGACACCCTGGTGGCCCGAGGCAGTGAACCCGGCCGATCGGCCGTCTGGGTCGTGATGCCGCCGTACCTGCTCGGGCAGACGCCGTGGGTCGGCGGGCGGGAGTCGGCCGGGTTGCTCTTCGCCTGGCTGGGCCATGCCTGGAGCCAGGCGTCGTACGACGACGTGCCGGTCGACTGTGTCTACCCACTCAGCCTGCACATGCAGGGCATCTGGGCGGCGACGGCAGCCGTGGCCCTGCATCTCGGTGGCCAGCGCGGCCTGTCGACAGGCTCCCGGGTCGTGGTGGGCGGGGCGCATGGCGCCATGTTGGCGTCGCCGGGGAGCTTCGTGGTGGGCCGGGGCGATCCGCATGTGCATCGTCCGGGTGGGCCAGGCGGCGCGCTGCCCAACTACCGGTGCTACCGGTGTGGCGACGGGGGCTGGCTCTTCCTCGGTGCCTTCACGACCGCGTTCATCGAGCGGGGCCTCCGGGCGATCGGGGCGGCGGCGGTGCTGGACGACCCCCGGATCGATCACGACGCGGCCAAGGTGCGGTGGCCGGAGAACTTCGACTGGATCGCCACCGCGCTGGAGTCCGTCTTCGCTTCCCGATCACGCGCCGAATGGGTCGAACGGTTGGAATCAGCCGATGTGCCGGTGGCCGCCGTCGGCGACTCGGCCGACTGGCTCGACCACGACCAGGTCACGGCCATGGGCCTCCGCGCCGTCGTGCACGACGATGCCGGTCGGGACCTCGTGATGCCGGGTCTCTTCGTCGATCTCTCGGCCACGCCCGGACTCGTGCGCCATGCGGCCCCGACCCGTCCGGATCCCATCGGCGAGCTCGTCGACCGGTGGCCGCATCGTCCCGTGGAAGAACCGACGTCGGTCGCACAGCCGTCGCCGGCGGACTGCCCGTCCGCCCTCCCCGCACATCCCGCGGCGCTTCCGCTCGCCGGGATGCGGGTCCTCGACCTCGGCACCATCATCGCCGGGCCCTATGCGGCGACGTTGCTGGGTGAGCTGGGTGCCGACGTGGTGAAGGTCGAACGCCCCCCGAACGGCGACGAGTACCGCGTGGCGCATGGTGGCCGCGGCGGTGCCGGGTTCTCGGTGTACAACCGCGGGCAGCGCAGCGTGCTCCTTGACGTCGCCGACGGACAGGGGCACGACGTGCTGATGGCCCTCGTCGGTGCCAGCGACGTGGTGGTCGACAACTACCGCCCCGGGGTGCTCGGGCGGCTGGGGATCGACCACGACCACCTCGCCGCGATCAACCCGCTGATCGTCAGCCTGTCTATCAGTGCGTTCGGCGGGAAAGGCGCGCTGGGCACCAGACCCGGATTCGACCCGGTCGTCCAGGCCATGAGCGGGATCATGCGCTCGCAGGGTGGCCCCGACGCCGCGGACAGCCCCGCCTTCCTCACCGTGCCGATCAACGACGTCGTCGCCGCCGGGCTCGGTGTGCTCGGCGTGTGCGCCTCGCTCCTTGCCCGGACACGCCTGGCGCGCGGTCAGCATGTGGACGTCACCCTGTGTGCGGCTTCGTGTCTGGTGCAGTCCGAGCACCTGGTCCGGGTGCCCGGGCGTGTCGTCGGTCCGTTGGGGGGCAGAGATTTCGCCGGCCCTGATCCCCTCGAGCGCCTCTACCAGGCGGCTGACGGCTGGGTGCGCCTCGCCGGTCGCTGGCCCCGGGACCGTGGCGCGCTGCAGGAGGCGGGCCTGCCTGCCGGTGGGTCCGGCATGCTCGCCGAAGCGCTCTCGGGACTCGGGGTCGCCACGGTGGTACGACGGCTGGCTGCGGTCGGTATCCCGGCCGTGCCAGCTCGCCAAGCCCACGAGCTGGTCGAGGACACACAGCTGATCGGCAGTGGCCTGTTGAACATCGTCGAGGGCGGTTCGGAGGAACCGGTGCGGGTGAGCCCCGGGCGATGGCTGGTCCTGCCAGGTCGATCGGTGCCACCACCAGGTGATGCTCCGCTCCCCGGGGCGCATTCCGGCGCCGTCCTGACCGAGTTGGGCATCGGCGCGGATCGGCTCGCCGCCCTCGCTGCCGATGGTGTCGTGCAGGGAGACGTGTCGGCTCCCTGAGACGGGCGGTGGGGCAGGCGCCCAGGCGGGGCACACCGGGCTCAGGCGCCGATCGGGGTTCCGTCGACCGGCTGGATGGGTGCACCGGCGGTGGGATCAGGCGATCTCTTCACACGGTGGGATCAGGCGATCTCTTCACGAAATCGTGTTGATTCGTAGTCAATCTGTACGCCGATCAAGACAAAGACAAACGCGAGGATCAGACCTACATGGCCCCTCGAGAGCCGGATGCGGCTGCGGGGTGGCACCGGGAACCTTCGGCAGTGAGGGTTCGGTGAGTAAGACGGTGGACATCCACCCGCGCAGGGCACGTGTTCTTCCATGCGTGCGCCCCGGGGTTCGGTGACGCACGGTGGGGGACTGCTCGATGTCGATCGATCGGCGACCTGCACTGGTCCGGCGCGCCTGCTCTCGTCTGGTGCCAGGTCCTGCGGGGGTTTTTACTCCCGATCCATGCTGGGCCGTAGCCCCCCGCTCGACCGCGGGAGTGCGCCGGAGTGCGAAGGCCAGCGGAGGCGGTATGCCAGGCAGGGGCTGCGGACGGGACCTGGCCGGGAGATACAGCTCCGGCTCGTGGCCACCGGATTCGAGTGCGACCCGCGGCATCTGGTGGGCGGAGACGGTCGGTCGGCAGCGCGGCGGACTTCGACGACATCACCACTGCTCCCGCGGCGGCTCGAGATCGGTCGGACGGCGCCCTCGTTGCTGCCGTGTTGCTTCGACGGGAAGATGCGTTCGCGAGCTCTACCGGCGTCACGTGGTGTTGGTCTCGAGCATGATCCTCGGGAGTGGCCCGGACGGCGACGATGTCGTCGCCGAGGTGTTCGCCGCGTTGCGGCTGGTGCCGGAGGCCTTCGATCCGGCCGCCCGGTCCGAGTCCGTCGACGAGGTGCGCCGGGCGAGCAGCGACCCCGGTCCGTGGTCAAAGTGGTGGGCCGGCGGTGCCGCCGACCGAGGAGGTCTGCCGCCGGCCGACGTTACGTGTCGTCCACGGGGCTCGGCGTGCGGCGAACCCGGTCAGGCCTGTCGACGCGGTGCTGTCGTCGAGCGACCGGAACCGCAGCCGGACTACCCTGCGTACGGACGCATGGCCGCAGCCAGGGTGATCGCCGCTGGTGGGTTGTCGGACGAGCGGACCTCGTAGACGTCCGCTCCCTTGGTCCACTCGAGAACGGCGGTGTCGGCAGCGCCGGCCGATGGGTTGCCGGGAACGACGACGCCGACCATGCCGTCCGCCGCGCCGGAAGGGAGACCGAAGCTGGCAATATCGCCGGCTACAGACGCAGCTTCGGCACTCGACGGTGTGGTGCCGCTCAGAGTCACCACCTGGACGATCCATGTTCCCTGGTTCCAGGTGAGCGCGGCGCCGTCGACCGTGGGGCAGCTCGTCGCAGTGATGCCTCCGGCGACGGAGACGGTCTGCGACGGACCAGCACATGTGTCGATGGACTGGCTCCTGGCTTGGGCCAAGGCGGCAGATGCGTTGGCCGTCGACGCGGTGGGCGTCGTCGAGAAGCTGGCGATCTCTGTGCCCGCCGCGGAGGTGGAGAGCGACGGGCTGTTCACGGCGACCGGTTGGGTGGTAGCGATGAGGGTCACGTTGTCCTGCCCGCCGAGCCCCCCGGTCTGGGCGGTCAGGTACCCCGGGACGCCAGGAAGACGTTCGGGTGCCTCGGCTCCGGCCGGAAGAGGGTTGAACTGGCTCATGGCCTGAACGACCAGCGCGGGGAACGTCGGCGTGCTCGGGGTGACCGGCTGCGTGCTCGGAGTCGTGCTCGGAGTGGTCTGCGGAGCACGCGGGACGGTCGTAGTCGTAGGCGCTACGGTTTTGGGTGCCACCGCCGCGGGCGACGTCGACCGGTGCCGGCCGGTGACGGCAGCGCCACCGCCGCATCCCGCCGCCAAGAGCCCGCCGATGACCATCGTCGCGATCATGGCGGCACCCGGACAACGTCGACCAGGACCGACCGGGCCGGTCAACACGAGTAGTCCCCGTCGTAGGGTCCTGCCGCGCCCTGGACGAGAGCGATCGGGCCTCCCGCGAAGCTGGTGCCGGCGCACCAAGAGCTCGACGCCGAGGCCGCCAGCCCCGTGGGGTACCAGGCCGAGACATTCGGAACGTAGGTGCCGGCGATCTCTCCCCACTGGTAGTCGGTGCTGTAGATGGCGGCGGTGCCGCCTGCTGACGTGATGGCGGCAACGGCCCCGGCGATCACCTGGTCGTTCGCCGCCGTGTCCGACGTCCAGTAGTTCCCGGTCTCCACGTCGAGCCACCATGTCTGTGTGCCGTATCCCGCCGCACGGGCCGTGGCCATGGAGAGTTGCGCCGTGTTGTAGCCGTAGTTGTACGACTCGCAACTCAGGTCGCCGATCGTGCATGACCCATCCGGGCCCTCGTCCCACTGGCTCGGGTTCGAACCTTGTGGCGAGTTGACGTTGAGGTAGACGCTCAGGCCGGCGCCGCCCCAGGCGGCCTCGCTGGCAAAGCAGGTGTTGTCGGTGAAGGCCGACCCTCCGTTCACCCCGACGACGGCCACGGCTGAGGGCGGTGGGTATGCCCCACCACACTGCGGCCACGAGATGTCGTAGCCCGTGGCGCCCGGCGCGTACGGCGACGACGCGGTGCTCACCGCGTGGGAGAAGTCGCCGACCTCGCTCGTCCCGGTCCCACTCCCGGATCCGGCGGCCATGGCGACCACCGATTCGCCGACGGGGACGTACCCCGCGGCCGAGCCCCGGAAGGTGGCATCCCCGAAGGTGAAGATCCCGCCGTCTTTGGCCACCTCCCAGTAGCCCTTGCCATCCGGTGTGGCCGCCATGCCCACCACCGGCTGGGAAAGGGGCTTGCCGCCCATGGAGCCGTAGAAGGTGGCATCCCCGAAGGTGAAGACGCCACCGTCGGCCGCCACCTCCCAGTAGCCCTTGCCATCCGGCGTGGCCGCCATGCCCACGATGGGCTGGTTGAGGGGCTTGCCGCCCATGGAGCCGTAGAAGGCGGCGTCACCGAAGGCGAAGATCCCGCCGTCTTTGGCCACCTCCCAGTAGCCCTTGCCATCCGGTGTGGTCGCCATGCCCGCCACCGGCTGGTAGAGGGGCTTGCC
>JAKADK010000065.1 GCA_021820665.1 Actinomycetes bacterium | reverse complement strand
CGGGGCCCGCCGGGTCCCCAACCGTGGCGGCCCGGGGCGGCCGCTGCTCGCCACCGGCGCGACCCCGGGACCCGGCCGGGCGGGGTCCGGCCGCGACGACCGGTCGGTCCAGGACGTCGCCGAGCTCGCCGACGCCTTCACGCGGTCCCTGCGTCCCCTGGTCGGGACGCGGATCACCGGCGGCGGCGGACCGGGCGGCGGTGGCGGGCACGGCGGCGGACGCAGCGGCGGTGGCGGGCGCGCCGGCCTCCCCGAGGGTCTGGAGCTGCGGGCCCCGGCGGGTCCGGGGCTGGGACCGGGGCTGGGACGGGGGTCCCTTCCCGACGACCCCGGGACGGGTGCCGGTGGTCCGTCGATCGCCGACCTGGTCACGCTGGCGTCGGGCCGGCTCGCCGAGCTGATCGGCGCCCTGGACCGGCGGGCACGGGAAGAGCGGGAAGAGGCGGACGACGATCCCGACCGGCGCGCCCGCCACGACCGGGTGCGCCTGGCGGCCAGCAACCTCGCCGACGACGTGGCGCACCTGGCCGCCTCGGGCGACGACGAGGTGGTGTGGGTCGACGGGGACGCCGGCGCGCCCGTCCTGCGGATCTCCCCCGTCGAGGTGGGGCCGACGCTGGCCGACCGTCTCTGGGGCGAGGTCACCGGCGTGCTGACCTCGGCCACGCTCCCCGTGGGCCTGCCCGGACGGCTCGGGCTCCCCGAGGACACCACCGACGGTCCGCTCGACGTGGGCAGCCCGTTCGACTACCGGAGAAACGCCCTGCTCTACGTGCCGCGCCACCTCCCGGACCGCCGGACCCCCGAGGCGGAGGCCGCCATCCACGACGAGCTCGAGGTGCTCATCCGGGCGGCCGGGGGCCGGACCCTCGCCCTGTTCACCAGCCGGCGCGCCATGGCCGAGGCGGCCCGAGCCCTCGCCCGCCGCCTCCCCTATCCGGTCCTCTCCCAGGCGGACCTACCCAAACCGGCGCTGGTGGCGGCGTTCCGGTCGGACGAGCCGGCGTGCCTGTTCGCCACGCTCGGCTTCTTCCAGGGCGTGGACGTGCCGGGAAAGACCCTCAGCCTGGTCACGATCGACCGGATCCCGTTCCCCCGCCCCGACGCACCCGTGCTCCAGGCCCGGAGGGAGCGCGCCGGGTCCGGTGCGTTCCGCGTCATCGATCTCCCCCGGGCCGGGACCCTGCTGGCACAGGGAGCGGGCCGCCTCATCCGCAGTGCCGGCGACCGGGGCGTCGTCGCCGTCCTCGACAGCCGCCTGGCCACCGCCAGCTACCGGGACGTCCTGCTCGCCTCCGTGCCGCCCATGCGGCGGGTCACCGACCGCGCCGTGGTGGTCGAGTTCCTGCAGGACCACGTGGCGCGCTCCGCCTGACGCCCCTCGATCGCCTGACGCCCCTCGATCGCCCGCCGGGCCGTCACAGCCCGAGCCGATCGAGGGCGTCGTCCCGGTCCTGCCACCGCTTCTCCACCCGCACGAAGAGCTCCAGGAACATGCCTTCCGGGAGCTGGGCGCGCACGTCGGTGCCCACCGCCTTCAGGATCGAGCCGCCTTTCCCGATCACGATGCCCTTCTGGGAGTCGCGCTCGACGAGGATCTCGCACCGCACGCGCGGCCACTCCCACTCGGTGACCCGGCAGGCGATGGAGTGGGGCAGCTCGTCGGCCACCCGGGCGAGCAGCTGCTCCCGGACGAGGTCGGCCACCCAGGACGCCTCGTCCACGTCGCTCGCCATGCCCTCGGGGTAGTAGCGGGGGCCCTCGGGCAGCCGGGCCACCACGGCGTCGACCAGCTCCGTGACCCCCCGGCCACTGGCCGCCGACACCGGGAAGTACTCGCAGTCGACCGGCGGTCCCGCCCTGGCCGCCTCCAGTCCCCCGACCACCTCGACCACGCTCGTCAACCGGGCGACCACGTCCGGAGGCCCGGCACGGTCGACCTTGTTCACCACCACGAACAGCGCCGTCCCCGACCGGGAGCACGCCCGCTCGACGGCCTGGGTCAACACGACCCGGTCCCCGGGGCCCACGGCGGCGGTGGCGTCGACCAGGGCGATCACGGCGTCGACGTCGTCGAGGGACGAGAAGGCGGCCTCGTTCAGCCGGGCGCCGAGGGCGCTCCTCGGTCGATGCACTCCCGGGGTGTCGACGAGCACCAGCTGGGCATCGGGTCGGTCCACCACCCCGCGCACCTGGAACCGGGTGGTGTTCGGCCGGGCCGACGTGATCGTCACCTTCGTCCCCACCATCCGGTTCACGAGGGTCGACTTGCCGACGTTGGGTCGTCCGACCACGGCGGCGAACCCCGAGCGGAACGTCATCGCTCACCCGCCGGCGGTCGTGCCGGGGGCCGGGCCGGTGCTGAAGCCGGCGGACGTGCCGGGGGTCGTGCCGGGGCTGATGTCGGGGGTGACGTCGGGGACGGCACCGGGGGCAGCGGATCGATGACGACGCGGTCGATGCGCCGGCCGGTCACCCGGTCCACGGTGAGCGTCCTGCCCCCCACCTCGATGGCCTCACCCTCCGACGGGACGTGGCCGAGCCGGTCGAACACGAGCCCGCCGACCGTGTCCCACCCCCCGGTGGGGAGGTCGAGCCCCAGGAGCTCGTTGGCCTCCGAGACGCCGAGCCGTGCCGACACGCGCACCTGGCCGGTCGCCAACCGTTCGACGAGGGGCTGCTCCACGTCGAACTCGTCGACGATCTCGCCCACCAGCTCCTCGATCAGGTCCTCCAGGGTGACGAGCCCGGCGGTCCCGCCGTACTCGTCGACCACCACCGCCAGGTGGAACGTCTGGGACTGCATCTCCCGCATCAGCGCCGACACCCGCTTCGTCTCGGGCACGAAGTGGGCGGCCCGCACGTGCCGGGTCACCTCCGCATCCCCCTGTCCGGCGCGGAGGGCCGAGATGAGGTCCTTCGCGTAGGCCACGCCGACCACGTCGTCAACACCGCCGGCCACGACCGGGGCCCGGCTGTACCCCGCCACCAGGAGCTGGTCCAACGCCTGTTCCACCGTCACGTCGGCGTCCAGGGACACCATGTCGGGACGGGGGACCATCACCTCGCGCACGATGGTGTCGCCGAACTCGATGATCGAGTGGATGAGCGCCCGCTCCTCGGTCTCGATGACGTCCTCCTCCAGCGCCACGTCCGCCATGGCCAGCAGCTCCGACTCGGTGACCTCCGACTCGGCGGCGTCACCGGGCTCCCCGATGACGAGGTTGGCCAGTCCGATGAGGGAGCGCGAGATCCACCGGACGGGCCAGAACCCGACCAGCGCCGCCACCAGGGGAGCGCTGAAGAGCGCCGCCCGCTCGGGGTGGTGCACGGCCCAGTTCTTCGGCACGGCCTCGCCCAGGACGAAGATGGCGGCGATCTCGAAGACGGTGGCGACGACGACGCCCAGCGCCCCGAACCAGGCCGCAGCCAGGATGCCCACCAGCGTGGCCACCACCAGCTGGCAGATCAACACCAGCAGGATCACGGGGTTGAGGAAGCCCTGGGGGTCCTCGATCAGGCGGACCAGCACCGCCGCCCCTCTCCGGTCGGAGTCCAGGAGGGAGAGCGCCTTGGACCGGGTCATCCGCACCAGGCTCGTCTCGGCCAGGGCCAGGAGCGCCGAGGCGGCCAGGAGGACGAGCACGACGACGACCAGCACGGCATCGGCGGCGTCGAACTCGACGGCGCCGATCGGGAGGATCAAGGCAACCGGCGATGGAAACGGGCCAGCAGCTGCTGCTCGCGTCGCTCCATGCGCTCCGCCTCCTCGTCGACCTCGTGGTCCATGCCCAACAGGTGCAGGATGCCGTGGACGATGAGCAGCGCCAGCTCGTCCTCGAAGGCGACGCCGTGGTCGGCGGCGTTCCCGTGGGCCACCGCCGGGCACACGACCACGTCCCCCAGCAACAGGAGCTGGGGACCGCCAGGGTCCATCGAAGAGGGTCCCGTCCCCCCGGTGTCGGGGAACCGCCCGCCGGGGTCGAGCTCGTCCTCGATGGGGAAGGAGAGGACGTCGGTCGGCCCCTCTTTCCCCAGGAACCGCTTGTTCAGCGAGGCGATCGTCGGCACGTCGACGAACAGGAGCGACACCTCGGTCTCGTCGGTCACCCCTTCGGCCGTGAGCACCGAGCGGGCCAGTTCCGCCCAGCGATCGACATCGACCGGGTGGTCCGACTGCTCGTCGGCGACGTAGACGTCCGCGCTCACGGGGGACCGGTCGGGCGGAGACCGTCCGGCTCCGCGACCGCCTCACCCCCCGTGCGGCGGGAACCGGCCGGCCGGGGAAACCGCTCGTAGGCGTCGACGATGTCGGCGACGATCCGATGCCGCACCACGTCGTTGCGCCCGAGGTGCACGAAGGCGAGGTCGGCCACCCCTCCGAGCACCTCTTCCAAGCCGATCAGTCCCGACCGCCCGCCGGGCACGTCGACCTGGGTGACGTCGCCGGTCACCACCGCCTTCGACCCGAAGCCGATGCGGGTCAGGAACATCTTCATCTGCTCCGGCGTCGTGTTCTGGGCCTCGTCCAGGATGATGAAGCTCGAGTTGAGCGTCCGTCCGCGCATGAAGGCCAGTGGCGCGACCTCGACCGTGCCCCGGTCGAGGAGGCGCTGGGCTCCGTCCGTGTCGACCAGGTCGTAGAGGGCGTCGTAGAGGGGGCGCAGGTACGGGTCCACCTTCGCCATGAGGTCCCCCGGGAGGAACCCCAGCCGCTCGCCGGCTTCGACGGCCGGACGGGTGAGGATGATCCGGCTCACCCGGTGCTCCTGGAGGGCCTGGACGGCCAGGGCGACCGCCAGGTAGGACTTCCCGGTGCCCGCCGGACCGATCCCGAAGGTGACGATGTTGGCGGCGATGGCGTCCGTGTAGCGCTTCTGCCCGGCGGTCTTCGGCCGGACCGGCCGGCCTCTCGCCGAGCGCAGCACCTCGGACGTCAGGACCTCCGACGGCGACACGTCCTCTTTCACCATGTCGATCGTCCGGCCGACCTGGACGGCGTCGAGGCTCTCCCCCGCCTCCAGGAGGAGGACCATCTCCTCGAACAACCGGCCGATCCGGACGGCGTCGTTCCCCTCGATGGAGATCTCGTTGCCCCGCACCACGATGGACGCCCCGGCGAAGGCGGCCTGCACGAGGCGCAGTAGCTCGTCACGGGGGCCGAGCAGGGCAGCCATGAGGTGGTTGCCGGGGACGAGGATCTTGGCCTGGGAGGGGGACACGTGCGCTCGGCCCGACCCTACCAGCCGTCCGGGAGGAACCGGGCAGGCACGGCCGGGCCGGGTGCCGTCACCCGGGGGGCCAGTCCATCGGCCGGCCACCCAGCACGTGGAGGTGGAGGTGGAAGACGGTGTTCGACGCGTCGGGCCCCACGTTCGCCACCAGGCGGTAGCCCCGGTCGGGCCCGCCGATCCCCTCGGCGTCGGCCACCGCCTTCGCCGTGGTGAACAGGGCGGCGAGCAGGTCGCCGTCGGCGGGGCCGACCTCGGCGGCACTGGCGATGTGACGTTTGGGGATCACGAGCACGTGCACCGGGGCGAACGGGTTGATGTCGCGGAACGCCAGGGTGTCGGGCGTCTCGGCGACGACCTCGGCCGGCACCGCGCCGGCCACGATGGCGCAGAACAGGCAGGTCGGCGCCGGGTCGCTCACCGGTGCCCCCCGGGGCCTGCAGACGGCGGCCCCGAGCGACCGGCCCCGCCCTTCAGCTCCGGGTAGAGATGCTCGAGGCTGCCCGGCGCGATCCGGCTGGCGCTGATGAACCGGTCCACGTCGGCCTCCTGGAGACGGATCACCCGCCCGAACTTGTAGGCGACCAGGCTGCCCTCGTCGATGAACCGGTAGAGGCTCCGCAGCGTGATCCCCAGTCGCTCGGACGCTTCTTTGGTGCTCAACCAGCGGATGGGCTCAGTCATGTCTGGACAGTTATACCTCCCCGGCGCCGGCCTCCGGCACCACCCGGCCTGCCGGAGACCGCCCCGGCGCCCCCGGTCCACCTCGGGTGGGTCCACCCCGGGTGGCCGGCGTGCCGCTCCCTGGGGTCGGATAGGTCAGGTGACGACGAGCAGCCCCAGCTCGTCCAGCCGCTTGCCCATCGCCTCGGGCGTGGCCCCGAAGAGGCAGGCGATGGCCCGGAGGTCCTCCGACCGGATGGTGATCATCCGACCGTTGAAGTCCTGCCGGTGGACCTGGATCATGCTGAGGAACCGGCGCAGCAGGTCGCGCTCGGGACCGCTCACCGTGTGGAGCTTCGTGAGGTCGATCGTGACCTTCTCCCCGGCGCTGCTCCCCTGGATGGCCCTACGGGCGCTCAAGGGGGCGGCCTCCCGGGCTCCGTTCGACGCCCCCCACCGGGTGGCGTCCTCGTCCGGCGGGAGGAGCTGGTCGACCGGGACGTCGTAGAGCTTCGCCAACCGTTGGAGCCGGGGCACGGAGATCGCCCGCTCGCCCCGCTCGTAGGCACCGAGGACCGACGCCTTGAACTCCTGGTCCGACATGGCCTCGACCGCCTGGAGCGAGAGCCGCATCTGCTTGCGCATGGCGCGGAGCCTGGTGCCCACCGCCCGGGCGTACGCGACACGAGCCGACTCCTCCTGCTCGTCGTCGATCTCGTCGATCTCGTCGTCGACACCGACTGACTTCTCCATGACCGACATGCGCTCCCCTGTGTTCCCGGTCCCGGCCCACGCCCGGACTCGTACGCGGGAACCGCGCCCGTCCCGACACCCGGTCCAGACGCCCTGGCCGACGACGGCTCGACCGACCGCTGGACGCCCTGAGCCCGGCATCAGACGGCTGGCGCGTTTTCCCTGAGAGAAGTTTTGCTCACGCAGTGTGGTTATGCAAGAGCGCCCACGATCCCGTTCCTCGTGGCGCACAGGAGCGCGGCGGCCACCAGCGCCGCCGTCTCCGACCGGAGCACCGTCGGGCCCAACCCGAGGCGCGGCCAGGGATGCTCGAGCTCGTCGTCGCTCCACCCACCTTCCGGTCCGACGGCCACGGCGGACACCCCGGGGCGGGGACCGGGGTGTCCGGGCTCGGCCAGGGCCACCGGCGCTGCGGCCAGCCCCGGGAGCCCCGCCAGGGGGGAGGGGGGGAGGACCTCGGGGAGCCAGGCTCGCCTCGACTGGGCGGCCGCCTCCCGCGCTGCCCGTTCCAAGCGGGCACCGGCACGGACGGCGCGGTCCCCCTGCCAGCGCACCACCGACCGGACCGTCATGATCGGGACGATCCGGTCCACACCGATCTCGGTCAGCTTCTGGACCACCCACTCCGGGCGGTCGCCCTTCGTCGGAGCGAACGCCACCGTGATCGCCGTCGGCGGTGCCGGCTCCCTCCATGGTCCCGAGACCACCTCAAGGACGCCGGCGGGATCGGCGGACCGGGCCGGACCGGGCCGGGCGACGCGACACTCGACCCACGTCCCGGCACCGTCGCCGGCGACGACCGGCTCTCCGACCCGGAGCCGGAGCACGTCGAGGAGGTGGTGGACGTCGTCGGGCGACAACACGGGGGCCGCCGGTGCCGGCACGAACACCATGGCCGCGGCCCGGCGGCGCGCCGCCATCCCTCCGGCCGGTGACCCCGGCGGCGGCACCACCGTCAGCTGAGGGCGGAGCGGAGCTTGGAGAGCAGGCCGTCGCCGTGGGCCGCGGGCGCCAGCGGCTCGTGGCGGAGCTCGGCCAGCTTCACCAGCAGCTCCCGCTGCTCCCGGTCCAGGTCCACCGGGGTGTCCACGGTGAGGTGCACGAACAGGTCGCCACGGCCACGGCCGCGCAGGAAGGGGACGCCGAGGCCCTTCAAGCGGACGACCTCGCCGCTCTGGGTCCCGGGGTCGACGGTGACCTCGCGCTCCTCGTCCAGGGTCGCCACCTGGATGGTGGCACCCAGCGCCGCCTGGGTCATCGAGACGTGGGCCACGGTGTGGAGATCCGTCCCCGACCGTTCGAAGCGGGGGTCGGGCGCCACGGCCAGGTGGACGTAGAGGGTGCCGTTCGGGCCCCCTCGCACCCCCGCCGGCCCGTGACCGGGCAGCCGGAGCGTGGAGCCCTCGTCCACGCCGGCCGGCACGTCGATCGTCAACGTACGGTGGACCCGGTGACGCCCCTCCCCCCGGCACGTCGGGCACGGCGACGGGATCGACTCCCCGGTCCCCTGGCACCGGGCGCACGGCGCGGCGGTGACCACCTGGCCGAGGATGGACTGGCGCACCCGCCGGACCTCCCCGGTGCCCTGGCACTCCGCGCACGACACCACGGTGGTGCCCGGGCTCGTCCCCGCGCCGGCGCACGTCTCGCAGACCGTGGGCATGTCGACCGTCAGCTCGCGATGGGCGCCGAAGACCGCCTCCCGGAACTCGAGCTCCAGGGCCACCTCGGCGTCCGGACCGGGCGTCGGGCCGCGGCGTCGGGCCCGCCCGCCGCCGGACGTGCCCGACATGCCCGAGAAGAAGGCGTCGAACAGGTCTCCGAGGCCCCCGAAGCCGTCGGCCTGAGGACCGAATCCCCCGCCGCCGGTACCCATCACGCCCTCGGGGCCGAACCGGTCGTAGCGAGCCCGCCGCTCGGGGTCCCGCAGGACCTCGTAGGCCAGGCTCACCTCCTTGAACCGCTCCTCGTTCGCCGGGTCGCCGCCGTTGGCATCGGGATGGAACTGGCGGGCCTTCTTCCGGTAGGCCCGCTTCAGCTCGTCGTCCGTGGCGTTCCGGCTCACCCCGAGGACCTCGTAGAAGTCTGTGTTCATCAGCTCCGTCTTCCGGTCATGATCGGGCGGCCTCGCCCAGGCGCGCCCCGAGCTGCTCGCCGACCACCTGCACCGCGGCGAGCGCCTGCGGGTAGTTCATCCTGGTCGGACCGAGGAGCCCGACCGTGCCCGACGCGCCACCCTCGACGCTCACCGGCACCACCACGATCGCACAGGAGGCGAGCGGCTCGAACCCGTGCTCGGTGCCGATGGCGACCGACAGGCCCCGGTCGAGGACGTCGCGCAGGAGGGAGACCACGACCAGCTGCTGCTCCAGGATGCTGAGCACCGACCGGACGGTGTCCACGGCGTCGAAGGCAGCGGCCATCCGGGACGACCCGCCGACGTAGAGCTGGTCCCCGGCATCGGCAGTGCTGAGCGCTCGTACCGCCTCGAGACCGGCGCCGGCCACCGCATCGACCTCGGGGTCGCCGGTGGGCCCCACGGCGGTGGGAAGGGCGTCGAGCGAATGGTCCCGGAGCGCGCCCTGGAGCGCCTGGCTGGCAGCGGCGAGGGTGGCGTCGGCCACGTCGTTAGAGAGCTCGATCGGTTGCTTCTCGATCGTCCCGTCGGCGAGGACGACGACGGCGAGGGCGACTCGGGGCCCCAGGGCGACCAGCTGCACCGACCGCACCGGCGCCGGGCCGTGGGCGGGACCGACCACCATCGCCGTGCAGTCGGTCAGGTCGGCCAGCAGGCCGGAGGTCCGCTCCAGCATGTCCTCGATCTCGCCGTGGGCGTGGTCGAAGAAGTCACGGACCTGCCGGCGACGCGCGGCATCGAGCATCCCCGGCCGCGTCAGGTGGTCGACGAAGAACCGGTACCCCTTGTCGGTGGGGATCCTGCCGGCGCTGGTGTGCGGCTGGGCCAGGTACCCCTCCCCTTCCAGGGCGACCATCTCCGCCCGGACGGTGGCCGAAGAGACGTTGACTCCCGGCGCGCCCACCACGTGCTGGGAGCCCACCGGCTGCGCCGAGGCGATGTACTCGTTCACCACGGCGGTGAGGATGGCCGCCTTCCTGGGGTCGAGGTCGTCCTCCGGGACCGTCGTCGCTCGTGCTGCATGGTTGCGTGCTGGCATCGTCGCCTCGTCGTACCCACGAATCTCGGCGGGCCCGGGACGGGCCGCGCCGCTGTTGGCACTCAAGTTTACCGAGTGCTGGCACTCCCGGGCCTCACGACGGGGCCGGGATGGGCGATCACGGCACGGTCACGAAGAGCTGCCGGGAGATCGCCGGGCCCACGGCAACCGTGGCGCCCCCCACCACCAGGGTCAACGTCCCGTCCGGCGCCTTGTCGCGGACCGTCGCCGTGGCGCCGGGCGTCAGTCCGTGGTGGCTCAGGTAGCGGAGCGAGGCGGCATCGTGCTCGACGCTCTCCGTGATCCGCTCGAGGCGGACCTGGTCACCGGCGGCCACGTCCGCCAGGCACCGCTGCAGGCACCGCCTGTCGGCTTCGCCGCCGCCCACCCCGGGGATCGGGTTCCCGTGCGGGCAGGTGGCCGGGTTCCCGAGCAGCTCCACGAGCCGGCGCTCAACGTCGTCGGAGATCACGTGCTCCCAGCGACCGGCCTCCAGGTGCGCCTTCTCCCACTCCAGGCCGATCACGTCGACGAGGAGCCGCTCGGCCAGGCGGTGCTTGCGCACGACCCCCTCCGCCAGCGCCGCCCCCTCCGGGGTCATGGTGATCTGCCGGGCGCTCCTGACCACCAGGTCCTCGGCCTCCAGCCGGTCGAGCATCTCCGAGACCGACGGTGCCGCCTTGTCGAGCCGTTCGGCGAGGCGGGCCTGGATCACCGGGATCCCTTCCTCCTCGAGGGAGAAGATCGCCTCCAGGTACTCCTCGACCGGCGGATGGAATCGGTCGAGCATGGCCGCGATCCTATGGCCTCCGGCAGCCGGCAGCGGCTGGCCCGCCGCCGGACGGCGGGTCGGCCCGTCCGGAGCGAGCAGCTGACCCGTTGGGCGAGGCTGACCCGTTGGGCGAGGCTGACCCGTTGGGCGAGGAGGTGACGGGCTACCGTGGGCTGGTGGACAACGGGCCGGTCGACAGCACGGGCCGGGGCGGGCCGGTCGGCGGCGAGGCGGTCGACAGTGGGGGCGGGGGCGACGCCGGGGAGCCAGACGGCACGGACAGCACGAACGGGGACGGGCCGGTCGACAGCACGGGCGGGGGCGAGCCGGTCGACAGTGGGGCCGAGCCTCCGAAGGACGAAACGCCCGCCGGCGCCGCGGGGTTCGACCGGTGGAGGCGCCGGAGCGTCACCGGGGCGGTCATGACGGGGATCGCGCTCGGGCTCCAGGAGGTCTTCACCGGGCCCAAGCCGGAGATCGCCATCGTCCACGAGGCACCCGGAGAGCCTCCCGCCGAGGACCAGGCGATCGCGCTCAGCTTCGACCCGGACCAGCCCCACCGGGCGGTGGCCGTGATCCGTCCGTGGCTGCTGGGCCAGGGTCAAGAGACGTCGGTCCCCTCCGAGGACGCGCCGGACCAGTCGTCACCCGGGACGCCCTGAGGCCCGCCCGGTAGGTCCTCTGCTGCCCGCCTACCAAGTCAGTCCTCGAGCCGGAGGGCGGAGACGAACGCCTCCTGGGGCACTTCGACCCTGCCGATGTTCTTCATCTTCTTCTTGCCCTCCTTCTGTTTCTCCAGGAGCTTCCGCTTGCGGGTGATGTCGCCGCCGTAGCACTTGGCCAGCACGTCCTTCCGGCGCGCCTTGACGGTCTCGCGGGCCAGCACGCGCCCACCGATCGCCGCCTGGATGGGCACGTCGAACATCTGCCGGGGGATCAGTTCGCGCAGCTTCTCGGTCATGCGCCGTCCGTAGGTGTCGGCCTGGGCCCGGTGGACGATGGTGGAGAAGGCGTCGACCGGGGTGTGGTTGATGAGGAGGTCGACCTTCACCAGGTCGGCAGTCTGGTACCCGTCAGGCTCGTAGTCCAGGCTGGCGTACCCCTTCGTCCTGCTCTTCAACTGGTCGAAGAAGTTGACCACCACCTCGGCGAGCGGGATGGTGTAGACGAACTCGACGCGCTCGGGCGAGAGGTAGTCCATCCGCACCAGGGCGGCGCGGTGGGCCTGGCACAGCTCCATCACCGTCCCCGTGTACTCGGCGGGGGTCAGGATGGTGGCCCGCAGCATCGGCTCGTCGACGTGGTCGAGGTGGGTCGGTTCGGGCAGCTCGCTCGGGTTGTCGACGTCGACCTGGGTCCCGTCGTGCAAGAAGGCCCGGTAGGCGACGGAGGGAGCCGTGGCGATGAGGGACAGGTCGAACTCGCGTTCGAGGCGCTCGCGCACGATCTCCATGTGGAGCAGGCCGAGGAACCCGCAGCGGAAGCCGAAGCCCAGTGCCCGGGACGACTCGGGCTCGTAGGTGAAGCTGGCGTCGTTGAGCCGCAGCTTCTCCAGCGCGTCCCGGAGATCGGGCAGGTCGTCGCCGTCGATGGGGAACAGCCCGCAGAACACCATGGGCTTGGGATCCCGGTACCCGGCGAGCGGGCCGGCCGCCGGCCGTGCCGCGGTGGTGACGGTCTCACCCGAGCGGGCTTCGCCGACGTTCTTGATGCCGGCGATGAGGTAGCCCACCTCCCCGGGCCCGAGCGCGTCGACCGGCACGGTCACCGGTGTGCGTATCCCGATCTCTTCGATGTCGTGCTCCGCCCGGGCGTGGACGAACCGCAGCTTGGTGTGGGCCACCAGGGTGCCGTCCATCACCCGGAGCGAGCTCACGACACCCCGGTACTGGTCGTATGCGGAGTCGAAGATCAGCGCCCGGAGTGGAGCCTCCGGGTCTCCCGACGGCGGCGGGATCCGGTCGATGATGGCATCCAGGAGGGCAGGGACGCCGTCCCCGGTCTTGGCCGAGATGTGGAGGATGCCCGCGGCGTCGAGCCCGAGGACCTGCTCGATCTCGGCGGCACAGCGCTCCGGGTCGGCCGCGGGCAGGTCGATCTTGTTCAAGACGGCCACGATCTCCAGATCGTGCTCGAGGGCCTGGTAGCAGTTGGCGAGCGTCTGGGCCTGGATGCCCTGCGATGCGTCCACGAGGAGCACCGCTCCCTCGCACGCGGCCAGGGACCGGCTCACCTCGTAGCCGAAGTCGACGTGACCGGGGGTGTCGATGAGGTGGAGGGTGTGGTCGCGCCACGCCACCCGGACGTTCTGGGCCTTGATGGTGATACCGCGCTCCCGCTCGATGTCCATCGAGTCGAGGTACTGCTCCCGCATCTGACGGGGGTCCACCGCGCCGGTCAGCTCCAGGATCCGGTCCGACAGGGTCGACTTCCCGTGGTCGACGTGGCTGATGATGGAGAAATTCCTGATGTGGTCGACGGAGAGCACGAGTAGCTCAGCGTACCCAAGCCGGGATCGCGCCCGGCGCGGCACCAGGCACACCGGGCCACACCGGGCAGGGTCACGACGTCGTGGGGACCGGGACGTGCCCAGCTGCTAGCCTTGCTTCGCTCGGAGCGCGGGTGGGAGTCCTGGGCGACGAGAGCTCGTGCCGCTCCCCCACCGCGATGGGCGGGCGCCGGGACAACCGAACGCCGACAGCGACGCCAAAGGACAGACCGTGGCCAACATCCCCAGCCAGATCAAGCGCAACCGCCAGGCCGAGAAGCGTCGCGCCCGCAACAAGTCCGTGCGTTCCGAGCTCCGGACGCGGACGAAGAAGGCGGTGAGCGCGCTGGAGTCGGGTGCTGAGGACAGCGCGGAGGCGCTGCGCCTGGCCATCAAGCGCATCGACAAGGCGGCGGCCAAGGGTGTCATCCACAAGAACCAGGCCGCCAACCGGAAGTCCCGGCTCATGCGCAGGGCTGCCCACCAGGACGACTGACCGAACAGGTCGTGGCGGGGACACCGTCCAATCCCTGGCAGGCACCACCGGGGTCGAGGATGCTTCCGCCTTCCGGCGTGGGACAGTTCAGCTTCCGGCGTCCGGCAGCCCGGACACGAAGGCGGCGCGACCGGCGTCGTCGACAGGACACGTCGGCGATCGGAACCCACCGAGGTCGGGAGCGGCCAGGTGATGCGACCGCCGCGCACAGCCAGGCTGATGAGACCGGTCGTCAGAACAGGGTCGGCGCGTCCACGGCTGGTCCGGTCGATGGCGGTTTCCTACCCAGCGGCCCCGCGAACGGTCCGACCAACGATGTCCCCTCCGCCGGGGCGGTCAGTCCTGCCAGCGGCTCGATGACACCCGGATCGTCGACGCGGGTGGCACCCATGCGCCGATCGACCGGATGGTGCACGAGGACCCCCGCTGGTGAGTACTGGCCGAGGAGGTAGGCGAGGTCGTCCGGGGCGGTGCCGGGGTCGAGCCACGCTTCCCAGCCGTCACGTTCGAGGATGACCGGCATGCGGTCGTGGACACCAGCCATGTCCGCGGACGCACCGGCGGTCACGACGACGCACGCCGGGATGTCCTCGGCAGTGGCGGGATCCTCGCCACCGGCAACCGGTCCGCCCCCGGTCGAGGGGGTATCGACCCAGAGGCCGGCGAGGGCCAACGGATCTCCGTCGTGCCGGACGAAGTAGTAGGGCTGGCGCTCCTTCCCCCGCCGCTCCCATTCGAAGAAGCCGTCCACCGGCACGACGATCCGGTGGTGGCGGTAGGCGGTGGCGAAGAGCTGCCGGGATGCCACGGTCTCCGATCGGGCGTTGTGGACAAGCCGGCCCGCCGCGCGTCCCGGGCCTCCGGGCAGTCGCACTCCCCACCGGAAGCTCCGCAGTTCGACCGGGCGATGCGGTGTTGCCGGCACGCCGGCGGGCTCCTCACCGGCGCCACCTCCCTCGCCGCGGCCCGTCCCGGCATCGACGGAGCCGGAACGGACGACAGCGGGCAACGGTCCGCTCCGGGGGTCGACCACGCCGAACAAGTCGGCTCCGGGGGCAACGTTGTAGCGCGGCGACCAGCGTCGGATCTCCACCGGGACCGCCCCGAAGCAGCTCGCCAGGCGTTCGGGCGGCGTGAGGAGGGTGACACGCCCGCACACGCCGCGAGCCTACGCGGGAACGACCACGACCGCCCCACCGGGATGAGCCAGCCGGGATGAGCCAGCCGGGATGAGCCAGCCGGCCTCCAGCTCTGTCCGGCCCGAAACCGGGACAACGACGAAGGGAGCGCCCCGGAAGGCGCTCCCTTCGTCAACAGGTGCTGAAAAAGGCACTGAGTCCCCCTGCTGCGCCGAGTGGGACCAGAGCTCGGCTAGGTCGCCCAGTGGGTGTCTGGCTGGGATTCGCCAGGTGGTTCAGCGAGCCGCCTCAGCGGCCAGCCACCTCCAGGGTCCCGGGTTTATGACTGTGCAGTTGGACCACCTCCTCTCTCTGGTGCCCACATGGTAGCGAGATCGCGGGCCGATGTGGTGCAACCGGACCTGGAACCCGTTGCGGAACGGCGCGCGGTCGCGGGCACGCTCGCGCCGTCACCCATGGCCGTGATCCACTGCGCCCCCGATCACGGATCTGCCTGCGGTCACGACGGCGCGGCCCGCTCCCACAACACCCGTCGTCACCGAACACGCCCGCTCGCGTCGGCCACTGCTCCGAGCGGAGGGCCCAGCGTTCATGGTCCCGCCAGTCGCCGTCGACCACGAACTACCGAGGAGAGAGTCCCTCTCGCTGAAAGCCCAGCTTCCGGACGAGCCCGGTCGACCTGGCATGGGCAGGCTGGATGTTGGCTTCCACACGGTGCAGGTCGAGCTCACCGAACGCGATGTCGACAACGGCTCGCAGGCCGGCGGCCATCAGGCCGGGAGCTCAGAGCGGAGACGAGCCAGGGCCTGCGCCGGGGTGAGTACGGGCGGTTCGAGGTCGTCCAGGCTCACCAGGTCCTTGTCGCCCGAGATGACGCGATCAGCTGTCG
>JAKADK010000166.1 GCA_021820665.1 Actinomycetes bacterium | reverse complement strand
AGCTCACCGCCGCCTTCGGTGTCTATGCCGGGCGCAACCACCTCGCGGCAGCGCACCGCTCGGGTGCTCGCCGGCGACTCGAACGGCGCGTCTTCGGGCGTGGCCAGGTTCTCGGCCTCTCCGAGGTCGTAACCCTCGCGCATCTTCCCTACGACGAGATGATCCCCGGCCTCGCCCACGCGAGCGCTGCCGCGGTCGCCCCACCCCCGGGAGTGCTGGCGGGTCCGTGGCGCCAGGACAGCTCGGGATGGGAGGACGACGATGCGTACTTCTGAGGCCGCCGGTGACGGAGCCGGGCTCCGGGTGCTCGGGGACACCGAGATCGGCCCCCGGCGTGCCGTCGCCCTCGGGGTCGAAGACGGCCGCTTCCACACCCACGTCATCGGCACGACCGGCTCGGGCAAGTCGACGCTGCTCGCCAACCTGGCGCTCGCCGACATGGCAGCCGGCCGTGGCGTGGTGGTCATCGACCCGAAGGGCGACCTCGTCGTCGACCTGCTCGCCCGGATCCCGGGTCGCGCCCTGGAGCGCCTGGTGTTGATCGACCCCGAGGAGACCGAGACGCCACCGTCCCTGAATGTCCTTTCGGGCGAGCCGGCCGAGGTGGCGGTCGACCACGTGGTGTCGGTGTTCGCCCGGATCTTCGCCGCCTACTGGGGGCCGAGGACCGACGACGTGCTGCGCTCGGCGTGTGCCACCCTGCGCCGGCTCCCCGGCGCGACCCTGGCCGACGTCCCGGTGCTGCTCATCGACCGGCGCTTCCGGGCGCCCCTCGTGGCCGGGCTGTCGGAACGATCGGGGCTGAAGGGCTTCTGGGACGGCTACGACGCTCTCTCGTCCGCCGGCCAGGCCCAGGTGATCGGCCCGGTCATGAACAAGCTGCGGGCCGTGCTCGCCCGGAGCTTCGCCCGGGACCTGCTCGGCTCGGCCACCTCCAGCTTCTCTATGGCCGACGTCCTCGACGGCGGCGTGCTCCTCGCCCGGCTCCCCAAGGGCCTCTTGGGCGAGGACACCGCGCGGCTGGTGGGCTCGCTGCTCGTCGCCCGGGTGTGGCAGGCGGCGACCGCCCGTGCCGGGCGGACGGTCCGCCACGACGCGTCGCTCTATGTCGACGAGTGCCAGAACTTCCTCGCCCTCCCCGGCGCGCTCGACGACGTGCTGGCCGAGGCCCGCGGCTACCGCCTTTCGCTCACCTTGGCCAACCAGCACCTCGGCCAGCTGCCCCGCGACCTTGCCGAGGCCGCGTCGGCGAACGCCCGCAACAAGGTGTACTTCAACGTCTCGCCCGAAGACGCCCGGGGGCTCGCCCGCCACACCGAGCCCTACGTGAGCGCGTACGACCTCAGCCACCTCGGCGCCTACCAGGTCGCCTGCCGCCTGGTGGTCGGTGGCCAGGACCTGCACGCGTTCACGCTTCGGACCCGTCCGGTGGCCCGTGCTGTCCCCGGTCGGGTGGCCGAGGCTCGGACGGCGGCCCGAGCCAACGCCGGGCGCACCCGGCACGAGCGTCGACACGAGTTGCTCGTGCGTCGACGCCAGCACCGCCGAAGTGACGGCGGCGGGTCGCCAGGCGTCTCGGCCGGCGTGCCTGGTGGCGTCTCGTCCGCCGTCCTTGGGACGCCGGGGTCGGAGGTGCAGAACCGCCGGCACCGGGCCGCTCCCACCCCGGCGTCGGAGGACCCCGACTCGTGGAGCATGTCATGACTGCTTCTTCTCCTCTCCGGCGGGGCGCCGTGTCGGCGCTCGACGTGCTCGGCCGGTTGACCGAACGCGACCGCCTCATCTGCCGGACGCTGTGGGAGCACCGGATCCTCACCACCGAGCAGATCTGCGACCTCTGCTTCACGAGCCTCGTCTCGGCCCAGCATCGCCTCGTCACGCTGTGGCGCCTCGGGGTGCTCGATCGGTTCCGCTCCATCCGCCCGGTGGGTTCGGAGTCCTGGCGCTACACGTTGGGGCCGCTCGGCGCTGGCCTGGTCGCGGCCGAACGCGGGGTGGATCCGCCGCGGGCCTCGGTGCTGCGCGACCGGGTGGTGGCGCTCGCGGCCGGGCAGCGAACCGCCCACACCCTCGGGGTGAACGGCTTCTTCTGCGCGCTCCACGCCGCGGCACGCTCTCGGCCCGACGCGGCGGTGGGCGCGTGGTGGTCCGAGCGGCGGTGCGCAGCGGAGTGGGGGGACTTCGTGCGCCCCGACGCCTACGGGGTCTGGGAGGAGGAGGGCGACCGGGTCGAGTTCTTCGTTGAGCACGACACCGGGACCGAGACCCTCGCCCGGGTCGCGGCCAAGCTGGACGGCTACCGCGACCTCGCCGAGGCCGAGGGCTCGGCCCGCTCCGTGCTGTTCTGGCTGACCCAGCCAGGCCGTGAGCCGGCGCTGCGCCGGGCACTCGAAGGGACCTCCCTGCCGGTGGCGACGGCCGCCACCTGCACCGGCAGTCCCGCCGATGCGGTGTGGCTCGCGCTGCGCGAGGCGGCACCCCGGCACCGGCTCATCGAGCTGGCCGTGCGGACCACGGTGCCGAGCCGATGACCAACAACCGCCCCTCGGCCACCAGTCATGGCGCCGAACTTGAGCATCGACACCGTCTCGCACGCCCCTCGCCTCCAGGGCCAGAGCCCGTCTCCGAACCAGGCCGGGGCGAACACCCTCTGACGGTGCGTGGACAGCTTCGCCTCGTCGGTGGCGAGGCTGGCCGGGCGCTGGCGGCCACCCAGGGCCGGGCGCTTTCGGCCCTGCTCGCTTCCCTCGGCGACGTGGAGGTAGGACAGGGCAAGGAGATCTCGCCATGACCACGCCCGCCAGTGAAAGTCCCCGCTACGCCTGGTACGGGAGGGTCTCGACCGAAGACGAACAGGACCCGACGCTCAGCTTCCCTCGCCAGCTGCAAAACGCCGAGCGACAGGTGGCCGAGGCCGGCGGGC
>JAKADK010000011.1:35666-53783 GCA_021820665.1 Actinomycetes bacterium | reverse complement strand
CAGCCGGCCAAGCCGGCCAGCGTTGACACCGACGTCGGCGGCGGCGAGCATGGCGAGGTCGCCCCGCGAGTTCCCATAGGCCCAGAGCCGACTGTCGGAGAGCTCGTGGTCGGCACGCCACTGCCCCAGGCGACGCAGCTTCTCTTCTCCCCGGCAGTTGCCCCCGTCGTACCGTCCGGTGAGCCGGCCTCCGCCGTCGACGGCCAGACGGGTGGCGATGACGGCGTCCACCCCGAGCTGGTCGCCCGCCACCTGGACGTAGCAGGTAGGCGATGCCGAGACGATCACCACGCGGTCGCCCCGCCGGCGGTGCCATGCCAACCGCCGCTCGACGTCGGGTCGGAGCCGGGACGCCACGTGTCGTTCGGCGAACACTCGGGAGACGGCGTCGACCCGGTCGACGGGGATCCCGGCGAGCACGGCGACGAAGAGCCGCTCCTTGGCGGCGTCCGCGACCGGTCCGCCCGCCAGCGCGCCGAGGGCCAGGGTCGGCGCCAGGGTGGCGACGGCCCGGGAGACGACCGGACGACCCGCCACGGCGACGAGGAACGGGAACACACTCCCCCCGCGCGTCAGGGTGCCGTCGAAGTCGAAGGCGGCGACATCGGTCATCGGCGCCGGCTCGATCGCGATCGGGACGCCGTGGTGCACCTGGAAGGCTCACGCATCCGGGTGATTCTGACAGATCGAGCCGGTAGCCTGGGTGGGCGGCGCCGGCGGCCAGATTCCTGATCCTTCTGGTCGACAATGGGGCTGATGGGGTCTAACGTAGCCCGTGACGCCGTTCGGTCGAGCGGCCCGACGAGCGCGGACACGCTCGCCCGGGGGCCGTCGCGACGTCGTGACAACGCCGCAGCGCACCAATACCAGAGCCACGAAAGGAGACTCCATGGCCATCCGTCTGGGCGACACCGCCCCCGACTTCACCGCCGAGACCACCGAAGGGACCATCCACTTCCACCAGTACCTGGGGGACAGCTGGGGCATCCTCTTCTCCCACCCGAAGGACTTCACCCCCGTGTGCACCACCGAGCTGGGGGCGTTCGCGAAGGCCAAGCCGGAGTTCGACAAGCGCAACACGAAGCTGATCGGGCTGTCCGTCGACGACGTCACGTCCCATCGCAGCTGGGTGGGCGACATCGAGGAAACCCAGGGCACCGCCCTCAACTTTCCCCTGATCGGCGACCAGGACCGGAAGGTGGCCGACCTCTACGACATGATCCACCCGAACGCGAACGACACCCTTACCGTGCGTTCCGTGTTCATCATCGGGCCGGACAAGAAGGTCAAGCTGACGCTCACCTACCCGGCGTCGACGGGCCGCAACATCGACGAGATCATCCGGGTCCTCGACTCGCTGCAGCTCACTGCCGACTACAGCGTGGCGACCCCTGTCGACTGGCGGGACGGCCAGGACGTGATCGTGGCGGCCGGCCTCTCCGACGAAGAGGCGAAGGCGAAGTTCCCCAAGGGGTTCCGGGCGCTGAAGCCCTACCTGAGGATGACGCCGCAGCCCAACAAGTAGGGCGAGGCCGACCCGTCAGACTGGCTCCGCCAGCCGGGTGAGGAGGGGGAGCGGTGGTCTGACGCGCCCGCGCCGCGCCGCTCGCCTCCCTCCTGGGCCGGGGATGGTCACCCGGCCCGATGGCGGCGGCCGGGGCCCCCCGTCCGTCGCCACCTGCTACGCTCTCCCCGAGGTGAGCCCCGCTGGAGGGCTCCTGTCGGTGGGTGGCGCCGCTTGGTGATGGATCCGCCGACACCGTTCACGACATGCAGAGGTGCACCCGCCCCCATGCCCGACAAGCAGGCAACAATCGCCGATCACCGGCTGCATCCCACGGACACGGGGTCGCCGGAGGTGCAGATCGCCATCCTCACGGAGCGGATCGCCCACCTGACCGAGCATCTCAAAGTGCACAAGGGCGACCACCACACGCGGCGCGGGCTGTTGAAGCTCATCGGGCGCCGGCGGCGGTTGCTCGACTACGTGCGTGACAACGACGTCGAGCGCTACCGGACGATCATCAGTCGTCTCGGGCTCCGGCGCTGACGGGCGGGTAGGACCATCGGGAGCCCCACTCTCGGTGCGGCAGGACTGTGCTGCCTGTGCAGCGCAGGATGACCATGATGGAACAGGGCGGCTGAGCAGTCAGTCACCAGTTGCCGATCACCCGGCTTCCCCCTTGGGAAGCGGGGGTGGTCGACCACTGGCAGCTGGCTCGAGGTGCCCGCGAGTCAACCAAGGAGCGTCATGACCGACGCCATTTCCGTGTCGGCCCCGATCACCGGGACCGATCGCACGCTCAGTTTCGAAGCCGGCAAGCTGGCACAGCTCGCCGACGGCGCCGTGGTGGGGAGGATCGGCGACACCGTCGTGCTCGCCACCGCCACCGCCGCCCGATCGGTGCGCGAGGGCACGGACTTCTTCCCGCTCACCGTGGACATCGAGGAGCGGACCTACGCCGCCGGGAAGATCCCCGGATCGTTCTTCCGGCGGGAGGGGAGGGCCTCGGACCAGGCCATCTTGACCTGCCGTCTGATCGATCGCCCGTTGCGACCGTCATTTCCCAAAGGGTTCCGCAACGAGGTCCATGTGGTGGGGACCGTGCTCGGCGCCGACCAGGAGAACCCGCATGACGTCCTGGCCATCAACACGGCGTCCGCCGCCCTGATGCTCTCGGGGATCCCCTTCGACGGACCCATCGGCGCGGTCCGGATCGCCTACTCGACGGACGGCCAGTGGGTTCCCCACCCGACCTTCGAGGAGGGCGACGAGTCCACCTTCGAGCTGGTGGTGGCCGGTCGGGCGCTCGACGCCGGCAGTGACACGGACATCGCCATCATGATGGTCGAGGCGGGTGGTACCGAGCGCTCGTGGCGGTACTACGAACAGGGCGCGCCGAAGGTGACCGAGGAGGTCCTTGCCGACGGCCTGGAGGCGGCCAAGACGTGGATCCGCGAGTCGATCCTTCTCCAGCGCCAGCTCGTCGACGCGGTGGTGGCCGCCACCGGTCCGATCACGCCGATCCAATTCACGACGTTCACCGACTACGGCGACGACGTCTGGGCCCGGGTCGAGGCCGTGGGCACCGACAGCATCGCCGCCGCCAACCGGATCACCGAGAAGGCCCCTCGGGCGGAGGCGATCGACGCGGCCACGGACGCGATCGTCGAGTCCCTGGCCGCCGAGTTCCCCGACCGCGAGCGCGAGATCAAGGCGGCGGTACGGGCGCTCACGAAGAAGCTGGTGAGAAAGCGGATCGTGGAGGAGGGCGTCAGGATCGACGGGCGGGGCACGTCCGACATCCGACCGCTGTCGGCGGAGATCGACCTGCTGCCCACCGCGCATGGATCCGCTCTCTTCCAGCGGGGTGAGACCCAGGTGCTCAACGTCACCACCCTGGGGATGCCCCGGATGAACCAGCTGCTCGACACCATCACCCCCGACGACTCCAAGCGCTACATGCACCACTACAACTTCCCGCCGTACTCGACGGGCGAGACCGGCTTCATGCGCGGTCCCAAGCGTCGGGAGATCGGGCACGGGCTGCTGGCCGAGCGGGCACTGCTCCCCGTCGTGCCCAGCGAGGAGGAGTTCCCCTACACGCTCCGGCTCGTCTCCGACGTGCTGGCATCGAACGGGTCGACGTCGATGGCCTCGGTGTGCGGGTCGACCCTGTCGCTGATGGCGGCAGGCGTTCCGCTCAAGGCGCCCGTGGCCGGCATCGCCATGGGGCTCGTCTACGACGGCGGCGCCTACGTGACCCTGACCGACATCCTCGGAGCCGAGGACGCGTTCGGCGACATGGACTTCAAGGTGGCGGGGACGAGGGACGCCGTCACGGCGCTGCAGCTCGACACGAAGATCGACGGTCTCCCGGCAGACGTGCTCGGCCGGGCGCTCCTCCAGGCCAAGGAGGCACGCCTCGCCATCCTCGACGTGATGGCGCGGGCCATCGCCGAGCCGAGGTCCGCGGTGGCGGCCTCGGCGCCGAAGATCGTCTCCTTCGAGATCCCCATGGACAAGATCGGTGAGGTCATCGGTCCCAAGGGCAAGGTCATCAACGCCCTCCAGCAGGAGACCGGAGCGGACATCGCCGTCGACGACGACGGCATGGTCGGCACGGTCACCATCGGGGCGAAGGACGGCACGGCCGTCGAGGAGGCCCGGCGCCGGATCGCCACGATCCTGGACCCGCCCCTCGCCGAGGTCGGCGAGACGTACCAGGGCAAGGTGGTCAACATCACCAAGTTCGGCGCCTTCGTGAACATCCTGCCCGGGCGGGACGGTCTATTGCACATCTCGAAGATCGGCCAGGGGAGACGAGTAGAGCGGGTCGAAGACGTCCTCGAGCTGGGCCAGCCCGTCGAAGTCCGTGTCGACGACATCGACCCGCAGGGAAAGGTCTCCCTCTCGATGGCCGGCGAGGCCCCTGTGGTCTCCGGACGGACGGCGCGGGAGGATCGACCCCGTAGCGACCGGCCGGACCGGGGCGGGAACACCGCACGCACGTCGACGTCGGCCACCGCCACCTTCGAGGACGCCTTCGAGGCGGAGCTGGTGGGGGAGTTCGGGGACCTGGGTCCGGCCGCACCGGCTTCGTCAGACGTCCGGTCGGATGGAGGTGACCACCGGAGGGGTGGTCGCCGGCGCCGCTGACGCCGCGCCCGTGGTCACCGGCGCCCACCGGCTCCGGCCGGTGAGCCGGTGATCCGCACCGAGACCCTGCCGTCGGGCCTGTCGCTCGTCACCGAGGAGATGGTCGACGCCCGCTCGGTAGCCATCGGGTTCTGGGTCGGCACCGGTTCACGCGACGAGCCAGCTCCCCGGGCCGGCGCGTCCCACTTCCTCGAGCACCTGCTGTTCAAGGGGAGCGCCAGCCGGACCGCGGCCGACATCGCCGAGGCGGTGGACGAGGTCGGCGGGGACTTCAACGCGTACACGACCAAGGAGTACACCTCCTTCTACATCCGCCTGCTGGCCGAGGATCTCGATCTCGGCCTGGACATCCTCTCGGACATCATGTGGGAGCCGGCGTTGGCGGCGGATGACCTCGAAGCCGAGCGGCGGGTCATCCTGGACGAGATCCTGATGCACGCCGACGAACCGGCGGAAGAGGCGGCCGAGCTGTGCGCGGCGGCGCTCTTCCCCGACCACCCGCTCGGGCGGGAGGTGCTCGGCGAGGAGGAGACCGTCGCCTCGCTGACCGTCGGCGAGGTCCGGGAGTTCTTCTCCGTGCACTACCGGCCGGGGAACATCGTGGCCGGGGTGGCGGGCCACCTCGTGCACGAGCGGGTGGCCGAAGGGCTGGAGCGGAGGGTCCGCGGCGAGCCGGGCGGGCAGGGTCCGAAGCGCACCCCACCGGGCAGGGTCGTCGAGGCCCTGCGGGTGACGCGCCGCCCGACCGAGCAGGCCCATCTGGTGCTGGGCTGCCGCGGCTTCGACCGGCACGACAGCCGGCGGTACGCCGTGGCCGTGCTCAACCACGCCTTGGGTGGTGGGCTCTCCAGCCGGCTCTTCCAGGAGATCCGGGAGCGGAGGGGGTTGGCGTACTCGGTCTGGTCGGACCGGATGGCCTTCGACGACGCCGGTGCCCTCATCGTGGGGGTGGGGACGGCGCCGGAGCACGTGGCAGAGGTGCTCGATGTGCTGACCGACGCATTGGCGGTTCTGGGAGAGGAAGGTGTCACCGACCGAGAGCTGTCGATCGCCAAGGGCAACCTGCGGGCCGAGATGCTGCTCTCGAACGAGGACTCTGGGGCGCGCATGGGGCGGATCGGAGCGAGCCTGCTGCTCCACGGGGAGGTCCGCGAAGTGGAGGAGGTCGTCGCCCGCGTGGGGTCGGTGACGCTGGACGAGGTCCGCGCCGTCGCCGCCGAGCTGGCGGCAGCGCCGCGGGTCCTGTCGGTCGTGGGGCCGTTCGACGCCTCGGACTTCGACGCCGCCGCCCTCGGACTGGGCTGAGCGCCGCCGGCCATGCCCGCACGGCGGTAGGGTGACCCGGTGCGCGTTGGAGTGATCGGGGCCGGCGGGGCCATGGGGGCGGAGGTGTGCCGGGCCGTGGATGGTGTCGACGGGATGGAGCTCGTCGCCGCCGTCGATCCCCGTTTCGCCGGCGTCCCGCTCGGCGACGTGGTCGGAGGTGGCCGTGCCACAGGGGCGGGGGCACTCGTGGTCGGCTCCGACGTGACCACCCTCCTGGCAGCGGGAGCGGAGGTCGCCGTCGACTTCACGCGCCGGGACGCCGCCCTGACGTCGCTGGAGCACTGCGCCGCCGCCGGGGTGCATGCCGTCGTGGGCACCACCGGGTTCACCGAGGAGGACCTCTCGGACATCCGTCGGTGGTTCGCCGGACCCGCCGCCGGTACGCCCAACTGCGTGCTGGCGGCCAACTTCGCGATCGGCGCGGTGCTGATGATGCGGTTCGCGGCCCTGGCAGCCCCCTGGTTCGACGGGGTGGAGATCGTCGAACGGCACCGCGGGGAGAAAGAGGACGCTCCGTCGGGCACGGCGGTCCAGACGGCGGCGCTCGTCTCCGCCGCCCGTCGGGACCGGGGCGCCGCGCCGTTCCCTCCCGACGCCACGGTGACCTGGGCCGTCGAAGGAGCGCGCGGCGGTCCGGGACCGGGTGGGGTCCGGCTCCACTCGGTCCGGCTCCCTGGGTCCGTCGCCCACCAGGAGGTGCTGTTCGGGTCCCGCGGCCAGACGCTCACGATCCGGCACGACGCCCTCGACCGGGTGGCGTTCATGGACGGCGTCCTCCTGGCGATCGGCTCCGTGGCCGGCCGGCCGGGACTGACCGTCGGCATCGACACCCTGCTCGGGCTCGATCCCTGAGCGGGGAGCCGAGCGCCTCGCCGTGAGGGGGAACATGCGGGCCAGGGTCCTCGAGGCCGCCTACTCGTGCGTGGCCCGGTGGGGCTTGGCCAAGACGACCGTCGAGGACACGGCCCGCTGCGCCGGCGTGTCCCGGGCCACGGTCTACCGCTACTTCCCTGGGGGCAGGGACGAGCTCATCCAGCAGGTGATCGCCTGGGAGTTCACCCAGTTCTTCGGTCGGCTCTACGAAGAGGTGCGTGACGCCGCCAGCCTCGAGGAGGTCATGGAGCGAGGGATCATGCTCGCCCGGGAGTCTCTCGTCCACCACGAGGTGTTCCAGCGGGTGGTGCAGACGGACCCGGACGTCCTGCTGCCGAAGATCACGGTTGAGTCCAGCCGGATCCGGGGCGTGATCGCGGCGTTCCTGGTCCCCTATATCCGACGCCACGGGATCGCCGACGGGGTGGACGAGGCCGAGGCGGCGGACTTCCTGGCCCGGATGGTGCTCTCCTACATCGCGTCACCGGGCCGGTGGGACCTGACCGATCGGACCGAGGTGCGCGAGCTGGTGCGCACGGAGCTTCTCCCGGGGATCGTGGTCGGACCCGAGCCCCCGGCCGACGAGGCGTAGTCCGACGAGACGCTGTCCGACGAGGCGCAGTCCGACGAGGCGCAGTCCTGACGCCCGAGGGAGACCGGCGGGGCCTGCCTGCTGTTGACAATGAGACACTGAGTGGCTTATCGTCCCGTTGTGCCGGCCGGGGGGATGGAGAGCGTCGAAGCCCGAGGACCACAGCTCGCGTTCCCGCGCCGGCCGTGGACCGGCTCGTCCGGCGCCGGCGGCTCGTCCGGCTCGCCGGGGAGCACTGGCCAGACCCAACGGACCACGATCGTCGGGGCCGCGCTGCGGTGCATCGCCCGCCACGGCATCTCGAAGACCACGGTCGACGACGTGGCCGGAGAGGCGGGCGTGTCCCGGGCCACGATCTACCGCGTCTTCCCCGGAGGAAAGGACGCCGTGCTGGCCGCGGTGTCCGACACGGAGATGGCCCGGCTGTTCTCGGCGATCGGGGTGGAGATGGGCGAGGCGGAGGACCTCACCGAGGTCTTGGTGGCCGGCATCGCCGGCTCCAGCCGGTTCCTCGAGGAGCACCAGGCCATCGGCTACCTGCTCGCCTACGAGCCTGAGGTCGTGCTCCGGCGCCTGGCCTTCGATGCCTGTGACGAGCTGCTGGCCGTGGCCACTGGGTTCGTCGCGCCCTACCTGGCCCGGTGGATGAGCATGGAAGAGGCCCGGCGCATCGCGGAGTGGGGGGTGCGGATCGTGCTCTCGTACCTGGTCGACCCGGCGCCGGGGATCCGCCTCTCCGATCCCGTCGCCGCCCGCCACGTGGTCGAGACGTTCGTCCTCCCCGGTGTGCGGGCCCTGCGCGTGGCCGATCCCGATGCACCGATCGACCTGACGGTGGCATTCGGGCCGCGTGGCGGGCCCGGCGCAGGCGGCCGGGGCGGCACGTCAGGTGCGGCGGGCACCCCTAACGGGGAACACCGACCGGAGCAACGACAGAAGGGAAGTCTGTGATGACACCAGAGATGCGCAGCACCGAGGCAATGATCGGCCGAGCCGAGATCGACGACTACGAGGCGATCCTGTCGGTCATCGGGACCGAGGAGTCGAGCGGGCAGCACCGGGTGCACTCGGACTACGACTCCACCTTCACGTGGAACTACGAGAAGGGCGCCCGTCCGAAGCTGACGAAGCTCTACGAGAAGGCGAAGTCTGCCCAGTGGAACGGTGAGACGGATCTGCCGTGGGACACCGATGTCGACCAGGAGAAGCTGGTCCTCGCCACCGCCGAGGCCACGGGCGGGTTCAGCGCCGGGTTCGACCTCACCGGGACGCCCCTCACGAGCTGGACGGACAAGGAATGGCTCCGCTTCGGGGTAGAGAGCCAGAACTGGACGCTCTCGCAGTTCATGCACGGTGAGCAGGGCGCCCTGGTGTGCACGGCCAAGATCGTCGAGTCCGTGCCGTGGATCGACGCCAAGTACTATGCCGCCACCCAGGTGATGGACGAGGCTCGCCATGTCGAGGTGTTCGCCAAGTACCTGGACGAGAAGCTGTCGGGTCACTACCCGATCAACGGCCATCTCCGGATGCTCCTCGACGACATCATCGCTGACTCCCGCTGGGACATGACGTACCTCGGGATGCAGATCATGGTCGAGGGCCTGGCGCTGGCGGCGTTCGGCTTCATGCACCAGATGACCGGGGATCCGCTGTTGAAGACGCTGCTCCGCTACGTGATGGCCGACGAAGCCCGGCACGTGGCCTTCGGGGTGCTGAGCCTGCAGGAGTACTACCAGGAACTGCCTGCCGCCGAGATCCGTGAGCGCCAGGAGTTCGCGTTCGAGGCCGCCGTCCGGATGCGCGACCGCTTCTTGCAGCAAGAGGTGTGGGATCGCATGGGGGTGGACCCGAAGCTGGTCATCCCCGTGTTGCTCCAGTCTCCCGAGCGAGGAGCCTTCCAGGCCCTGCTGTTCTCCAAGATCGTCCCCAACTGCAAGAAGCTGGGCCTGCTCGACGCGGCCGACGGGTGGCTGCGGACGAAGTTCACCGAGCTGGGTGTCATCGAGTTCGAGTCGTGGACCGATACCTCCGAGGAGTACGACGCCCTGGCGTCCGTGCCGCCGAAGGACCGGGTCGCGTCCTCGTAGCGGGCCGGGGGTCCGCGGTGCCGTGGTCCGGCGGACCACGGTGGTGTGGGGACGCCGGCGGGTCCCTGGTAGCGTGGCCCACGATGGACGCGTACCCCCCGCAGCGCCGACCGGACGCCGCTCCGTGGTGAGTGCCCGGTTCGGATCGGTGGTGACTGCGATGGTCACCCCGTTCGACGAGGGGGGTGCCTTGGCCCTTGACCGGGCGGTGGAGCTGGCGCGTCACCTGGAGTCCCACGGGTCCGACGCCCTCGTCCTCGCCGGCACCACCGGAGAGGGCCCGGTCCTCTCCGACCAGGAGAAGCTCGACCTGTTCGAGGCGGTGGCATCCCAGGTGTCCATTCCCGTCCTCGCTGCCACCGGGAGCAACGACACCGCCCATTCGGTGGGCCTCACCAGGAGAGCGGCGGCGACCGGCGTGGCCGGGCTCCTCGTCGTCACGCCGTACTACAACCGACCCTCGCCCGCCGGGATCGCCGCCCACTTCCGGGCCATCGCCCAGGCCAGCGACCTGCCGATCGTGCTCTACGACATCCCCGTCCGGACCGGCCGGCGGATCGGCACCGACCAGATCGTCACGTTGGCACGCGAGGCGACCACCATCGTCGGGCTGAAGGACGCCACCGGCGACGTGGCCGGGGCAGCTCGGGTGGCGGCGGCATGCCCGGAGGGCTTCGACGTCTATAGCGGGGACGATGCGCTGACCCTGCCGATCCTCTCCGTGGGGGGTGTCGGCGTGATCAGCGTGGCCGCCCATTGGGCCGGGGCGGCCTTCGGGCGCATGATCCGGGCGTTCCGGGAGGGGGCGGTGGACGAGGCGAGGGCGGTGAACGCCGCGTTGGACGAGTCGTACCGGTTCCAGTCGACCGCCGACCATCCCAACCCGGTGCCGGCGAAGGCCATGTGCCGGGCGCTCGGTCTGGCGGTCGGCCAGTGCCGCTTGCCCCACCCGCCGGCACCGGTCGCCCTGGACGAGGAGGCAGCGATGGTGCTCGACCGGCTGAGCGCGGTGCGACCGGAGATCCTCGGGGCAAGCCACGGCGCCAGGCAGTCCGTTGCCTGAACCCGGGGAGGGACCCCGCCAAGGGGCCAGGCGGCCGCGCCGGGGCGACCCTGGCCAGGATGCGCCGGGTGGACCGGCCGGCGGCCCCGCCAAGGGCGGCAGGGCGGCGGGAGAGAAGGCGAAGGCGGCCGGCGGCCCCGCCAAGGGCGGCAGGGCGGCGGGAGAGAAGGCGAAGGCGGCCGGCGGCCCCGCCAAGGGCGGCCCCGCTCCCGTCCGCATCGCCTTCCTCGGGGGTCTTGGCGAGATCGGTCGCAACTGCGCGTGCATCGAGGTCGACGGACGCATCCTCGTTCTCGACATCGGCATCATGTTCCCCGATCCCGACATGCCCGGCGTCGACCTCGTGCTGCCCGACCTGTCGTACCTGCGAGAGCGGGCCGACCGGGTCGACGGTGTCATCCTGACGCACGGACACGAGGACCACACCGGTGGCCTGGCCTATCTGCTCCGGGACCTGGCGGTTCCCGTCTACGGCAGTGAGCTGACCCTTGGGCTGGCCCGGAACCGCGTCGACGAGGCGGGCCTGGCGGGCCGGGCCGACTTCGTCGTGGTGCACGACGGCGAGCGCCGCCGGATCGGCCCGTGCGACGTGGAGTTCATCCCCGTGACCCACTCGGTGCCCCACGCGTTCGCCACCGTCTTCCACACCCCCCAGGGGGTGGTCCTGCACTCCGGCGACTTCAAGATCGACCTCCATCCGGTGGACGGTCGTCGGACGGACCTGGCCCGGATGGGCGCGCTGGCCTCGGACCCGGGTGTGCGGTTGCTCCTCGCCGACTCCACGAACGCCGAGGAGCCCGGGTTCACGCCGTCGGAGTCGACGGTCGGGGTCACCCTCCGCAAGGTCTTCATGGAGCGCCCGGGCCGCCGGTTCGTCGTGACGTGCTTCGCCAGCCACATCCATCGCATCCAGCAGGTCGCCGACGCCGCCCTGGCCGGTGGCCGTAAGGTGGCCACCCTGGGCCGGTCGATGCAGAAGAACGTGGCCCTTGCCCGCCGGCTCGGGGTGCTCCAGATCCCCGACGACGCGCTGGTGGACGTGGAGACGGTGGACTCGCTCCCGCCGGGCCAGGTGTGCGTGATCTCCACCGGGTCCCAGGGGGAGCCGATGTCGGCGTTGTCCCGCCTGGCGAGCGGGGAGAACCGCTTCTTCACCCTCCGACCTGACGACGTGGTGGTGATCAGCGCCCATCCGATCCCGGGCAACGAGTGGTCGGTCGGTCGCGTGATCGATGGGCTGCACCGCAGGGGAGTGGAGGTCGTCCATTCCGGGGTCGAGGCCGTCCACGTGAGCGGCCATGCCCGTCAGGGTGAGCTGGCCACGCTCCTGTCGGTGGTGCACCCCGACTACCTCATTCCCGTCCACGGGGAGTACCGGCACATGGCCAACCACGCCCGCCTGGCGGCCACGATGGGCATGGCCGACGACCGGGTGATGCTCTGCGAGGACGGTGACGCCGTCCGTCTCGACGCCGCCGGTCTTCACCGGGACGGCGAGGTGCCGGGGGGGTATCTCTACGTCGACGGCAGCTCGGTCGGCGACATCGGCCACGGGGTGCTGCGCGACCGGCGGGTCCTCTCCGAGGAGGGGGTGATCATGGTCGTGGCCACGGTGGACCAGCGCCGTCGCGAAGTGGTGGGCGAGCCGCAGCTGATCGCCAGGGGATGGGCGTACGACGCCGACAGCGAGGCGCTGTTCGCCGAGGCTGCGCTCCTGGTCAGCGAGGCGTTGGCCAAGGCCCTGGCCGGCGACGGGCACGACCACGAGACGTTGAACCGGGTGGCGCGCAAGGCGCTGGGACGGGTGGTCGGGGCCCGGACCCGTCAGCGCCCGATGATCGTCCCCGTGATCGTCACCGTCTGAGCATCCACCCGAGATGCCGCTGGCGCCGAGTAATCTCGGCACCACTGTGACCACCGGCACCACGCGCTCGCCCCGTCGCGACGTCGGGCGGCAGCCCGCCGCGGCGAAGGGCCGCCCGCCGACCCGGACCAGGAGTGGTGGGCGGGCCGGTGGACCGGGCGGCGAGGGCCAGGGGACGCAGCGTTCCGGTGGGCTGCGGCGGGTCCTCCGCTCGCACGCGTCCGATCTGTGGGGCGTTGCCCTCCTCACCGTGGCGGTGCTGGCCGGATTGGCGCTCTACGCCGGCTCGTTGGGCCCGGCCGGGCGGGGGATCAGGCTGGCGACCGGGGTGCTGGTCGGCTGGGGCCGGTTCGTGGTCCCGCTGGCGTTCGGGGCGGTGGCCGTGGTGGTGATCGCCGGGCGCCGCCAGGACGGCTCGACGGAGCCGCCGAGGACGGGTCGGGATCCGGTGCGGGCCGTGCTCGGAGCCGTGCTGGCACTGGTGTCGGTGTCCGGGCTAGCGGCGCTCCTCGGTGGCGCGCCCGGGCTCTCCGCCTCGACGGGCAGGCTCGCCGGCGCCGGGGGATGGCTCGGTGTCGCCACCGGGAACTCGCTGCGCGCCGGCCTGGGAGCGTTCGGGGCGGGGATCGTGTTGGTCGCCGTGATGGTCGCCGGCACGGTCGTCTTCACCGGGGTGTCCTTGCGCCGTGCCGTCCTCACCTTGGCCGGTGCCGGTCGCCGGGCGGCCGCCTGGGCTCGAGGTGACCGGGCTGACCGGGCTGACCGGGACAACGTGGGCCTGGCCACCATTGCGGCCGCCGACCCGCCCACGGATCCGTTCGGCTCGCCCCCGCTCGACGGGACGGTGCTCGACGGGACGGGAGACGGTCTCCCGGGGGATGGTCTCGCGGCCGCTCGCGGAGGTGGACGTGCGGCGGCCGATGCCCACCTGGTCGATCCGGTGGTCGATCCGGTGGTCGATCCGGTGGAGCCGGCGACCGGCCTGTTCCCGGCGCCGACCACCGGTCGCGGTGGTAGGAAGCCGCCGGGCGACCGGACGGAGCAGCTGGAGATGCGGTTGGGACCGGCCGTCGGCGATTGGCGGCTCCCGCCCCGGTCGCTCCTCCGGAGGTCCAAGCCCCTGGCCGTGGACGAGCGCGAGGTGGCATCGGCGGGCGGAGCGCTGGTAGCGGCGCTGGCGGCCCACGGGGTCGACACCCGGTTGGTCGGGCAGACCGTGGGTCCCACGGTCACCCGGTACGAGCTCGAGCTGGGGCCGGGCGTCAAGGTGGCGCGGGTCACCTCCCTGTCGAAGGACATCGCCTATGCCATGGCGTCGCCCGACGTCAGGATCCTCGCCCCGATCCCGGGAAAGTCCGCCATCGGGGTGGAGGTCCCGAACCGGCGGCGCCAGCTCGTGGCCCTGGGGGACATCCTGCACTCGCCGCAGGCCGCTGCAGCCCACCATCCGCTCGAGGTGGCCCTCGGGCGGGACATCGCCGGACGGCCCGTCATGGCCAACCTGGCCGAGATGCCCCATGTCCTGGTGTCGGGGGCCACGGGGTCGGGGAAGTCCTCGTGCATCAACTCCATCCTCACCTCCATCCTGATGCGCTCGACCCCCGACCAGGTGCGGCTGATCCTGGTGGACCCGAAGCGGGTGGAGCTGGGCCAGTACAACGACCTGCCCCATCTCCTCACGCAGGTGGTCGTGGACCCGAAGAAGGCGGCCAACGCGTTGGCCTGGGCAGTGAAGGAGATGGAGCGCCGCTACGACCTGCTGGCCGAGGTCGGCATGCGGGACGTCACCGGCTACAACCTGGCGTTCGATCGGGGTGAGCTGGACGACCACGAGGCCGCCTATCGGGTGTCCACCGGGTTGCCATCCCACAGGGGCGACGGCGGCGAGGTGGCCGACGAAGACGGTGCCATCGGCGAGGACGAGCCGGCTCGCCGCTACCAGCGGCTCCCGTTCGTGCTCATCGTGGTCGACGAGTTGAACGACCTGATGATGGTGGCCGCTCGTGACGTCGAAGAGTCCGTGTGCCGCATTGCCCAGATGGCGCGGGCAGTCGGCATCCATCTCGTCCTCGCCACCCAGCGCCCATCGGTCGACGTGATCACCGGGGTGATCAAGGCGAACGTCCCGTCCCGGATGGCGTTCTCCGTGTCGTCTCTGGCGGACAGCAGGGTGATCCTGGACCAGCCGGGAGCGGAACGGCTGATCGGCCGGGGAGACATGCTGCTGCTCACCGCCTCGTCGTCGGTCCCGCAACGGCTTCAGGGCCCGTGGGTGGACGAGTCCGAGGTGCGCGCCGTCGTCGCCCACTGGAAGCGTCAACGGTCCCTGGAGATCGTGTCGGGCATCGACGGGGCCGACCCCGTCGCCGGCGACAGGAATGCCGGCGACGGGGACGACGGGGACCCGCTCCTCGACCAGGCCATCGAACTGGTCGTGCGGTCCAACCTCGGTTCCACGTCGATGCTCCAGCGGAAGCTGCGGGTGGGGTTCGCGCGAGCCGGGCGGCTCATGGACCTCATGGAGCGCCGCGGCATCGTAGGCCCGTCCGAGGGATCCCGGGCACGCGACGTCCTCATGACCCCCGAGGAGCTCGACGGGCGCTGAGCCGGGCACGGTCCTGGACGCGGACGGTGGCGGACGGCTCTCCCGTGGCGCGCCGGGGCGGCTACCCTGACGAGGTGCGTGCTCGTGCCCCCGCGTCCTCGGCCAACCTCGGCCCCGGCTTCGACACCCTGGCCGTGGCGCTTGACCGCTACGTCGAGGTCGAGATCGAGCCGGCCAGCCGGCTGATCGTCCGGTCGGAGGGGGAGGGGGCCGGGCTGGTCGACGACCCGTCCCATCTGGCGGCCCGTGTGGCGATCGACGTGGCCGGCCACGACCGGATGGCCATCACCGTGCGCTCCGAGATCCCCATCGCCCGGGGCCTCGGATCCTCGGCGGCGCTGGCCGCCGCCGCCGCCGCCGCCGCCGGGTCGAGCGACCCGCTCGCCGTCGCCACCCGTGTCGACGGCCACCCGGACAACGCCGCGGCGTCGGTCATCGGCGGGCTCGTCGCGGCGGCGACGGTCCGCGGGGGAGTGCAGGTGGCGAAGCTGCCACTGGACGTCTCCCTGGTGTTCGTGGTGATCGTCCCGGAGGTGACCCTCTCCACGGCGAAGGCCCGTCAGGTCCTGCCTCGCGAGGTCAGCCGTGACCATGCGGCGTTCAACCTGGGGAGGATGGCGTTGCTCCTGGCCGGACTGGCCGATAGTCGGCTCCTGGTGCCCGAGGCGACCGAGGACCGCCTCCACCAGGACTACCGCAGCCCGCTCTTCCCCGAGGCGCCGAAGCTGCTCGCCCGTCTTTCCGCCGGTGGCGCGTTGGCGACGTGTTGGTCCGGCGCCGGGCCGTCGTTGGTGGGGATCTGCCGAAGCGCCCAGGGGGCGGCCGTCCAGGCGGCGGCGAAGGCCGCCCTGGCCGAAGCGGACGTTCCCGGGACCGCTTTGCTGCTCCGGCCCGACCTCCACGGACTGGTCGTCGATCGGGACGGCGCGACGGACCTGTGGCGGGAGCGCCCGCCGGCGTGGCAGGTCGGCGGCACGGCAGGGGCGACGGACGGCCCGGAGCCCGGTGCCGGCAGCCAAGCTGTCGGGATCGGTCCGGGGTGACGGAGGGGACCGACCCGTCCCGGCCGGCAGCGAAGCCCTCGGGGCCGGGCAGCGCACGGGTTGGCGCGCTCGTGGCGCTGGACAACCCCCATCCCGGACGTCGCTATCGGGTGCGGTGCGAGACACCGGAGTTCACGTGCGTCTGCCCCATGACCGGACAGCCGGACTTCGCGACGGTGACGATCGACTACGAGCCGGGGCGGTCGATCGTGGAGCTGAAGTCCCTGAAGCTCTACCTGTGGAGCTACCGCGACGTCGGAGCCTTCCACGAGGACGTGACCAACCGGTTGCTCGGCGACCTGGTCGCGCTGCTCGAGCCCCGGACCATGACCATCACCACGGACTGGTTGGTACGGGGCGGCATCCACACGGTGGTGGAGGCGGCCTTCCCCGATGCCGGGGCGCCGGGAAGCCCGGAGCAGTCCCCGCGTTGACGGGACGGCCCTATCCTGGTCGGGTGGACACGGACGGGACGGGCGCCCCTCGTGCAGGGGAGGCGGCGGCAGGGCAGGAGCCGCGGCGCTTTGCCATCGTCACCTACGGATGCCAGATGAACGAGCACGACTCGGAACGTCTGGCCGGGCTCCTCGCCGCCGAAGGGATGGTGGCCGCCGCCGGCGTGGAGGACGCCGACGTCGTCGTGTTCAACACGTGCGCGATCCGGGAGAACGCCGACAACCGGTTCTACGGTCATCTGGGGAACGTGAAGGCGGCCCGCAGGGAGCGCCCCGGCATGCAAGTCGCCGTCGGCGGCTGTCTCGCCCAGATGGTGGGTGGACAGATCCAGGAGCGGGCCGGTCATGTCGACGTCGTCTTCGGCACGCACAACCTGGCCCGGCTCCCGGCGCTGCTGGCCGAGGCGGCGCGCTCCGGTCCGGTCATGGAGGTTCCCGATGCCCCGGCCGGGGTGGGCGAGGCAACCGAGTCGGCGCACCTGGCCCTTGCGGCGGTCCGCGAGCTCCCGTACGCGGCGTGGGTCACCATCCAGAGCGGTTGCGACAACTCCTGCTCGTTCTGCATCGTGCCGGCCGTGCGCGGGCCCGAGGTCTCCCGCCCCGTCGACGAGCTCGTCGACGAGGTGCGTACCCTGGCAGGGCGCGGGGTGACCGAGGTCACGCTCCTCGGTCAGAACGTCAATTCGTACGGTCGTGACCTGACTCGGAGGCGACCGCTCTTCGCCGAACTCCTGCGGGCCGTCGGCGCCGTGGAGGGGATCCGGCGGGTGCGGTTCACGAGCCCTCACCCGAAGGACCTCCGGCCCGAGACCGTGGCAGCCATGGCGGAGACCCCGGCGGTCTGCAACCATCTGCACCTCCCACTGCAGTCGGGGAGCGACCGGGTCCTGTCGGCCATGCGCCGGGGCTACACGGCGGCCCGCTACCTGGAGCGGTTGGCGGCGGCCCGCCGTGCCGTCGACGACCTGGCGGTCACGACGGACCTCATCGTGGGTTTTCCCGGGGAGAGCGCCGACGACTTCGAAGAGACGTTGGAGGTGGTGGCCGAAGCCCGCTACGACAGCGCGTACACCTTCCTCTTCTCGCCGCGACCCGGGACGCGGGCGGCAGCGATGTCCGATGCCTTCGTCCCGCCCGACGAGATGGCCGACCGGTTCGCCCGGCTGCGGGCGGTGGTGGAACGGTCGGCCCTGGCGGCGCATCAGGACCGGGTCGGGCGGGTAGAGGAGGTGATCGTGGAGGGCCCCTCCAAGCGGGACGCGACCGTCACGACCGGCCGGACGACCCAGAACAAGCTGGTGCACTTCCCGGTGCCCGATGGCCGGCGGATCTCTCCCGGGTCCTTCGCGACGGTCCGCGTCACCGGGGCGGCCCCACACCATCTCTCGGGTGAGCTGGTCACCGTGACGTGCCGCCCGCGACACAAGGTCCGCATTCCGGTTGCCGCCGGCTGATCCCGCGGGATGGCAGTCGTGACGGGTTCCCCGGTGGGCGGGAGAACGGGCGCACCTCCGGTGGCGGTACCTCCCGGCGCACCTCCGGTGGCGGT
>JAKADK010000011.1:0-35566 GCA_021820665.1 Actinomycetes bacterium | reverse complement strand
GGCGCACCTCCGGTGGCGGTACCTCCCGGCGCACCTCCGGTGGCGGTCGTCGGCGTGACCGCATCGGGGAAGTCCGACGTGGCGCTCGACATCGCCCGGCGGTTCGGTCGACAGCGGGTGCGGTCGTTGCCGGGGCCGACCGGGCCCGGTGCCGAGGCGGAGGTGGAGCTCGTCTCCGTCGACTCGATGGCGGTCTACCGGTACATGGACATCGGGACCACCAAGCTGGTGGGGGCGGAGCGGCGCGGGGTGAGGGTGCATCTGACCGACGTGGCCGATCCAGGGCACGAGTTCACGGTCCGGCAGTACCAAACGCTGGCGCGGCGGGCGTTGGCCGCGATCGGTGCCCGCGGCAACCAGGCGCTGCTCGTCGGCGGCACCGGGCTCTATCTCCGATCGGTGGTCGACGGACTGGACTTCCCTCCCCGCTTCCCGGACCTGTCGGCCGCGCTCGAGGCGGAGCTGGAGGTGGCGGGGCGGGCCGGTGCCGACGCGCTGGCCGGCGCGCAGGCATCGCTCCACCGCCGGTTGGCTGCCATCGACCCGGTCGCCGCGTCGCGGATCGAACCGTCGAACCGCCGCCGCCTCGTCAGGGCCCTGGAGGTCTCGATCGGATCGGGCAGGCCGTTCTCCTCCTACGGCCCCGGCCTGGGTGCCTACCCACCCACCGGGTGTCGGCTCTTCGGGATCACCTACGACCGGGAGGCGGTGGACCGGCGCATCGCCGAGCGGTTCGACGCCATGCTCGACGCCGGGCTCCTGGCTGAGGTCCGGGCGCTGGCCGATCGGCCCGACGGGATCGCCAGGACCGCCCGGCAGGCACTCGGCTACCGGGAGCTCCTCGACCATCTGGCGGGGAGGACGAGCCTGGCCGAGGCGAGGGACGAGGCGGTCCGTCGGACGAGGGCGTTCGCCCGCCGGCAGTGGGCCTGGTTCCGGCGTGATCCCCGCATCGTGTGGCTCGACGGTCGCGGCGACCCGGCCGGGCAGATCCTGGACGTCATGGCGTCCGGGCCGTGTCCGGGTACGGCCGGCTGTGTTCACCAGAGCCGGCCGCGTGTCAGAGTGGAGCGGTGCTCGTGAACGGGGAGATGCGGGAGATGCAGCTGTCGAAGCACCACGGCGCCGGCAACGACTTCCTGGTGGTCACCGATCCCGACGGGCGTGCCGAGATCGGCGCCGATCTGGCACGGGCACTGTGCGACCGCCGGTTCGGTGTCGGGGCCGACGGAGTGCTGCATCTCCTCCCCGGCCGGGGAGGCTGTGACGTGGCGATGGAGCTCTTCAACGCCGACGGCTCGCGTGCCGAGATGAGCGGGAACGGGATCCGGTGCCTGGCCCAGGCGGCGGTGGACGCCGGGATGGTCACCCCCCCGTCCTTCACGGTGGCGACCGATGCCGGTCCACGGCGCGTCGAGTACCGAGCCGGGGGCCAGGATGGCGGCGCCCGGGTGTCCGTCGATATGGGTGCCCCGTCGCTCGGGCCCGATCAACCGCAGCACTTCGCCGATCGGCGGGCCCGCACGGTTGACATGGGGAACCCCCACCTGGTGCTCCTCGGTCCCGACCCGGCTTCCGTCGACGTGGTGGAGGTCGGCCGGGGTCTCCAGGGGGCGTTCGCGGCGGGGATCAACGTGGAGTTCGTCGCCGTCGTACCGGGTTCCGACGAGATCACCCTCAGGGTCTACGAGCGAGGTGTGGGTGAGACCCTGGCATGTGGCACGGGGAGCTGCGCCGCCGCCGCCGCCGCCCACGCCTGGGGACTGGTCGGGAGGCGCGTGACCGTCGTGAACCCCGGCGGACCACTGGAGGTGACCCTCGACGACCACGCCTGGCTGGAGGGCCCGGCGTGGCGGGTGGCCGACCTTTCCGTCGATACCGCGGTGCTCCTGGCCGCGACGCGACCGGTGGTGCGCCGGTGAGCGGGCCGGTGTCGGCGTTCACCGACACGCTCATCTCCCGTGAGCGGCCGGAGCGCATCGTGCTCGTGGGCGTCACCCTGCCCCCGGGCCGCGTCGAGGAGACCGAAGCGGGGCTGGACGAGCTGGCGCTCCTGGTCGAGACGGCGGGGGCGGTCGTCCACGAGCGAGTGGTACAGCGCCGGGACCATCCCGATCCGGCCACCCTCATCGGGCGCGGGAAGGCGGAGGAGCTCCTGGCCGTGTGCTCGGCCGTCGATGCCGACACGGTGGTGTTCGACGCCGATCTCCAGCCTGCTCAGCAGCGGAACCTCGAACGCCTGCTCGGGCGAACGGCGATCGACCGGACGGCGGTGATCCTCGACATCTTCGCCCAGAACGCCCGGTCACCGGAGGGTAAGGCCCAGGTGGAGCTGGCCCTCTTGCAGTACCGGCTCCCACGCCTGCGCGGCAGGGGCCGGACGTTCAGCCAGCAGGGTGGTGGGATCGGCACCCGAGGACCCGGGGAGACTCGGCTCGAGGTCGATCGCCGTCGTCTCCTCCAGCGCATGTCCCGGCTGGAGGCGGAGCTCTCGGACCTCGACCGGACCCGGCGGACCCAGCGCCGAGCCCGGGGCCGGTCCCGACAGCGCACCGTCACCCTGGTCGGGTACACGAACGCCGGGAAGTCGACCCTGTTGAACCGGTTGTGCTCCGCCGACGTCCTGGTGGCCAACCGGCTGTTCTCGACGCTCGACCCCCGGACCAGGCAGCTCCCGCTCCCCGGCGGCGAGACGGTGCTCGTGACCGATACCGTCGGGTTCGTCCGGCGCCTCCCGCACCAGGTCGTCGAGGCATTCCGCTCGACGCTCGACGAGGTGCGGGAGGCCGACCTCGTCGTCCACGTCGTCGACGGGTCGGCGTCCGACCTCGAGGGGCAGATCGACGCCGTGAGGGCGGTCCTCGTGGAGATCGGCGCCTCTTCGGTTCCCGAGCTCCTGGTCGTGAACAAGTCCGATGCGGTGGGTAGAGACGCCGGCGCCGCCCACCGGGTCGATCGCCTGGCCACGCTCTATCCGAACCTGGTCCGGGTGGCAGCGCGTACGGGTGAGGGCATCGACGATCTCCAGGCGGCGCTGGCCGACCGGCTCCGGGTGGCTGATCGCGTCGTCGAGCTGGTGATCCCGTGGTCCCGGGGCGACGTGCTCGCCGCGGTGCACCGGGAAGGTGAGATCGTCGGGGAGCATCCCGGTGAGGAGTCGACGTCGCTCACGGTGGTGCTCGACGACGTGGGCCGGGCTCGGTTCTCGGAGTTCGTGGCGTCGTGAGCGTCACCGGTCCGTCTGGGATCCCGAACCGATGAGCGCCGACGGTCCCACGGCTCGTTCCCGGTTCGTGCCCCCGCCGTACCCCTACGACCGGGTGGCGGCGCTGGGCGCCGTGGCCGTCGAGTATTTCGGGAAGGGGCCCGGGGACGCTGGGAGGCGGGGGTCGGGAGGTCCAGTCGACTGCTCGGTGGGGACGCCATGCGACCCGCCCCCGCCCGAGGTGGTCACCGTGCTCGGCTCGTCGGGGGCCGAGCGGGGCTATCCCACGGCTTCCGGCTCGCGTCTGCTGCGGGAGGCGGCCGTCCGATGGATGGCGCGGCGTTTCGGTGTGACCCTCGATCCGGACCTGGAGGTCGCCGCCTGTGTCGGCACGAAGGAGCTCGTGGCCTCCACCCCGCACTTCCTGCGGCTGCGGGAGCCGGAGCGCGATACGGTGCTCGTGCCGGCGGTGGCGTACCCCACCTACGAGATGGGGGCGCTCCTTGCCGGGTGCCGGACGGTGGTGGTGCCCGAGGCGCCCGGCGGCGGGTTGGACCTCGGAGGGGTCTCCGAGGCCGATGCGGCCCGTGCGCTTCTGTTGTGGGTGAACTCACCGGCCAACCCGACGGGCTCCCTGAGCGACCTCGACGGCATTGCCCGGTGGGGGCGGGAACGGGGCATTCCGGTGTTCTCCGACGAGTGCTACGTGGAGTTCACGTGGAACGGCCCCGGCCGGACGGTGCTCTCCGCCGGCGTGGACGGCGTGGTGGCTGTCCACTCGCTCTCGAAGCGGTCCAATCTGGCAGGTCTGCGGGCCGGCTTCTTCGCCGGCGATCCCTCGATCGTCCAGTACCTGGCCGACGTCCGTCGTCACGGCGGGCTCATGGTGCCTGGACCGGTGCAGGCCGCCGTGGCGGTGGCGCTCGACGACGATGTCCACGTGGAGGTCCAGCGGTCGCTCTACCGGGAGCGGCTGGAGCTCCTGGCCGCGGCGTTGCGAGGCGCGGGGTTCCCGGCGACCATGCCCGACGGAGGCTTCTACCTGTGGGTTCCCGTGGACCCCGATCCCGCCGGCGGAGGGGGCGGATGGCACGCCGCCCGGGAGCTCGTCGAGACCGCGGGCATCCTCACCAGTCCCGGTGAGCTCTACGGCGCCGACGGGGCTGGACACGTGCGCATCGCGGTGGTCCAGCCGACGGAGCGGCTCGAGCTCGTCGCGCAGCGCCTGGCTCGCCGGTAGGCGGGCTGAGGGGGCCACGAGCCGTCGGAAAGAAGCCAGGCTGCCACCGGCCGTGGGGGGTGGCCGGCTCGAACCGCCCGGTGGTTCCCGTTGGTGGGGCCCGTTGGTAGGGTCTGGCCATGGCCGACCTCCGCGCACGCATCGAAGAGCTGTGGGTCCGGGCGCCCGAGCTCACGCCACGGGACACCGACGCCCTCGAGGTGGTCACCGAGGCGATCGGCCTGCTCGACGCCGGGAGCGCGCGGGTGGCCGAGATCGATCCCGCCACCGACCAGGTGGTCGTCCACCAGTGGCTGAAGCAGGCCATCTTGTTGTTGTTCCGGCTCCGGGCCATGGAGACGATTGAGGTCGGGCCGTTCGAGTTCGAGGACAAGCTGCCCTTGAAGCGGTCGTTCCGGGCCGGCGGTGTCCGGGTGGTCCCGGGAGCATCGGCTCGGTGGGGTTCGTACCTGGCGCCCGGCGTCATCTGCATGCCCAGCTACGTGAACATCGGGGCCCATGTCGGGGAGGACACGATGGTGGACACCTGGGCGACGGTCGGTTCCTGTGCCCAGATCGGGGCGCGGGTCCATCTCTCGGGCGGCGTGGGCATCGGAGGTGTCCTCGAGCCTGCCCAGGCGGCGCCGGTCGTGATCGAGGACGACGTCATGGTCGGGTCCCGCAGCATGGTGACCCAGGGTGCCCGGATCGGGCAGGGCGCCGTCCTGGGTGAAGGGGTGATCCTGAACCCGTCCATCCCTGTTGTCGACGCGGAGAGTGGCGATGAGCTGACCCGGGGTCACGTTCCTCCCTGGTCGGTCGTGGTGCAGGCGTCGAGACGGCGGACGTTTCCCGGCGGCGAGTTCTTCCTGCCGTGCGCCCTTGTGATCAGGCGCCTCACGCCCGGCCAGCGGCACGACAAGGCACAGCTGAACGACATCCTTCGTGAGCACGGGGTCGCCCCGTGACCGAGCTGGACCTCGGGCGGGGACCGGCCGGTATCACCGCCGACCTGCTGGCGATCCCGTCGGTGAGCCACCACGAGGCGGCGCTGGCGGACGCCGTCGAGCGAGCGCTCCAGGGCTGTCCGGGGCTGACGGTCGCGCGCATCGGCGACAGTGTCGTGGCCCGGACCGACCTCGACCGACGGCAGCGGGTGATCCTGGCCGGGCACCTCGACACCGTGCCTCCGGTCGGCGGCAACGAGCGTCCCTCCCTCGACGGCGACGTGCTCTCCGGACTGGGTGCGACCGACATGAAGGGCGGGCTCGGTGCCTTCCTCCACCTCGCCCACACGGTGACCGCGCCGGCGGTCGACGTGACCTGGTGCTTCTACGCCGGCGAGGAGGTGGAGCACCGGTTCAACGGGCTGGTACGCCTGTGGGAGGAGCACCCGGAGCTGCTGGCCGGCGACGTCGCGCTGCTCGGCGAGCCGACCGCGGGTGTCGTCGAGGCCGGATGTCAGGGCACCCTCCGGATCACCATCGGTCTGAGCGGCCGTCGAGCCCATACCGCTCGGCCGTGGATGGGGCGTAACGCCATCCACCGGCTCGCTCCGGTGCTGGCGTCGATCGCTGCGTTCGAGGAACGGCGCCCGACGATCGACGGTTGCGAGTACCGGGAGCAGCTCCAGGCGGTCGGCGTGGAAGGCGGTGTGGCCGGAAACGTCGTGCCCGACCGGGCGGCGGTCACCCTCAACCACCGGTTCGCGCCGGACCGGTCGGCCGACGCTGCCGAGACGAAGCTCCGAGAGCTCCTCGACCCCCACCTCGAGCCGGGGGACTCGTGGCAACGAACGGACCGGTCGAGCGGTGCCCCGCCAGGGCTCACCCATCCCTTCCTGGCCGAGTTGTGCCACGTGTCCGGCCAGGCGCCGAGAGCAAAGCTCGGCTGGACCGACGTGGCGACCTTCTGGGCACACGGCGTCCCGGCGACGAACTTCGGCCCGGGGGACCCGGAGCTGGCGCATACGCCAGACGAGCGGATCACGATCGGTGAGCTGAACCGGTACGCCGACACCGTGGCGGAGTGGCTGGGGCGTCTCGGCTGAGCAACCGAGGCCCGAACTCGGCCGGGCTGCTCAGAGCTTCCGGAGGACGGTGACGACCCTCCCGTAGACCTGCACCTCCGAGGGGTCGAACCGCATGGGCTCCATGTGCTCGTTGGCCGGGGTCAGGACCACCGTCTCTCCGTCGAGCGAGAAGTACTTCACGGTGGCCTCACCGTCGGCGATGCCGGCCACGACCACCTCGCCGGGCTCGGCCGTCGGCTGTTGGCGGACCACGACGTAGTCACCGTCGACAATCCCGGCATCCACCATCGAATCGCCCCGCACCTGGAGCATGAACAGCGTGCCGGTTCCGGTGAAGTCCTCCGGGAGCGGGAACAGCTCCTCGATGTTCTCCTGGGCGAGCACGCCGGTCCCTGCGGCAACCTGGCCGACCAACGGCACGTGGCGGAGCGGTCGGGCGTCGGCCATCACCTTCGACGACGGGTCGTAGCGCACCTCGATGGCACGGGGCTTGGTCGGGTCACGCCGCAGGTACCCCTCCCGCTGGAGCACCGCGAGGTGGGCGTGGACCGTGGACGACGAGGTGAGGCCCACCGTCTCCCCGATCTCGCGCACCGAGGGCGGGTAGCCCCGTTCGCGGAGCGAGGCCGAGATGCAATCGAGGATCGCTCGGCGCTTGACCGTCAGCACCTGTGCCATGCGCGTGCTCCTTCGGGTAGCTGTCTCCAACCCATTCATGGTGGCCACCGGAGGACGCTGCCGATCCCACCCGCTCCGAGCCCGGCGCTCCGGGCTCGATGAGCGGCGGGCCAGCCGCCTGCCGTGGACAAGACGAACGAATGTTCGTCGAGCGTACCACGGTGGTCGTCGGAAAACAAACAGGTGTTCGTGACAGTCCTTGACATCGAACAGGTGTTCGTGATTGACTGCCGGCATGGCGAACGGGTGTTCGGTCAACGAGAAGGCGGCACGGTGGTAGCAGTCTGGGCAGAGGAACCAGTCGAGCCCTCGGGTTCGTTCCTGGGCGGTCGGCCGGGTCCCCGGCTCCGGCTGGTCGACGGTGCGGGAGCAGCCGGGCACCCGGTGGGCGCGCTTCGGGGATACGGGCAGGGGATGGGCCTGCCACCGGAACAGGCGGCTGCGCCGGTGGGAGGTGCCGGAGGGGGGCGCGTTCGGCCGGTGGCACGCGCTGCCGGCTGCCGGAGAGTCAGCGCGAAGGTCCGGCGGCGTCGCTTGGCGGCAGCCGGTGTGGCCGCCATTGTTGTCACGCTGGCCCTCCTTCCTCATCCGCGGCCCGTCTCGGCTCCTGCCGCGCTTCCCGGAGGGGGCGCTGGCACCACCTATGTGGTGCGGCCGGGAGACACGCTCTGGACCATCGCCACCCGCGTCGACCCGACCGGGGACCCCCGCCCGCTGGTCGCCCGGCTGCATGCGGAGACTGGCACCTACATGATTGTCCCCGGTGAGCGGATCCGGATTCCCTGATCCGAGCGGTGCCGGGCTGCCCGGGACGAACGCGCGGCACGACGCTCGCCCCCATCGTTCACCCGGGGCGCGATCCGCCCTAACCTCGCACTGTGAGATGCCCGCAGTGTCTGGTGGACGACGACAGGGTGATCGACTCGCGCGTCGCCGAGGAGGGTGCGGCCATCAGGCGGCGGAGGGAATGTGGTCGGTGCGGGCGGCGCTACACGACCTTCGAGCGGATCGAAGAGGTACCGCTCACCGTCGTCAAGCGCTCGGGTCTCCGCGAGCCCTTCGACCGGTCGAAGGTCGTGGCCGGGCTGCGGGCGGCCACGAAGAACCGACCGGTCGGGGAAGCGGAGCTCGTGGCGGTGGCGCAGGAGGTGGAGGAGCTCCTTCGTGACCTGGGCAGGGATGCCACATCTCAAGAGGTGGGAGTGGCCGTGCTCGAACGGCTCAAGGACCTCGACGACGTCGCCTACCTCCGCTTTGCCAGCGTCTACAAAGGGTTCGAACGGCTCGACGACTTCCAGCGCGAGGTCGGTTTGTTGACGAAGACGACGGCGCCGAAAGGCGGTCCACCGGTGGCCGACACCAGGTCCTGAGCAGTGCCCGAGCTGTTCCGCCGGGTCCCAGGCAGTGTGGTGGCCATCTACGCCCATCCGGATGATCCCGACGTGTCGTGCGGTGGCACGCTCGCGGCGTGGTCCGAGGCGGGCTGTGAGGTCACGGTCGTCGTGTGCACCGATGGTGACAAAGGCACGAATGATCCGTGTGCGGCGGGGGCGGCGCTGGCGGAGCGGCGGGCGGCGGAGTCGGAGCGCGCCGCCGCGGTCCTCGGCGTGGCCCATGTGGAGCGGCTGCGCTATGCCGACGGCGAGCTGGCGGAGGAAACGGCGCTGCGGTCGAGGCTGGTGGAGGTGATCAGGCGCCGGCGTCCGGAGATCGTCCTGTGTCCTGATCCAACGGCTGTCTTCTTCGGCCAGGAGTACTTCAATCACCGTGACCACCGGGCATGCGGATGGGCAGCGCTCGATGCGGCAGCGCCAGCGGCGGCGTTGCCGCTCTACTACCCCGAGACCGGCCCGCCGCACCAGGTCGCCGCCGTCCTCCTGTCGGGGACCCTCGACCCCGACGTCTGGGTGGACATCTCCCGCACCATCGGCCGAAAGGACGAGGCCGTCGGTTGTCACCTGAGCCAGTTCGCCGACGGCGGGTCCCAGGCGCGGGCTGCGGTCCGCCTGGGAGCAGCGCGGGCGGGGGGCGAGGTGGGCGTGGAGTTCGCCGAGGCCTACCGGCGCCTGTGGCTGGGTTCTGCCGGTGAGTGAGCGAGCACGCGTGTCGGCCGCACCCGGGGGTTCCCGGCCGAGAGCGCCGGGTGAGCGGGGAGGCGATGCCGGTGGCCGTTCGGTGCTCCACGTCGACATGGACGCCTTCTTCGCTGCGGTGGAGGTGCTCGATCATCCGGCACTGCGGGGGAAGCCCGTGGTCGTAGGGGGTGCCGGGCGGCGAGGGGTGGTCGCCGCCTGTACCTACGAGGCACGGGTCTACGGGGTCCGCTCGGCCATGCCGTCGTTCGTGGCCCGTGGGCTCTGCCCGCACGCCGTCTTCGTCGAGGGGAGGCCATGGCGGTACGCCGAAGAGAGTGGTCGGCTCCACCGGATCCTCGAGGCGGTGACGCCCGCCGTCGAGGGGATCGCCCTGGACGAGGCGTTCTTGGACGTGACGACTGCCCGCCGCCTGCTCGGCGAGCCGGTCGAGATCGCTCATCGGATCAGGACGGAAGTGCGTGACCGGCTCGGCCTCACCTGCTCGGTGGGTGTGGCGGGGAGCAAGCTGGTCGCCAAGCTGGCCTCCGAAGCGGCGAAGCCCGTCGTGACCCGTGCCGGCGTGCGTCCGGGTGCCGGCGTGGTGGTGGTCCCCCCGGGGACGGAGCGGGCATTCCTGGCGGAACTGCCGGTCGGTGCATTGTGGGGCGTCGGGCCGGTGACCGCCGATCGCCTGGCGAGCCACGGGATCACGACCGTCGGAGCGTTGGCCGAGACCGATCCGCTCATCGTGAGGCGGATCGTCGGGGCAACGCATGGTCCACGCCTGGTGGAGCTGGCCCAGGGGAGGGATCCGCGTCCCGTCGTGCCGTCCCGGCCGGCCGTGTCGATGGGCAGGGAGACGACGTTCCCTCGCGACATCGCGCGCCGCCGCGACCTGGAGGTGGCGCTGGCCTCCCTGGTCGACCGGACAGTTCGTCACCTACGGACAGCGGGGGTCATGACCAGATGCGTCACGGTGAAGATCCGTTTCGGCGACTTCACGACGATCACCCGGTCCCGCACGACGCTGACCCCGCTCGACACGGCCCCGGCGGTGGGCGCCATCGGCGTCGCCCTCCTCGATACGGTCGAGGTGGAGCGAGGGGTCCGGCTTCTCGGCGTCTCTCTGACCGGGCTCACCCCAGCTGCGGCGGCCTCCGAGGCGACGCAGACCCAGCCGACGCTGCCGGGTCTGGAGCTTGCACCCGCCGGTGTGGGCTCGGGCCAGGGGCCGGCCAACGGCATCGACGGTCCGCCGCGAGCCTGGGGCCCGTCGGTGGCCGATCTCGACGGCGAAGCCCTCCGGCTCCAGACCGCCTGGTCGGGCATCGCCGGCAGCGTGGACGTGATCCGTTCGCGGTTCGGCGACCGGGCTATCGGCACCGGGGGGAACGGCTTGCGTGCAGGGGCGGTTGACCCGGAGGCGTGGGCGTAGGGCGCAGGGTCGCCGCCGGGATGGTTGGCGGGATGGTTGGCGGGACAGCGCTCAGCGCGCGATGCTTGCAGACCAGAGGTATGTGATCATGGTGACCGTGTTGACACAACGGGTGCAGCTTGTCAGGAGGGGAGGGAACGGTGCCGCTATCCGAGCATGAGCAGCGGATTCTCCACCAGTTGGAGCAGTCCCTCTACAAGGAGGACCCGAACTTCGCCGAACGCGTGCGTTCGGAGACCGTCTACCGGCACGCCGGCAGGCACTGCGTGTGGTCGGGCCTGGCGTTCGTGGCCGGCCTGGCGTTCATGATCCTGACGTTTGCCTCGTCGGTGGCGCTCGGCTTTCTCGGCGTGGTCGTGATGTTCCTGGCGGCAATGGTGTTTGCCAACAACGTCCGGCGCATGGGGCGGGCGGGCATCGACGACCTGTCGCGCTCTCTCCACAACCGCAGCACCGATGGTCAGCGCGAGCCACGGGACTGGATGCGTGGTCGCTTCCACCACGAGGAGTAGGTCGTCGAATCTGATCGGCGAGCAGCCCGCCGATCTCCTGGCCGTGGACATCGGCGGGTCGAAGCTGGCGGCGGCGGTCGTCGGCGCCCGGGGAGAGGTTCGGTGCCGCCGTGCGGTGGCGACGCCGCTCACATCGGACCCGGAGGAGGTGTTCGGGGCGGTGGTCGGCATCGTCGACCACGTGCTGGCGGAGGCGCCCCCCGGCCTCTCGGCATGCGGGGTCGGGTGCGGGGGACCCATGACGGCAGGTGGAGAGGCGGTCTCACCACTCAACATCCCTGCCTGGCGACGGTTCCCCTTGCGCTCCAGGCTGGCCGCGCACGTCGGCGTCCCGGTGGTCGTCGACAACGACGCCAAGGCGCTCGCCCTGGGGGAGGGGTGGTGCGGCGCCGCTGTCGGGCAGGAGAACTACCTGGCCATGGTCGTCTCGACCGGGGTCGGTGGCGGCCTGGTGGTCGACGGCAGGCTGCTGGGCGGAGCGGCGGGAAATGCCGGCCACATCGGGCACCTCATCGTCGAGCCCGGTGGGCGGAAGTGCCGATGCGGTGCCCGGGGGTGCCTCGAAGCCGAGGTATCGGGCCCGTCGATCCTGGCCGCCACCGGGCGTCCTCCAGCAGACGCCGATCTGGCCGTGCGCCGATGGGCAGGTCGGCTCGTGGGGCGAGCGGTGGCGTCGGTGGCGAACCTCCTCGACCTCCGGTTGGCGGTCGTGGCTGGGTCCGTGGCCCTGGGTTTCGGCGAACCGTTCTTCGCAGCAGCGCAGGCCGAGCTGGACCGGCTCTGCCGGTTGGACTTCTCTCGAGGCTCGGCGATCGTGCCGGGCGGTCTCGGTGGGGACGGGCCGCTCGTCGGTGCGGCAGCGCTGGCTCGGTCGGGCCCCACCAGGGAGGCACCGTCCTACCCGGGCCCCGGGGCGTCTCCTCGACAGTCGGCCGGCGCCGTGGATGCCCTCGGGTGAGGCGGGCCCAGGTGGGGCCGGGGGAGCTGGGTCCGGCGGTGGGCGCGCTCCTTAGCCGACCGGATCTCTGGGCGGCGGCGGTGGCGGTCGCCTGGCGTCTGGCGCCGAGTGCGTGGTGGCGCCGCTGGCCGTTCTCGCCCCTTCCCGACGCCGAGCTGTGGGCGTTCCGGATGGTCACCGCCTACGGTGCTCCCGATGCCCGGCCTCTTCCCGCCGACGTGGTCTCGTTCGTCGAGTGGTCTCGCGCCGGAGCCCGCCGCCGCCCGGTCCGCGCCTGCCGCCCTCCTTCTGGGTGACGGCTCCAGGAAGTAGATTCGACCTCGATGGATCGACGGGTGGTGCCCGGGTGCGACGGCCGGCAGGAGCCGGTCGCCGAACGCCCGCCACCCACTCGCAGGGCGTTGGTGCTGAACGCCACGTTCGAGCCGCTCGGTATCGTCTCGACGCGGCGTGCCGTCCTGCTCGTGTTGGGCACCAAGGCAGAGACGGTGCATGCGACGGACCGGATGGTCCGCTCCCCGCGCCTCCACGTGCCCGAGCCCTCGGTGGTGCGGTTGATCCGGTACGTGGCGGTTCCCCACCACTCTCGGGTGGCGGTCAACCGGCGCACGGTCTTCGCCCGGGACGGTGCCCGCTGCCAGTACTGTGGTGCCGTCGCCGAGAACCTGGACCACGTGATCCCTCGTAGCCGGGGGGGTCCGCACAGCTGGGAGAACGTCGTCGCCGCCTGCCGGCGATGCAACTCCCGGAAGGAAGATCGTCTCCCCAGCGAGGCGGGGATGGTCCTCCGGTCGACGCCGGTCGCTCCTCGGCACCGCGTGCAGCTGCTCGCCCTCTCCGGCGCGATCGACGCGTCGTGGACGACCTACCTCGGCGAGCTCCGCGAGCTGGCCCCCGCCGTGGCGTCGTAGAAGCTGGCCCCGTGACAGTCCCCACGGCGGTCGCCCTCGTTGTGGGTGCTGCCGGCCCGCTCGGTCCGTCTTGATGGGTGCCCGCTGGGAGGTCGACGTGCGTGCCGGCCCACCGTCGGTGCTGCACGCCCGGTGGCCCCAGGCGGAGGCGCATCCCGCTTCCCGACGTGTGGCGGTGTGCCGGCCGGACCGACCGGCGGTGGTCCTCGGGTCCACCCAGGCGGAGGCGACCGTCGATCGGGCGCGCCTTGCGCGCAGCGGAGCGGCGCTCGCACGCCGACGGTCTGGTGGTGGAGCGGTGTGGGTGGCACCAGACGACCCGGTCTGGATCGACCTCTGGCTGCCGGCCGGCGACGAGCTGTGGACGCCCGACGTCACCGTGTCGTTCGAATGGGTGGGCGCGGTGTGGAGCCGTGCCCTCGAGGCGGTCGGCGTCGGTGGCGGGGTGGTGCACCGGGGGCGGGCCGTCTCGACCACCGGATGGGCATCCCTCGTGTGCTTCGGCGGGCTCGGTGCCGGCGAGGTGTCGGCGTCCGACGGCCGGAAGCTCGTTGGCCTGGCCCAACGACGGACCAGGCAGGGGGCCTGGTACCACGGCGCCGCCTACACGCGCTGGGACCCGCGACCGTTGCTGGAGGTGCTGGCGGTCACCGACGAGACCCGGGCCCGGGCCCTCCAGGACCTGAGGCCGGCGGCCGCCGGCCTCGTCGACTGGGGTGTCGCCTCGGTCGACGGCCTCGTCGACGGCCTCGTCGACGGCCTCCCCTGAGCTCTGCGGCAGGGCAGCGCGGGGTGGCCCGCGCCCGACGGGCGGGCCGGACCGCGGGTGGCGGCACGGGGCGACGCGCCCAACCGCTCGCCGTGCTCGTCGGGGGAGACGCGTCGGTCGGGTCGCGATCGGGCAGCGCAGCCCGGGGCACCGGCAGCGGCGCTCGTGCGGAGAGATGTGTCGAAGTGGTTGACTGGTGGGGGGTTAGGGGCATAGGGTGGCGCGAAGTGGTGCAAAAGGGAGGATGACCGTCTGAGGCGTCCAAGGCACTGCGGGGAGCGTCGTGGGAGCAAGCACTAGTGGCACGGTTCTTCGGAAGGTACGAGCACTCGCTCGACGAGAAGGGAAGGGTGATCCTTCCGGCGAAGTTCCGTTCCCTGTTCGATCGGGGGGGTTACCTCACCCCCTACCAGGACGGATGTCTGGCCCTCTGGACGCCCGACGAGTTCGATCAACAGATGGAGACCATGCAGCGCCTTGCGGCAGCAGGCCGGAGCGACCGGAACCTGGCCCGATTGTGGGCCTCGAGCTCACAGGAGGTGGAGATGGACCGCCAGGGTCGGATGGCGATCCCGCTGCACCTCCGGGATTTCGCCGGCCTGGAGGGCGACGTGCTCGTACATGGGGCGATCGACCGGGTGGAGCTCTGGAGCCCTCGTCTGTGGGCGGAGAAGGTGCTCCCGGACGAATCGCGCTTGACCTCCGGCTCGGACGACTGACGGGATCGGACCACCTCCGTGTCGTCCCCACGCCGCCCACGCCGATCGACCTCGCCGAGGCAGCCGAGGCAGCGGTCGCCCGTCGGCGCGCTGGCGTCGCTCCCCTCTGGCCCATGCGCAGCCCCCCGCCCGGACCCCTGGAAGTTCTCTCCTCCGCCTACTTCCAGGATGGTCACTCGGGTCACCCACCCGCAGTCGTGTTGCCGGACGGGGGGCTGCGGATGAGCCAGACGTTCCACCACGAGCCGGTGATGGCCGACGAGGTCGTCGACCTCCTCGCCCCGGTCCCTCCCGGTCTGGTCGTCGACGCCACCGTCGGTGCCGGTGGCCACGCATCGCTCCTCCTGGCGCGACTGGCCCACCTGGCGGTCCTGGGCCTGGACAGGGACCCCGATGCCGTTGCGGCAGCGACGGAGGCCCTAGCCCCCTTCGGCGACCGATCCGTCGTCCGGCGCGCCCGGTTCGACCAGCTCGACGCGGTGGTCCGAGGCGTCCAGGCATCCCGCCACGTCGGACCGGTCGTCTCCGGCGTCCTCTTCGACCTCGGGGTGAGCTCCCCGCAGCTCGACAGAGGAGAGCGGGGGTTCTCGTACCGGAGCGACGCGCCGCTGGACATGCGCATGGACCCCACGAGCGGTCCGACGGCGGCCGACCTCGTCAACACGGTGGACGAGCGGGAGCTGGCCACGATGTTCGCCGAGAACGGCGAGGGCCGCTTTGCCCGTCGCATCGCCCGGGCGATCGTCGCCGCCCGGCCGATCCGCACCACTGGCGAGCTCGCCGAGGTGGTGCGTCAGGCCGTGCCGGCTGCCGCCCGCAGGACCGGCGGTCATCCGGCCCGGCGGGTGTTCCAGGCCATCAGGATCGCCGTGAACGAGGAGACCGACCAGCTGGCGGTGGCGCTCGCCGACGCGCTGGCTCTGCTCCAACCGGGCGGTCGTTGTCTCGTGCTCGCCTATCACTCGGGTGAGGACCGGCTCACGAAGGCGATCTTCCACCGTGCCGCGACCGGCGGGTGCGAGTGCCCTCCCGGACTGCCGTGCGGGTGTGGGGCGGTCGTCGAGTACCGGCTGGTGTACCGCGGTGCCCGCCGACCCGGGCACTCCGAGGTCGAGCGCAACCGCCGAGCCGAGCCGGCCCGTCTCCGGGCGATCGAGCGGATCGAGCCCGAAGGACCCGGTCAGCTCGTGGGCGGGGAGGTGGCGTGATGACATCGCCCACCGGAACGAGCCCGGAACGGCGCGATCCCGGTCGCTCCGGTGCTCCCGATGTCACCCGCCCGCGTCGCCCGCCGCTCCGGGTCGTCGAGCCCGCCCGGCGGGTCCGACGCCGGCCCCTCCGGCGTGTCGCCGGTTCGAGGGTCCTGGTGGCGGTGGCGGCTGCGCTCGTGGTCGGTAGCCTCATGTCCGTTGTCGTCGCCGACACCGTCGTCGACCAGGGCCAGGTCCGCCTGTCGGGAATCGACGCCCAGATCACGGCGGCCCAGGCGGAGCACGGCCGCTTGGAGCTCTCGATTGCCGAGCAGGTGGCGCCCACCCGGGTGGTGGCGGTGGCGACGCAGCTGGGGATGGCGCCGGCCGGCACCATCTCTGAGCTGCCCCAGGTGCCCCTGCAGGTACCGCTGCCCGTGCCGGCGACGGGCAATGCCGGTGCCACCTCGCCTCCGGCCGTGACCGACCCGCCCCAGCGGTGACTGCCCGGTCGTTGCTGGTCCGGCGTGCCCGTACCGCGGGTGTCGTGCTGGCAGTTGTGCTGGCCGTGTTCCTGGGCCGGTTGGTCGAGGTCCAGGTCGGCTCCCACGAGCACGAAGCCGCCCTGTCGACCGGCCAGCTCCGTGAGCAGTTGACGATCCCCGCGTCGCGGGGTGGGATCTACGATCGGGACGGCCAGGTGCTGGCGCTCTCGGTCGAGGCCGGGACCGTCGTCGCCGATCCGCTCCAGATCTCGGATCCTGCCCGGGAGGCCGGCGTGCTCGCCCCGGTGCTCGCGGTGCCGGTCGCCCAGCTGAGCGCCGAGCTGTCCGAGCGGTCCGGCTTCGTCTACCTGGCCCACCGGGTGGCCGGCGCCGTCGCCAACCGGATCCGGGCGCTGGCGCTTCCCGGGATCGCCCTGGTGGGAGAGTCCCAGACGGTGCTGCCCGCCGGCGTGATGGCCGAGCCGGTGCTCGGTACGGTGGGAACGACCGGCTCGGGGTTGTCCGGCCTCGAGTACCAGTACGACCACCTCCTGGCTGGTCATCCGACCACGCTCGACGCCTTGGTCGCCCCCGGGGGCGTGTCGCTCGGAGGGTCGACGTCCGCGTCTGGTCGAGATGCCGGGTTCGGACTGGAGCTGACCATCGACAGCGGGCTCCAACTCGTGGCCGAGCAGGCGCTCGGCGCGGAGATCGCCGCCACCCACGCCACGGGAGGGGATGCCGTCGTCATGGACGTGCGCACCGGCCAGATCCTCGCCCTGGCGGATCTCGCGTCCTCGTCCCACCCCCCTGTCGGACCGGGCGCCACGCCTGCCGGGCTCCCGGCCCTGGGCCCGAGCGCACCGACCTACGCACTGCCGGGCTCGACGCTTCCGGCGGGGGTCGTCGAGGCATCGAGCCCGACGGCCCTCACCCAGGTGTACGAGCCGGGCTCGGTGTTCAAGCTGGTGGCGTTCTCGGCGGCGTTGACCGACGGCATCGTGACGCCCGGGACCATCCTGGCCGTCCCCGGCGCCCTCCCGCTCGGCGGCTACACCTTCCACGACGCCGAGCGCCACGGCGCCGAGTCGCTGACGGCGTCCCAGATCCTCGCCCAGTCGTCCAACGTCGGCACCATCGAGATCGCCCAGCGCCTGGGTGCGGCGCGGCTGGCAGGCCAGATCGAACGGCTCGGTTTCGGCGCGCCCACCGGTCTCGACTTCCCCGGGTCGTCGATCGGCCTCGTCCCGGGCCTTCCGACGTGGACGGCGAGCTCCATCGGGTCGACGCCGATCGGTCAAGCCGACGGGGTCACCGCGCTCCAGGTGCTCGACGCCTACAACACCGTGGCCAACGGCGGGGTCGAGGTGGCCCCGAGCCTGGTCCGGGCCGTCGTCACCCCCTGGGGGGCGGTGCGCCCGACGGCGCGGGCGGCGGCCTGGCGGGTGATCTCGGCGCCCGTCGACGCCGAGCTGGTGCAGATGCTCGAAGGAGTGGTCACAGGAGGGACCGGCGTCGAAGCCGCCGTCGACGGTTACGAGGTGGCGGGGAAGACGGGCACGGCGCAGGTCCCCGACCCGAACGGCCGCGGCTACCTCCCCGGCGCCTTTGTCGGCTCCTTTGTCGGTTTCGCCCCGTCCAACGCACCCGTGTTCTCGGCCATCGTGGTGCTGGACCATCCCACGCCGGTGTACGGAGGGGCTGTCGCCGCGCCTGTCTTCTCGTCGATCATGGGGTACGCGCTCCGTCACTACGGCATCCACACCAGCGCGGCGCCGACGGTGGCGGTCTCGTCGAACCCGCTCGGCGGCCGGGGTACGATCTCGGTTCCGGCGATCGTCACCACGGAAGGCCCGTGAGGATGGCGGCGCCAGGACCCAGAGACCTGTGCAGATGACCCGCGTGCTGAACGAGGTCGAGCCCGCGGAGATCCGCGGCGATCCCGGTGGCGTCGACATCCGATCCGTCGAGCTCGACAGCCGTCGGGTCCTCCCGGGTGCGCTCTTCTGCTGCGTGCCCGGTCACCGGACGGACGGCCACGCCTTCGCCGGCGAGGCGGTGGAGCGGGGTGCCGTCGCCGTGCTGTGCGAGCATCTCGTCGACGTGGATGTGCCCCAGGCCCGTGTGGAGCAGGGCGGGGTGCGAAGGGCCATGGCCGCGGCAGCTGCCGCTCTCCACGGCCACCCCGCCCGGCGACTGCAGCTGGTCGGGATCACGGGGACCGACGGGAAGACCACCGTGGCAGCGATGGTGGCGGCCATCCTGGACGCCGCCGGCCGACCGGCCGGCGTCATCGGGACGCTCCAGGGCGAGCGGACGACACCGGAAGCACCGGTGGTCCAGGAGCGGCTGGCCCACTTCGTCGAGGAGGGCCGGGAGGCGGCAGTGATGGAGGTGTCGTCGCACGCCCTCGCCGAGGGCAGGGTCGAGGGCCTCCGCTTCGACGTCGCCGCCTTCACGAACCTGAGCCACGACCACCTGGACTACCACGGCACCATGGAGGCCTACTTCGAGGCGAAGGCATCGCTCTTCGGAGCGGACCGGGCCCGGTGCGCCGTGATCGATGTCGACGATCCCTGGGGGAGACGCCTCGCTCACCGTCTGGCGGCCCAGGCCACCACGGAGCTCCCGGTGGTACCGGTCTCCATGGACGAGATCGACGGGCTGGAGCTCCGGATCGACGGCTCCCGGTTCTCCTGGCGCGGGCGACCCGTGCGCCTCCGGCAGCCGGGAAGGTTCAACGTCGCCAACGCCCTGGTCGCCGCGGCCGTGGCTTCATGCCTGGGCGTCGACGACCGGGATGTCGTCGCCGGGCTGGCGTCGTGCCCCGTCGTGCCCGGGCGCATGGAGATCGTCGAGTCCGGGCCGCCGCTGACCGCCATCGTGGACTTCGCCCACACGCCACGGGGGCTCGAGCAGCTGCTCGACGCCGTCGCCGAGCTCCGCCACGGCGGACGTGTGCTGTGCGTCTTCGGTGCGGGTGGCGACAGAGATCGGGAGAAGCGCCCGGTCATGGGCGGGGTGGCGGCACGCAGTGCCGACGTGGTCGTCGTCACCACGGACAACCCTCGCCACGAGGACCCTCGGGAGATCATCGGGGAGATCCTGGCCGGCATCCCCGACGGGTGCGACGTGGTGGTCGAGCCCGACCGCCGGCGAGCCATCGCGCTCGCCGTCGACCGGGCGGAGCCGGGCGACGTGGTGATCGTCGCCGGCAAGGGAGCGGAGACCGCCCAGGCCGTCGGTGACGCACTTCTCCCGTTCGACGACCGGGTCGAGGTCGCCACCGCCCTCGCCCGCCGGGGGGCGCTCACCACGGCGGCAGGTCGGGCGGGCCCGGACGGGCCCGTAGGGGCACCGTGATCGCCCTCATGACCGCCGGTGGTGCCGCGCTGTGGGTCGCCGTCGTGACGACCCCGGTCCTCCTGCGGTGGCTGGCCCATCACGGGATCGGCCAGCAGATCCGCGACGACGGGCCCCAGGTGCACCTGACCAAGGCCGGCACGCCGACCATGGGAGGCATCGCCCTGGCCGGCGCCGCCATCGCCGGCTACCTGGTTGCCCATCTCATCCCCGGTCTCCGGTTCAGCCGGTCCGGCATCCTCGTCGTGGGAGTGATCGCCGGGGCGGCGGCCATCGGGTTCGCCGACGACCTCATCAAGGTCCGCCATCACCGGAGCCTCGGCCTGAACAAGCGATGGAAGTTCGGCTCCCAGGTGGTGCTGGGCGTCACGTTCTCGCTGCTCGCCGCCCTGTGGGCCCACACCTCGACCACGCTGTCGTTCACGCGTGCGGACTTCGGTGGCGTCCACCTGGGGACGGGCCTGTGGGTGTGCTGGGCGACGGCGATCGTGGTCGGCAGCGCCAATGCCGTCAACCTGACCGACGGCCTCGACGGCCTGGCCGCCGGGTCCTCCACGTTCGGTTTCGCCTGTCTGGCGATCATCGGCTACTGGCAGTACCGCCACTTCTCCATCTACCACGTGCATGCTGCTCTCGACCTCGCGCTCTTCGCCGTCGCGCTCGCCGGCGCCAGCCTCGGCTTCCTGTGGTGGAACGCCGCCCCGGCAAAGATCTTCATGGGCGACACGGGCTCCCTGGCGATCGGGACGGCGCTCGGAGCTCTCTGCCTCCTCATGAACCTCCAGCTCCTCCTGGCGGTGATCGGCGGGCTGTTCGTCATCGTGACGCTGTCGGTCGTCATCCAGGTGGTGAGCTACCGGGTGTTCCACCGCCGGGTGTTCCGGATGGCCCCGCTCCATCACCACTTCGAGCTGGGCGGCTGGCCGGAGACGACCGTGATCGTACGTTTCTGGATCCTGGCCGGCCTCTTCGCCGCCCTGGCGCTCGGGATCTTCTACGGCGGCTACCTCGCGGCTGCGAGGGTGGGATGACGGCGGCGGGCGCTCCGGGATCCCCCCTCCGGGGGGGCGTGGTGGGGAAGACTGGCAAGCGCCCGGGGCGATCCGCCCCGCCGCCGGTGCCTCGGGACATGGCCCAGGAGGGAGAGCAGAGTGGCTGACCGCACGGCGGTACCGACCGCGCCGCCGCGACCAGAGGGTGCTCGAACGGATCCCGGCCGCCGCCGGGTCGTGCCGGCGCGTCCCGCAGGGGGAGGGGCTCCCCGGCTCGTCCCGACCCGAAGGCCCCGGCCCGCCACCTCGCCCGGCACGAGGACCCGACCCGCCCGACCGGGCCCGGAGCGGGCCGAAGCGGCGGCCGGCGGTCCCCGTCGAGGGATCCCGGTCCGGACGGGCCTGATGGCGGTGGTCGCCGCCCTCTGCCTCTTCGGCCTCGTCATGGTCGGGACCGCCTCGCCAGTGATCTCCATGGCCATCTACCGGACGCCCTGGATGATCCTGGGCGAGCAGGTGCTCTGGATCGTCATCGGCAGCCTGGCCATGGGCGTGCTGTCCCGGATCGACTACCGCAGGTGGCGAGCCATGCGCACGCCGCTTCTCGTCGTGACGGTCGGCATGCTGCTCGTGGTGCTGGTTCCGCATCTGGGCGTGACCGCGGGCGGGTCGTCGCGATGGCTCGGGTTCGGGCTGCTCAGGATCCAGCCGTCGGAGCTCATGAACCTGGCCCTGATCGTGTTCGTCGCCGACCTGCTCACCCGGCGCGTGGCCCACCTCGACGACCCGAGAGCGGTGCTCGTCCCGGTGCTCGTCGTCCTCGGCGTCTCGGCCGGGCTCATCTTGAAGCAGCCGGACATGGGCACGGCCTTCGTCCTGTGCTGCGTGGCGTTCGGCATGCTCTTCATGGGAGGGGTCCCTCTCCGGCCCATGGTGAAGGTCCTGGCCGGCTTTGCCGTGCTGGCGGTCGTCGCCGGACTGGCCGACCCGTACCGCAGGGACCGCATCCTTTCCTTCCTGCACCCGGCGGCCGACCGGTCAGGGGCGGGCTACCAGGTGTTCCAGTCCTTGATCGGGCTCGGATCCGGTCACCTCCTCGGCCTCGGCCTCGGCGGGAGCCGTGAGAAGTGGGGACTGCTCCCCAACGCCCACACCGACTTCATCTTCTCGATCGTCGGGGAGGAGCTGGGACTCCTTGGGGCGGTGCTCGTGCTGGTGCTGTTCTTCGCGCTGGCATGGTACGGGTTGAAGGTTGCCCAGGTGGCCCCCGACCGCTTCGGGAGCCTGCTCGCCGTCGGGATCACGACCTGGATCATCAGCCAGGCGGTGATCAACATCGGGGCGGTGATCGGGATGCTCCCGGTCACCGGGATCCCGCTCCCGTTCATCTCCTACGGCGGCTCTTCCCTGGTCATCCTCATGGCCTCCGTGGGGGTCCTCGTCAACATCGCCGGCCAGGAGCATTCTCCGCTCCGGCTCGTGGCGGTGGACCGCCACCGGTGATCGGAGCGGGCCCGAGGAGATGGGCGATCATCGCCGGAGGCGGCACCGCCGGCCACCTCCAACCGGCGCTGGCCATCGCCGAGGCCCTCGTCGAAGCCGGTCACGGCCGCGACACCATCGAGTTCGTCGGCTCGCGCCGGGGCCAGGACCGAGTCGTCCTGGCGACGCGCGGCTTCCCCTTTACGCTCCTTCCCGGGCGGGGCGTCCGTCGGAGCCTCGCTCCCGACGCACTGGCCCAGAACCTCGTTGCACTGGCCCATCTGGCCGGAGCCGCGGTGGTCGGAACGGTCCTGGTGGCTCGCCGCCGTCCGGCGGTCGTGGTCTCCGTCGGCGGCTACGCCAGCATCCCGGCAGCGGTGGCCGCCGTCGTGCTGCGGGTCCCGCTCGTCCTGGTCAACGTCGACGCCGTCCCCGGCGCCGCCAACCGGCTCTTCGGGCGGTTCGCCAGAGCCAGTGCAGTCGGCTGGGAGGGTGCCGCCCTGCCGCGCGCCGTCGTCACCGGCACACCGGTGCGGCCGGAGATCGCCGGCGTGGGCCGGGGCGCCGAGGCACGCCGAGCCGCCCGGATCGAGCTCGGGCTGCCGGCCGACCGGCCCACCGTGGTGGTCTTCGGTGGATCCCTGGGGGCCAGGCGGCTGAACGAGGCGATCGACGGTGTCGTGCACCTGTGGGGCGACCGTTGCGACCGATCTGTCTACCACATCGTGGGCCGGAGGGACTGGGCCGGGAGGGCCCGCCCCGCCGGCACGGGGGCGCACGGCCCTACGGTGGTGGCCGTGCCCTACGAGGAGCGGATGGCGGTGGCGTACGCGGCTGCAGACCTGGTCGTCTCCCGGGCCGGGGCGATGACGGTGGCTGAGCTGGCCCTGGCGGGCGTGCCCGCCGTCCTCGTCCCGCTCCCGGGTGCGCCGGGCGACCACCAGACGGCAAATGCCCGTGCGCTTGCCGCCGCCGGGGCGGCGGTGGTGCTCGAGGACGGTTCGTGCGACGCCGCCCGGCTGGCGACGACCATCGACGAGCTGCTCGGCGACACGGCGCGCCTCGCCGAGATGGCTCGGGCGGCCCGGAAGGCGGCGCGTCCGGACGCGGCTCGGGCCGCTGCCGCGCTCGTCAGCGCGTCGGCCCGCGCCCAGCACCGACCGGAGGAGGCCGGATGAGCGACGACCGACTCGCGCCGGGTGGCTCCGGGGACACGGAGGCCCTCGACCTCTCGGCGCCCCGGCGGATCCACGTGGTCGGGATCGGCGGTGCGGGCATGAGCGCCATCGCCGACGTGCTCGCCTCGATGGGCCACCAGGTGAGCGGGAGCGATCTGAAGGCATCACCGGTGGTCGACCGGCTGGCAGGCCGCGGGATCGGCGTCGCCGTCGGCCACCGGGCATCCGCCGTGGTCGGGGCGGACGCGGTGACCGTGTCGACGGCGGTGGCGCCGGACAACCCCGAGGTCGTGGAGGCAAGGCGGCTGGGCATCCCGGTCCTGAGCAGGGCGGCGACGCTCCGGGCCATCTCGTTGCGACGCCGGTGCCTTGCGGTGGCGGGGACCCACGGGAAGACGACGACCGCGTCGATGCTGGCGCTCATCCTCGTCGAGGCGGGCGTGCGACCCTCCTTCCTCATCGGCGGCGACGTGAACGAGATCGGGACCAATGCGGTGTGGGACGACGGGGACCTCCTGGTCGTCGAGGCAGACGAGAGCGATGGCACCTTCCTCTGGCTCGACCCCTGGCTGGCGGTCGTCACCAACGTCGAGGCCGACCACCTCGACCACTACGGTTCCTTCGATGGCGTCCGACAGGCGTTCACCCGGTTCGTGGCGGCGGCCGATCGTGCCGTCGTGGGAGGCGACGACCCGGTGGCCGCCGCGATCGGGGCCGGCGCCGGCGCCACGCTCGTCGGCTGCTCGGAAGGGTGCACCTACCGGATGGAGGACGTCCGCCTGTCTCGGAGCTCGGTGAGCTTTACCCTGGCCGACCAGGGTGGGCACCGCCTCGGTCGCCTCGACGTGCCCGTTCCCGGGCTCCACAACGGGCGCAACGCCGCCGTGGCGGCAGCCGCGGCGCTGGCGACCGGGGTCGGGTTCGACTCGGTCCGCCGGGCGCTGGCCCGCTTTGCCGGCGTGGCCCGCCGATTCGAGTTCCGGGGCACGGTCGGCGGCGTGACCATCGTGGACGACTACGCGCACCTGCCGACCGAGGTGCGCGCTGCTCTGGCCGCGGCGCGGGACGGCGGATGGGCCAGGGTGGTCGCCGTCTTCCAGCCCCACCGCTACAGCCGGACTGCGGCGCTGTGGGCCGATTTCGGCGGTGCCTTCGACGATGCCGACGTTGTCGTGGTCACCGACGTCTACGGCGCGGGGGAGCAGCCCATCCCCGGGGTGTCGGGACGGCTCATCGCCGACGCGGTGGCACGGCGCCACCCGGGCAAGGACGTCCGCTACGTGGAGGGACGCGAGCTGCTGCGCGCCGAGGTCCAGGCGCTGGTACGCCAGGGCGACCTGGTCTGCACGCTCGGTGCGGGAGACCTGACGGCCCTCCCGGACGAGCTCCTCTCCACCCCGGAGCGGTGACGGGTGGAACCCGTCCTCGCCGCCGTCGTCGACCGGCTCGAGTCTCTCCTCGGCGCTGCCGCCGCGAGGGACGCCCCGCTGGGGGCCCGGACCACCTACCGGGTCGGCGGCCCCGCCTCGCTGGTGGTCGAGGTGGGCGATGACCGACAGCTCGATGCGGTGACCGCCTGCCTGGCCGCGGCTCCGGGAGCGGTGCCGATCCTCGTTCTCGGGAACGGCTCGAACCTGCTCGTCGCCGACCGGGGCTTTGCCGGGGTCGTGGTGACCCTGGGGGCAGGCTTCTCTGCGGTCGACGTCCGCGTCGACGGCGAGGGCACGGGCGCCACGGTGCGAGCGGGAGCGGCGGTGAGCCTGCCGGTCCTGGCGCGCCGGACGGTCGCTGCCGGGCTGCGGGGGATGGAGTGGTCGGTGGGCGTGCCCGGATCGGTCGGGGGGGCCGTGCGGATGAACGCCGGTGGGCACGGCGCAGAGACGAGGGACGTGTTGCTCGGGGCGCGCTGGGTGGACCTGGTGAGTGGTGAGACCACCTGTGGCGACGCCGAACGCCTCGGGCTCGGGTACCGGCGCTCGGTGCTCGGGCCGTGCGACCTCGTCGTCGAGGCGACCTTCGGGCTCGAGGTCGGCGACGCCGACGCCGGGGGGCGGGCCCTCACCGAGGTGGTGCGCTGGCGCCGGGAGCACCAGCCCGGGGGGAGCAATGCCGGGTCGGTCTTCCAGAACCCGCCGGGAGCGTCGGCGGGTGCCCTGGTCGACGCCGCCGGCCTGAAGGGGTTCCGGATGGGCACGGCCCAGGTCTCACCCAAGCATGCCAACTTCATCCAGGCGGACCCGGGCGGCTCGGCCGACGACGTGGTCCGGCTGATCCGGTACGTCCAGGACGAGGTGGAGCGGGCCACCGGCGTCCTGCTGCATCCGGAGGTCCGGCTGGTCGGGTTCGCTCCGGAGCTGTGCCCGCGGTGAGGGCTCGTGGCGGCACGCCCCCGCGCGGTCGGCTCGGTCGGGTTCGGCTCGGTCGGGTTCGGGCGGCGGGTGCAGAGGCAGAGCGTGAGCGGCCGATCCCTGTGGCCGGTGACGGTGACCGGCCACGTCGCCACGGGATCGACCCCCGTATCCGGCAACGACGGGTGGCGGTCGCCCGCAGCGCCGGCCGCCGACGCCTCCGGGTGACGCTGGTCGCGATGGCGACGGCGGTGATCGCCGCCGTCGTGGTCGCCGTCCTGCACTCTCCCGTGCTCTCGGCCCGTCACGTCGTCGTCGAGGGTCACCATTCGCGTACTCCCACAGCGGCGATCATCTCCGCTGCCGGCTTGGCTCACGATCCGCCCCTCATCGACATCGACGCCGGCCGGGCAGCTGCGTCGGTCACCTCCCTGCCCTGGGTGGCGTCGGCCACGGTCACGGTCGACTGGCCGGACAGCGTCGTGGTCCGGGTGACTCAACGGACGCCAGTGGCGGCGGTGGCAGGGCCGGCTGGGACGTGGGCGGAGCTCGATCGTTCGGGGCGGACGCTCGAGGTGGTCGGGGCCCGGCCGGTCGGGATCGTGGCGCTGGTGGTGCACGGCCCGTCGGGCGTGCTGGCGCCGGCGCCGGTGGGGAGGCGGGTGGCGCCGGCGGCCGAGCCCGGACTGGAGGTGGCGGCGACCCTCCCTCCGGCGTTCTCCGGCCAGGTGACGACGATCACGGTCGCCGCCGCCGGTACGGTGGACCTGGCCTTGAATTCGGGGCTGACGGTGGTGCTCGGCACCGCGACCCAGCTCCACGCCAAGTACGAGGACATCGCCGCCATCATCGCCGGTGCCCCGCTCCGGGGGGCGAAGGAGATCGATGTCGCCGCCCCCCAGTCGGCGACGGTGGACGGCTGATCCCGAAACAAACGTAAGAGAGCGCAACGTCGAGAACGACAAGCCCAACGGGGTCGTCGCCTTCCCTCCCCTGAGCGAGCCACTCGACCTCATCGGCAGGGTCGTCACCGCTGACGCGATGCACACCCAGAAGAAAGCGGCAACGCTCGTCGTCGGCAAGAAAAGGCCACTTCGTCCTCGGCGTCAAACAGAACCAGCCGAAGCTGTGGGATGCAGCGGTCGAAGCGGGCAACTCGGTCGACCTCGATCATCCGGAGTTCGAGACCGAACACAGAGGCCACGGGCGCATCGACCGCCACCGGGCCTGGTCGCCGCCGGTCCCGCAGACGACCACCTTCCGGCACGCGAGCCGCTTCGTCATCGTCGAACGCGAACTGGCCGACCCTCGATGACGTCCAGGTCAGCATCGAGACCCGCTTCTACGTCACCGACCTCACCGAGGAGGACGCCAGCGTCGAGCATCTCATCCGACTCGTGAGGGGACACTGGGCGATTGAAAGCCTGCGCTGGGTTCGTGACAACACCTTCGACGAGGACCGATCCCAGGTCCGCACCGGGGCCCTGCCTTGAGTGCTCGCGACCCTGCGCAATCTCGCGATCGGGATCATCCGCCATGCGACTTACCGATCCGTCAACATCGCAGCGGCCACCCGCCGGCTCGCCCGCCAGCCGGACCTCGCGCTCGATCTGCTCGGGATCCCGCCCCTACTTTGCAAATGACCGTGCCGGCGAACCGCCGCATCCAGCCCCGGGCGGTGGAGCGGGGGACGTCGACGAGTTTCGCCGCAGGGCGAACGCCCGAGGTGCCGGACGCCACCGCCCCGACAACCTCCCCGACGGTCGCTGTCACAGCGAGGCGACCGGTCAGCACGAGCGCCGGGAATACGGCGTGTGTTGCCTCGCAGGCTCCGCAACGAAGCCTCGGTACCCACATCGACGAGCACCGGCCGCCATGGCGGATCCGGCGTCGATAACCGGACCACGGGGTCATCACGCTCAGACATGACGGGCAGTTGGGCCTCGGCACCACCACATCGGGGACTCTCTTGTCCAATCGCGTCCTCAAACAGCGTGGTCGCTACGGGGCCTTACACCACCCTGAAGAGATGCCGCCGCCGCCTGGGCGGCCTCGCACTCCAAGGGCAGCTACTACGCCGCCCAGTACCGGCGGTTCTGCCGGCGTTTCGGCAAGAAGAGCGAGTCCAAGGCGATCTTCGTCGTCGCCCACTCGATGCTCGTCACCATCTGGCACATGCTGGCCAGCCAGTCCGACTATGCGGACCTCGGGGCTGACTGGTTCGACCGCCGAAGTGACAACGAGCGACACGCTCGACGCCTCGCCCACCAGATCGAGCGCCTCGGCTACAAAGTCACCGTCGAGCCGGTCGCCGCCTGAGCCACACCTCTTCGGGGCTCACGCCCCGGCGGGGCTCTGCCCCGCACCCCGGCCTCGCGCGCCCACGCCCGCGAACAACCCACGTCATTCTCACCTCAGAGAGGCGACCGCTGAGACCAACGGTCAGCGATGAGCGCGGCGAGGTCCTGGCGGGCCCAGGTAGCCGGCCGGTCCGCGAAGCCCGCCGGGCCAACCGCCGGCGGCTCGGAGCCGGGTAGAGTACGCAGGGACCTACCGGGCCCTGTCGGCGCCGGAGCGCTGGAGGAGAGTGCCGGGTTGCTGATCGTGCTGATGGGGTTCATGGGGGCCGGCAAGACGACCATCGGCTACCTGCTCGCCGAGAAGCTCGGCCTCCCCTTCGTCGACGTCGACATCCTGATCGAACACCGCACCCGCCGCAGGGTCGTGGACATCTTCGCCGAAGACGGCGAGGCGGCGTTCCGGCGCATGGAGCACGAGACCATCGTCGAGACCCTCTCTGGCCCGGCGGCCGTCGTCGCTCTCGGGGGGGGGGCGATCGAGCACCCCGGCACCCGGCAGGCACTCGAGTCGGTCACCGGCGTCCACCTCGAGGTCAGCTACGAGGAGGCGTTGCTCCGCATCGGCAGGGACGACCTCCGGCCCATGATGCAGCGTCCCGACATCGGCGAGATCTACCGTCGGCGCCTGCCCGTCTACCACGGCGCGGCCAAGCTGGCCGTGCGCACCGACGGGCGACGGCCCGAGGACATCGTGCTCGGGCTTCTGGAGCTCCTCGTGGCGCCGCGTTCGGTCCCGGCCGGGTCGAGGAGCGTCCTCGTCGCCCCCATGGGCGGTGCGCACCAGGTCCACATCGGGGGCGGCATCGCCACCGAACTCGCTGCGCTGCTACCGCGAGCCACCTCGGTCGGCCGGTGCTTCGTGGTATCCGTCGGAGGGGACCGGGCACCCGCAGACGCACTGGTGGCCCGTCTGCGCGACGACGGCCCCGAACCTGCCCAGGTCGACCTGGGGCTGGCGGGTCCGGCCGACGGCTTCGCCGCCGTCGAACGGCTCTCGCAGTGGCTGGCCGAGCGCGAAGCAGGTCGGGACGACCTGCTGGTCGGGGTGGGGGACGAGCACGCCTGCTACCTCACCGGGTTCGTCGCCGCCACGTACAACCGGGGCATGCCCCTGGCGCTCGTCCCGTCCACGCTGCACGGCCAGGCCGACGCGGCCATCGGGGGGAAGAACGGGGTCCGCCTCCCGTCCGGAGGGAACCTGTCGGGGACCATCCACCAGCCCGTGGTGGTCGTGAGCGACGTCGAGCTCGCCGTCCAGCGGCGTGACGAAGGCTTCCGGTCCGGGTTGGCCGAGGTGGCCAAGCACGCCGTCATCGCCGACCCCGCACTGCTCGACCTCCTCGAGGAACGTGCCGACCGTGCGCTCCTGGGTGACGTCGAGGTGCTCGTCGACCTGCTCGCCCGCTCGACGGCGGTGAAGGCGGCCATCGTGACGGCCGACCAGCGCGAGCAGGGCGAGCGTGTTCAGCTGCACTACGGCCACACCTTCGGCCGGGCGTTCGAGCAGCTCCTTCCCCCCGGCCCTGACCGCCACGGGGACGCCGTCTCGCTCGGCATGGTTGCCGCCGGTTTCGTGGCGGCGCGCCTCGGGCGGATCGACCGCTCCGTCGTCGAGCGGCACCGACGCGTGCTTGCCCGCCTCGGCCTGCCGACGCGGGTGACCGTCTCGCTCGACGAGATGGGCGACGCCTGGCGGCGGAGCCGCCGGGCAGCCGGCCAGCTCCGGTTCGTCCTCCTGAACCGAGCGGGTGTCGCCGAAGGGCGCGTGGCCGCCGGACGGGAGGAGCTCGCCGGAGCCCTCGACGACCTCGCCGCCGGTTGAGCCAGAGAGGAACCGGACGGCTCAGGTCCGGCGGCGGGTCGGGAGGTGGAGTGACCGGCCCGGGAGGGGCCGACAGCGGAGGAAGGTCACGTGGCCGGGCGGTTGGGCCACGGACCCGTGTAGGCAGGCAGGACGGAGGGAGGCATGGGCCCCTTGATTCGGGTTCCGTTCCCCTGCTCCTCGGCGGCGTGGGCCAGGATGCCCACGCTCCGCGAGAGACAGAAGAGACCCCGGGCCAGTTGCGGGGTGAAACCGAGCTCGCCGTAGATCGCGGCCGTCGCCCCGTCGATGTTGAGGGTGACGTGCCTTGGACGACCGAGCGACAGGTAGGCCTCGACCGCCCGGGCGGTCCGGGCGAAGCGGCCGGAGACGGCTCCCTGCCCAGCAGCCCGGTCGACCAGCCCGAGGAGGGGAGCCGCCCTCGGGTCGACGGGGTGGAAGCGGTGGCCGAATCCCGGCAGGTAGCGCTGGCGCGATCGCCAGCGGTCCACCACGCGTGCCACCGATGCGTCGAGGTCGCCGTCCGGCTCCCCCTCGTCTGCGAGGACCTCCAGGTAGAGCTCGAGGCACTGCTGGCCCGCACCGCCGTGGACGTCGCCGAGCACGTTCACGCCCGTGGCGATGGCGTTGTTCAGGCCGACGCCGCACGTGACGGCCATCCGGGCTGCCGCGATGGAGGGCGCCTGGGGGCCGTGGTCGACGGACGCCACCATGGCCGCCTGGAGCAGCGCTGCTTCCTCCGTGCTCGGTACCGTCCCCCGCACCATGAGCCAGATGACCGAGACGAGGTCCCAGCCTTCGAGGAGCTCGACGATGTCGTGGTCGCGCAGCCGGATGACGCCGGGGCTGATGTCGGAGATGGCCGTCGACCACCACTGGGCCATCCGTTCGTGCTCGCTCACCTGCCCGCCGCCGCTCACTCGAGCGCTCCCGCCTCGTCGAGGTACTCGGTCCCGGTAAGGGTCGGCATCGCGGCGAACACCTCGACGGTGTGCTCACCGAGCATCGGAGGTGGGGACTCGGGTGCGCACGGCTCGCCGTCGACGACGACCCCGTTCCCGCTCAGGCGGAGTGTTCGTCCCGTTCCATCGGGTCCGGGGAACGGCAGGTCGGTGAAGAAGTGGCGTTCCTTGAGCTGGTCGAGGTCGACCATTTCGGGCACGGTGAGGACCCGGGCGGCGGGGACGCCGGCGCGCGAGAGCAGCTCCTCCCACTCGATGGCCGGGCGACGGCGCAGCCCCTCCGACACCTCGCGGTTGAGCGCCTCGCGGTTGGCCTTGCGCGCTTCGCGTGTCAAGAACCGCGCATCGGTGACGAGGTCCTCTCGTTCGAGGAGCCGGCACAACGTCAAGAACTGCTCCTGCTTGTTGGCGGCGATGTTGATCAGGCCGCTCGCCGTCGGGAATGCGCCGGAAGGTGCGGCCGTCGCGTTGTCGTTCCCCATCGGCTCGGGCTCCAGGCCCGTGATGAGGTAGTTGGAGACGGCCCATCCCATCACCGACGCCGAGGCCTCGAGCATTGAGATGTCGAGCATGTGTCCGTCGCCGGTACGGCTGCGTTCGACGAGCGCCGCGCAGATTGCCATGGCCGCGGCCAGCCCGCCGACGGTGTCGGAGACGGGGAAGCCAGCGCGCAGCGGGTGGCCGGGCTCGCTCCCCGTCACGCTCATCATCCCGGCCAGCCCCTGGATGATCTGGTCGTAGGCGGGTCGGTCGGCCATGGGCCCCGACTGGCCGAACCCGGAGATGGCGCAGTAGACGAGCCGGGGGTTGAGCTCCCGGAGACGCTCCCAGGCGAAGCCCAGGCGGGCGAGCACCCCAGGTCGGAAGTTCTCGAGGAGGACATCGGCGTCGGCCACGAGCGCGGCGAAGCGCTCTTTGCCTTCGGAGTCCTTCAGGTCGATCTCGACCGAGCGCTTACCGGCGTTCTGGGCGAGGAACGATGCGCCCAGGCCCAGGGCGTTGAGCTCGGGATCGGCACCGAGCTGCCGGGCGAGGTCGCCCGAACCCGGCACCTCGATCTTCACCACGTCAGCCCCCAGCAGTACCAGCTGGTAGCCGCAGTAGGGACCGGCCAACACGTTGGTCATGTCGAGGACCCTGATCCCGCTGAGCAGGCGAGTGGTCATGTCGCTCCTTCCCCGGAGATGAGCCGGGTGATGCCGAGCGGCTCGGCCGTCGGCTGGCCGGCGTTGTGGCGGGCGATACGCGCTGCGGTCCTGCGCAACGTTGCCAACAGGTCGGGAAGCTTCCCCTCGGCGAAGCGCGTGGAGGGCCCCGAGATGGACAGGGCGGTGGCGACGCCGCCCACGGCCGCCGGGTCGATGCGCACGGAGATGGCGGAGATGAGGTCCTCACGCTCGGCGTGGCTCACTGCCCACCCGTCGCGTCGCACGTCGGCCACCCAGGCGTCCAGTGTCGTCCGGTGGGCCGGTCCGTGAGGCGAGCAGGCGGCGACGTTGTCGAGCAGCTCGTCCGGAGCCTCAGTGAGGAGGATCTTCGCCGAGGCGCCCGCCCACAAGGGGAGCTCGTCGCCCACCCGGACCACGTGGCGAAGGCTGTGCGGTCCCTGGGCATGGGCGATGCAGACCCGCTGGAGACCCTTGCGCACGTAAACGTTGACCGTCTCGCCAGTTTCCTGCGCGGCATCGTCGAGGATGTGCTGGACGTCGGGGGGCAGGAGCCAGGCGTCCGACGCGATACGCGACCACCGCAGGAGCGCTGGGCCGGGGACGTACCGGCCGTTGTCGCTCCACAGCACGCCGGTGCGCTCCAGGGTCTGCAGGAGCCGCAGCGTCGTCGTCTTGGGGAGCCCAACGGCGCGTGCGCAGTCCGTGAGCGTCAGCACGGGAATCTCGTCGGTCAGCAGAAACAGGATGTCGAGCGCCCGACGCACGCTGCGAACGGTGTCGTTGTCCGTCGCCGGGGCAGACCGGGCCCGCTCCGAGACGGCGTCGGCCCGCGCCGGCGGGCGAGGGCGGGGACGGCCCTCAGTTGTGTTTTCGATCACGGTGCTCTATGCTAGCATCGTTCCGGCAGATAGACCAGAGGGTCCACTAGATGGACCGAGAGACCCGGGGAGGATTGACATGACAGAGCACGGCCCGACACCCGTGGCTGCTCGGTCGCTGGTCGCCGGTCGTTGGGTCGACGAGGGCCCGTGGGCCGAGCGACAGGGCCCCTACACCGGCACGGTGGTGTCGCGGGCGTTGCTCGGTGACGCCGCCATGGTCGAGCAGGCGCTCGCCTACGCAGCCGGCTCGGCCCGGGCCATCCGGTCCCTCACGCCGGCGCGTCGGGCGGACGTCCTCGAACGGGCGTCTGTGCTCGCCGACGAGCGGCGAGAGGAGCTGGCCCGGCTGCTAGCGCTCGAGCTAGGCAAACCGATGAAGGACTCTCGCGGCGAGATCGTTCGGGTGGCCGACACGTTCGCCATCTGCGCACTCGAAGCCCGCCAGATGGGCGGGGAGGTCCTCGGGGCCGAGGGCTGGGAGCGGGGCCGGGGCACAACCGCCCTCACCCACCGCGCCCCTGTCGGCGTCGTGGTGGCCATCACCCCGTTCAACGCACCGGCGAACCTGCTCGCCCACAAGCTCGGCGCGTCGTTTGCCGCCGGCAACACGACCATCGTCAAACCGCCGCCCCAGGCACCGGCATCCTCAAACGCCGTCGTCGATCTCCTCCTCGACGCAGGGATGCCCGAAGCGGCCGTCCAGGTCCTCCACGGCGGCGCGGAGGTCGGTTCGGCGCTCGTCTCGTCCTCGGTCGTCGGTGCCGTAAGCTTCACTGGGAGCGCCGGAGCCGGGGCCGCCGTCGCCCGAGACGCCGGACCCAAGCGGCTCGTCCTCGAGCTTGGTGGGAACGCTGCCACCATCGTGTGCGAGGACGCCGACCTCGACCTCGCCGCGGCCAACTGCGGACGGACCGGGTTCTCGAACTCGGGTCAGAGCTGCATCTCGGTGCAGCGCGTCTACGTGCACCGGTCGGTCTTCGACCGCTTCGTGGAGCTGCTCGTCGACGCCGTCTCGAAGTTGCGCGTCGGCGACCCGCTTGACGACGCCACCGACGTGGGCTCAATGGTCGATGTCGCCGCGGCCGAGCGGGTTGTCACCTGGGTGGAAGAGGCGCGTCACGGGGGCGCCTCGGTGCCGGTCGGAGGGGTGCGGCACGGGGCGACCGTCCAGCCGACCGTGGTGGCGGGCCCGCAGCCCGACGCCAGGGTGGTGGTGGAGGAGGTCTTCGGCGCCCTGGTCGCAGTGCTTCCCTACGACGAATTCGACGCCGTGCTCGCCACATGCAACGAGAGCCGCTACGGGCTGCAGGCCGGACTGTTCACCAACGACGTCCGACGGGTGTTCCGGGCGTGGCGCGAGCTCGAGGTGGGCGGTCTCGTGGTCAACGGGTCGTCCAACTACCGCCTCGATCACGTGGCGTTCGGTGGAGTGAAGGACTCGGGCATCGGCCGGGAGTCGCCGCGGTGGATGATCGAGGACTACACGACCGTGCGGACGCTCCTGCTGCGCGACATCTCGCTGTGGGGTGACCCATGACGACCACGCGACCGGTCTTCCGCATCGCCATGAGGGGAGCCGCGACGAACGAAGCCGTGACGATGGGGACAGTGTGCGGGCGCTAGCGCTCGTCGAGCCCGGCCGGGTCGAGGTCGTCGAGCGCCCGGACCCCGAGCCTGCCCGCTCGGAGGTGCTGGTCCGGATGACGGGGGTTGGCATATGCGGGAGCGACCTGAGCGTGTTCGACGGGCACCGCGAGGTCCCCGGCGCCCCGTGGGTGCTCGGGCACGAGGGCGTCGGCAAGATCGTCGAGGTGGGCGGCGAGGTGACCGGCCGGCACGTTGGCCAGCGCGTGGTGATCGAGCCCAATTACTGCTGCTTCACCTGCGCGAGCTGCCGGGCCGGGTTCACCTCCGGGTGCGAGAACCGCAAGATTGTCGGCATCAACGTCCCCGGCGTGCTGGCCGAGTATGTCGCCGTGCCGGCACCATTCGCCTGGCTGGCGCCCGAAGGTCTGGCGACTGAGGAGTTGGTCTGCCTCGAGCCCTACACGGTCGGCGCCGCCGCGTCGAGTCGGGCCGAGGCGCGGCCCGGACAGCGGGCGCTCGTCGTCGGCACCGGTTCGACCGGGTTGCTGCTCGTCGTCCACCTCGTAGAGCGAGGCCTCGAGACGTGGTTCGTCGAGCCGGCGGTCGACCGCGCCGAGCTCGCTGTCGAGCTCGGCGCCCGGCCGCTCGGAGAAGACGCCGACCTGCGCTTCGAGCAGGTGTTCGAGACGTCGGGGACGGTGCCGGGGACGGAGCTGGCTGTGGCCAGCGCCGCACCGGGCGGGGCGGTGACGTTGCTCGGGCTGGCGACCGACCCGGCCAAGATCGTGCCGGCGATGATCGTGCGCGGTCGGCTGACGGTCCGTGGGTCGATGATCTACGAGCACCCCGGTGACTTCGCGGCGACGACGGCCGCTCCGCCGCGCGGGCTCGGGCGGGTCGTGCGCTGCCGGTTCACCCTCGAGGAGGGCCAGGAGGCTTTCCTCTCGGCCCGCACTGTCGCCGGGAAGTCGTGGATCTCACTGGGTGAGGAAGGAGCGCCGACATGAGCGGTTTGCCGTCGGACGGGCACGTGGGCCCGAAGGGGCTGACCGGCGCGGAGGCGCTCGTCGCCCAGCTCGAGGCGTACGGTGTCGAGTACGTCTTCGGCCTGTGCGGGCACACCAACATCGCCGTGCTCGATGCCCTGAGCCGCAGCCCAGTCACGTTCGTGATCAACCGGCACGAGCAGGCCGCCGCGCACGCCGCCGACGGCTACGCGCGGGCGTCGGGTAAG
>JAKADK010000165.1 GCA_021820665.1 Actinomycetes bacterium | reverse complement strand
TGCCCGGCACGCTCCTTCGCGCGTGCCCGGCACGCTTTTTCCCGGCGACATGGGCCCGTGAGAGGCGTGGGCAGCCACGACGCTCCTGCCGATAGCGCACGCAGCGCTGGAGTTGACGCCCTCATCCAACGCCAGCGCCAGCGGCGACGCCCGTCCTTGCCGAGGGCACGTCCGGGCCCGCTCCGTCTCTCGTGCACGTTTGGGTGCGTGACGGCATTTCTGTCCAGGGGGCCGACACGTTGGCCACGGCCGTTTCCCGCCTCTCCGCGTTGAGGCGTGGGGCGGTGCCAGCCGGCCCGGTCGCCTGCGAGGACCTTGCGGCCCGGCGGGAAGAGGGCCAGGCGGCGATCACCGTGTTCGCCCTGAGGTGGGGCTCGGGTTGGGCTGGCCGGCGCCGGCAGGGTCCGGCGAGACGACGCTCACCGGCCAGCCGAGGACGCCAGGGCCTCCCAGATCTTCAACGAGGTGAGCGGCATGTCCAGATGGGCGATGCCGTAGGGGGCCAGGGCGTCGAGCACCGCGTTCTGCACGGCCGGGGTCGCACCGACGGTGCCCGACTCCCCGATCCCCTTCATGCCCAGGGGGTTGCGGGGCGACGGGGTGACGGTGTGCCCGACCTCGAAGCTGGGCACCTCGGCTGCGCTGGGTATGCCGTACTCGGCGAGCGTCGTGCCCTGAGGGTTCCCCAGCTCGTCGACGGACATCTCCTCGAAGAGCGCCTGGGCGACTCCCTGGAGCAGACCCCCCTGGACCTGCCCGGCCACGACCATCGGGTTGACCATGTTCCCGCAGTCGTCGACGGCCACGAGCCGCCGCAGCGTCACCTTGCCGGTCTCGGTGTCCAGCTCCACCACCGCAAGGTGGGCGCCGAAGGGATAGGTGCCGCGTGACTGTTCGAAGTCGTCCTCGGCGAAGAGCCCGTCCTCGCCCAGGACCTCGACACCGACCGGCGTCGCGGCATGGGCTGCGAGCTCGGCCCACGAGAAGCTCCGGGTGGGAACGCCCGACACCCCGATGCGCCCGTCGGCGAGGACGATGTCCGTCTCGGCGGCCTCGAGGAGCTCGGCGGCCAGCCGGCGTGCCCGGTCGACGACGATCTCGCCGGCCGTGACCACGGCACCGCCGCCGAGCTGACCGGAGCGTGATCCGAAGGTGCCCGTTCCCCGCGGCACCACGGCGGTGTCCGAATGGACCACCTCGATGTCGTGGATGTCCATCTGCAGCACGTCGGCAGCGATCTGCGCGAACGTCGTCTCGTGGCCTTGCCCGTGGGGGGAGCTACCCGTGGTGCAGATGGCGTGGCCGTCGGGGGCGATCCGGACCGATCCGTACTCTGAACCGCTTCCGCTCACCTCCACGAAGACCGAGACCCCGATGCCGAGCTGGACGCGGTCGCCGGCACTGCGGCGCGCTTCCTGGTCTGCCCGCAGGGCCGCGTAGCCGGCCCTCTCGACCAGGTGCTCCAACGCGCCGGCGTAGTCGCCGCTGTCGTAGCTGGCCCCCGTGGCCGTGGTCAGGGGGAGCTCCCCGGTGCCGATGAGGTTGCGCCGCCTGAGCTCGACCGGGTCGATCCCGAGCTCGGTCGCCAGCAGGTCCATCGCCCGCTCCAGCATGGCAGTGGCCTCCGGACGGCCTGCACCGCGGTAGGGCCCGGTCGGCGAGGTGTTGGTCACGACCCCGTACGCGCTGAGCTCGAGCTGGGGCACCCGGTACGGCCCGGTCGCCATGAGAGTGCTCGTGTGGAACGAGATGCCTCCACGCCAGGCGTACGCGCCGAAGTCCGTGACCGTGCATACGCGCAGGCCGACGAGCGTCCCGTCTCTCTTCGCACCGATCTCGACGTCTTGGACCTGGCCGCGGCCCTGGCTCATGGCCACCAGGTTCTCCGACCGGGTCTCGACGTGCCGAACCGGGCGCTGCAGGCGGTCCGCCAGCGCGGCCACGACGATCTGCTCGGGATAGACGCCGCCCTTGGCCCCGAAACCCCCGCCGACCGCGGGCACGACGACCTGCACCTCGTCGGGCTCCCGACCCAGGGCTCGGCAGATGCCGGCGCGCACCTGGAACGGTGACTGCGTGCTGGCGTAGCACAGCAGGCCGCCGCCGTCCCGGGGGGCGGCCAGGGTGCCGTTCGGCTCCATCGGGACCGCAGCCACCCGCTGGTTGACGAATCGGGCGCTCACCACCACGTCGGCGCCCGCGAGGGCGTCTTCGGCGGTGGAGATCGTCTCCTCGCGCACGATGTTGGTGCCGTGGTCGGGGAAGAGCAGGGGCGCCTCCGGCTCGAGCGCTGACAGTGGGTCGACCACCGCGGGCTCGTCGGCGACGTCGACGATCACGTGCTCGGCCGCGTCGACGGCGGCCGCGTAGCTCTCGGCGACGACCGCGGCAATCGCCTCCCCGACGAACCTGACCCGGTCACCGGCCAGGCACGGGCGAGCCAGCACTGGCCGGGGCCCCGTCGGCAGGGGAGGGACCTCTCCCAACCCGGGCAGATCGAGATCACCGGCGGTGTAGACACCGACGACACCGGGCTGGGACAGCGCCGCATCGGTGTCGACGGACACAATCCGTCCGTGGGCGACCTGCGATCGGACGAACGCGACGTGGCAGGTTCCGGGCGGCTCGAGGTCGGCGATGAACCTGGCCGTCCCTCGCAGGAGAGGTTCGTCTTCGAGCCGCTGCACCGGGAACCCGAACACGGTCTGGTGCCTCGGTACTGCGGGCGTTGTCGGCATGGCGGGCTGTCCTGCTCTCGTCTCGTCCTGTCGCACGGCGGGCCGAGGGCCGTCCCGCGCCCTGGCTTGTGTGACGCGTCCCGGACACCCCCGGGTCTCCGGGTCTCCTAGAATACGGGTCCCGAGCCCTTGGTCGAGGGGCCGGCGATCACCCTGGCTGCCCGGCACACCAAGGTCCGCTGTGCGGGGTGTTCGGCATGAGGGTGATCCACCG
>JAKADK010000164.1 GCA_021820665.1 Actinomycetes bacterium | reverse complement strand
CCTTCCTGGCGGCCGGCGCCCAGGCCCGGGAGGACGTCCGGGCCGAGGCCACGTGGGAACGCGTCGCCGCCGCCTACGTGCGCGTCCTCGACGAGTACGGGCGCCCGGGACGGACCGGAGCCACGCATCGGGTACCAGGGGAGCCAGCCGTCGGAGGGGAGCCGATCGGCATCCCCGGCATCCCCGGGCTCACCGTGCACGGCGACTGGGCGGCGACGACCGGTCTCGCCCACGCCGCACGGCGGCTGTGCGTCGGCCTGCTCTCCCAGGGGGTGCCGCTCGCCGTCGACACGGTCGCCTCCCAGGCACCGACCGACAGCTCCCTCGTGCCACCAGAGCTGGCCCGCCCCACCCGCGGGCAGCGCTACCCCCTCGACCTGTGGACGCTGAACCTCAACGAGTTCCACCTGGTGCCCGACGACGCGCTGCGGTCCCCGCGCACGCGCCGCTACCACATCGCCACCTGGTACTGGGAGCTCCCCGGCGTCCCACCCTGGCTGGCGGGACAGTTCGACCGCGTCGACGAGCTGTGGGTGCCGAGCCAGTTCGTCCGCCGGGCGTTCGTGGGGCACACCGGCATTCCCCTGGTCGTCGTCCCGACCACCGTACCAACGTTCGTCGCCAGCGGGGAGCGGTCCGCCCTGCGGGACCGGTTCGGCCTCCCCCAAGACGCCGTCGTCTTCCTGTTCACGTTCGACTTCAACTCCACGGCCAGCCGGAAGAACCCGATGGGCGTCGTCGAGGCGTTCACCCGGGCCTTTCCCGAGCGGGGGCCCGGCTCCCCGATACTGGTCATCAAGGCGATCAACCTGGAACGAGCACCCGCATTCGAGACGCTGCTCTCCGATGCCGTCGAGCACGCCGGCGGCGTGCTGCTCAACTCGCTGTTCTCGGGCCAGGAGATGGCCGATCTCTTCCACGCCTGTGACGTCTACGTCTCGCTCCACCGCTCCGAGGGGTTCGGGCTCGGCATGGCGGAAGCCATGGCCATCGGCAAGCCGGTGGTCGCCACCGGCTACTCGGGCAACCTCGACTTCATGAACGTCGCCAACAGCTGCCTCGTCGGGTACCGTCTCCGTCCCATCGTTCCCGACGACCACGCCCACAACGTGGGGATGGAGGCTGTCTACACCGAGGGCGCGCTGTGGGCGGAGCCCGACGTCGGACAGGCCGCCCGGTGGATGCGGGCGCTGGCGGCTGACCCGCAGCTCCGGCACCGCATCGGGGAGCGCGGCCGGCAGACCATCGCCGCGTCGTTCACCGAGGAAGCGGTCGGTCGGATCGCCGTGGACCGGCTGCGCACCCTGGCCGAGGAGCTCCACCTCCGCGAGCCGTCGCCACCGAGCTGCCTGGCCGGTGCCCGCTCGCCGGGCGACCCGTGAGCCCCCCGGCAGACGACACGTGACCGCCCGGGCAGACGGGACCCCACCGGGGCGAGCAACCCCGGCCGATGGGACCCCACCGGGGCGAGCAACCCCGGCCGATGGGACCCCACCGGGGCAGGTCACCCCTCCCGCCGGGCGTCCGCTGGTGGCCGGCACGCTGGTCGTCGCCGGCTACGTGGTCCTCGGGCTCCTGGCCCACTGGCCGCTCTTCCCCGGCGACCCCACCCGCGTCTACCTGAGCTGTGACTGCGGTGACATGGCCCAGACCGTCTGGTTCATGGCGTGGACCCCTCATGCCATCCTGACCGGGCACAACCCGCTGTTCACCCACGCCATGAACTACCCGGTCGGAGTGAACCTGGCGCAGAACACCCTCATGCCGCTCCTCGGGCTGCTCGCCGCCCCGATCACCGCCACCCTGGGGCCGGTGGCGACGGCCAACTTCTGGATGGTCCTGGCCATGCCGCTCTCGGCCACCTCCGCCTACCTCGTCCTGCGCCACTGGCGGCTCCGGGTCCCGGCCGCCGCCCTGGGCGGGCTCCTCTTCGGCTTCTCGCCCTACCTGGTCGGCCAGGGAGTCGGCCACCTCGACCTCACGTTCGTGGCCCTGGTCCCACTGATCGTCCTGGCGATCGTCGAGCTGGCCGGGATGCCCGCCCACCCGGTGCGCCTGGGGGCACTCCTGGCGCTCGTGGTCGTGGCGCAGTTCTTCGTCTCCCCGGAGGTCCTCGTCACGGTGTTGATCCTCTCCGCCGTGGGCGTAGTGGCAGCCGGGATCCGGCTGGCGGTGTCCGACCGGGCCGCGCTCACCCGCCGGATCGTCCCGATGGCGCTCGGCCTGGGGGTGGCCGTGGTGGCCGTCGGTGCGGTCCTCGCCTATCCGGCGTGGTTCGAGCTGGCTGGCCCCCACCACTTCGTCGGACCGGCCCAGGGGCCCCACAACATCTACCGCGCCGACCTCGCCGACTTCGTCGTGCCGTCCCCCTTCCAGTGGCTGGCACCGGGGGGCCTACGGGCCTGGGGGGTCCGCCTCACCCACCTCGTCGGCATCGAAGACGGTGCCTACCTGGGCGTGCCGGTGCTCCTTTTAGCCGTCTGGATCGCATGGCGGTCCCGGGGAGCGGTCCGTACCCAGGTGGTGGTGGTGGTGGGCCTGGCCGCCGCCATCTTGTCCCTTGGACCCCATCTCGTGGTGGACGGGCACGCGACGGGCGTCCCCCTGCCCTTCCTGCTCCTCTCCCATCTCCCCGGCATCTCCAGCATCCTGCCCATCCGGATCTCCTTCGAGACCGACGCCGCGCTCGCCGCACTGCTGGCCTTCGCGGTGGACGACCAATGGCGCCGCGCCGAAGCGAGAGGCCCCCGCCGTCGCCATGCGCCAGCCGGTGGCCGCCGGGGTCGGGGCCAGGGAGAGTTGGGTCCGGACCGGCGTCGGAGCCGGGGACGGGCGGGGTGGTCCGGTCCGGGCCGGGCGGGGTGGTCCGGTCCGGGCCGGGCGGGGTGGCGGGGAACAGCGAGGCAGGGAACGGCGTGGCTGTTCACGGCGGCCGTCCTGGCCGTGACGGGGATCACGCTCGCTCCGAGGTGGCCGGATGCCAGCGCCCCGGCAACGACGGCGCCGGCGGCGCTCGCCCACCTCTCGGCTGACTCG
>JAKADK010000010.1 GCA_021820665.1 Actinomycetes bacterium | reverse complement strand
CCCCGCCGGTTGTGCACCATGGACATCGGCATGAGCCCGGCCGGGTTCATCATGTACATGACCATGAACACCGCCATGATCACCATCTCCATCACCATCATCACGACGATGACCGTCCCGAGGTAGGCGAGGCCGAGGAGGATCACCTCGCCGGCGGCGGCGAGGAACGAGCCGAGCAGGCAGAAGGTGGCCCTCGCCATGGAGTCGACCACGAACACCAAGACGGCGAGCGCGCTGGCGGCGACGGCCAGGACGAAGAAGGCGACGGTCCCCATCAGCCGGCAACCCCTGGGTGCGGCGCCGCCTTCATCGAAGGAGCACCACCACGGCCGCTACGAGGTCCTGGACGATGGTGAGGGGCAGGAGGACGAGCCACGCCAGCGGCGCCCATCGCTCCAGCCGCACGGTCGGCACGAGGTGGCGGGTGGCGACGAGCGCCCCGAGCACCGCCACGGTCTTGAGCACCGACCACGCCCAGGCGGGAAGTCCCGGGCCGAGACCACCGCCGAGGAAGAGCGGCACTGCCATGGCCGCGCCGGCGGCGAGCAGCAGCCAGCGCCCGGCGGCAAGCACCAACCGGTCGACGCCCGCCACCTCGGCCAGCACCCCGCCGGCGAGATCGGCCCCCGCCGGCTGGCCGAACGGGCCGATGAAGGAGAACCCGAGCACACTGAGCAAGAACGCGGCGAAGCCGACCGGCATCCACACGACGAACCAGAGGTGGCGTTGCTGGGCGACGATCGTGCCGACCTGCAGCGAGCCGGCAGCCGTCGCCACGCCGATCAGGGCGAACATGTGCGGAAGCTCGTAGCTGAGGCCCTGGGCGACCATGCGGTAGCCCCCGACAAGGGAGAAGGCGCTGTTCGGTCCCCACCCTGCCGCCCACACAGCCGCCCAGGTGAGGATCTCCATGGCGTTGAACCACACCACCCCGACCCTGAGGTCGTCGACCACCCAGTGGCCGAGGGGCACCACCGCCACCGCGAGGATCGCCGCCACCGGGACACCGACCACACCGAGCCGCCACAGCAGGCGGTCGGGGGCGAGCGTCGTGCGGCGGCGGCCGACCAGGAGGCCGGCGACCTCGGCGCACATCCCGGCGAGCACCGCTTGCGGCCTGCTCGGGGCGCCCGAGGCGCGGGCGACGAGCTGCCGAGAGCCGAGCACGGCTCCCGTCGCGAACGCGCCGAGCACCGCCGGGACGACCAGCACGGCCCACCACGGCGCCGGCTCAACCATGGCGCGCCGCGATCCGGGGATCGTCGAGGTCGGGATCGATGCTGGCGACGATGAGCCGTGCCACGCCGAGCTCGGTTCCGACCACGAGCTGCTCGATCGTCTCCAAGACAGCCCCCGGTGGCACCCCGGGGCGCGCGAAGGATGCCCGTACCACCCCGCGCGATTCGGGACCGTCGAGCGAGACGACCGCTCGGACCGCGTCGTCGAGCCAGCGCCGGTAGCGAGCCCGCACGTCCCCGTCGCTCGCCTGCCCGAGGCCGGCCGTCATCTGGGACAGGACGCGGGAGCGGCCGACGTGGCGAACCAGGCGGCCAAGCCGGGGCGCCGCCAGTGCGGCGGGGAGGCCGCCGAGCAGGTCGTCTCGCAGCCAGCGGGCCGACCCGGCGGCGGCCGGCCAGCCGGCGACCTCGAGCAGCCGCCCCAGGCTATCGAGACGGTGGGCCGCCGTACGGCGGGCGACCTCGCCACAGGTCACCGGCTCACCGCGCCGTGCCCGCTCCGAGGGTTCTTCCCAAAAGGAGCCGTCGCCCGTGCCGCCGACCGTCTCTCCTCGGGCCTGCTGGATGACGTCGCCTTGCACGGCGATACGCAGCACGAGGCCCGTGGGCCATTCGGAGAGCAAAGGTCCGAGGGTGAGGTGCAGCTGGTCGAGCTTCAGGCCGTCTCGGTCCTCGGTCCGCTCCGCCATCGCCAGCCCGGCCGGCATCTCCATCCCGCCTCCGCCCGCCATATCGTCGCCGTGGTCGGACATGCCGTGGTGGGCCCCGGAGGCCCCGGGTGCGCCAGCCCGCTGGTGAGGTGACGGCGGCACGTGACCGGGCTCGGCCAACTGGGCCCGGGCGCCGTCGAGCGTCTTGCGGGCAGCGGCCGGGTCGGCGAGGTCACGGCGCGCCTTCGGATCGGGCATCTCCCCCCACACCTCGGTCACGGCCTCGTCGAGGTCGCCTACGGTCCCGCAGACCACCAGCAGGCGTGCGCCTGCGGGGCTCGCTGACCGCGGCCAGCCGCGTCGGCGAAGCTCGACCTCCACGCTCAAGCGGCACGCCGTCGACCCCGGGGCGGCGACCAAGAAGACAGGCGGCCAAGTGGCCGCCAGGCGCGCGAGCGCGGTGCTCAAGCCCAATGCAGCGCACCCTCACGGCGGGCATAGGCGACGCCTGCCAACAGCAGTCCCAGGAACGAGAACATCTCGACGACCGCGCTCGGTCCGACGGTGGCGATCACCAGAGTCCAGGGGTACATGAAGACCATCTCCATGTCGAACGCGAGGAACAACATCGCCAGCGCGTACCAGCGGGCGTGGAACCGGCTCAGCGCGTGCTCGCTTGGGAGCAGCCCCGAGCCGAACGGCGCCGCCTGCAGCGGATCGGATCGAACGCCGACGAGCAGGCTTAGCAGGTAGAGCACGCCGCAAACTCCGAGGGCGACCGCGAGCAGAGCAAGGAGCGGCACGAAGCCACCGCCGCTCATTGCGGCGCTCCGCGAGCCGGGTCGCCCCGGGCCGGACGGTCTCCGATCCTCTTCGCGCCGCGCAGGGACATGTCGGCTCCCCCTCTCACTTGTCGCTCGGCCATGAGGATATGCGACACGGTGTCGTACCCCCAGTTGCGGCGTCGGCACCACGGCGGGGCAGCGCCGTGCTCCTCCCCCGCGGTGCTCGTGGGGCTGCCGACGTCGGACGCGGACATCCCGCGGAGAAAGCGGGCGTCGATCCTGTCGGTCAGGCGGCCGGATAGCCGATTTCGGCCAGGGTCTCCTTGATGGCTTCGGCGGAGGTCTGGTCCTCGTCGTAGGTCACGTGGACGGACTTGGTGTCGATGTCGACCACGACGCCGTGCACGCCGGGGCGCTGTCCGAGGTCCGACTCGATGCTCGCTTTGCAGTGGCCGCAGGAGATGTCGTCGGCAACCAGGTCAAGGGTGGTCATTGCGGTGCTCCTTCTCGCATGTCGTTGAGGTCGGCTGCTGATGGGAAGGCCCGTGCGGCGCTACCAAGGTGGGAGCGGTTCTCTCCGGAGTGGCGACCTCGTCGGCGGCGCGAGCGCCGTCGAGGGGTGCCGATCGGCCGAAGCGCCGCAACCGGAGAGCGTTGGTGACCACGCTGACCGAGCTGAGCGCCATGGCGGCCGCAGCCAGCATGGGCGGCAGGATCCCGAAGGCCGCCAGTGGCACCAGCATGGCGTTGTAGCCGAAGGCCCAGCCGAGGTTCTGCCAGATGACCCGACGAGTGGCTCGTGACAACTCGATGGCGTCGGCGACGGCGGCGACGTCGCCGTGCACCAGGGTGATGTCGGCCGCGGCCATCGCCACCGCCGTGCCACTTCCGACCGCCACGCCGATGTCGGCTACCGCGAGCGCCGGCGCGTCGTTGATGCCGTCGCCGACCATCGCCACCGGACCGAGCTGCTCGCGTAGCCGCTCGACCAGCTTGGCCTTGTCCTCGGGGCGCAGCCCGGCGTGCACCTCGTCGACGCCGGCCGCGGCGCCGATCGACTCGGCGACCTCTCTGCGGTCACCGGTCGCCACCACGACCCGGAGCCCCTTGGCACGCAGATGCGCCACGCCGGCGGCCGCGTCGGGGCGCAGCGGGTCGGCGATCCCGAGGAGCAGCCGCACCTCCCCGTCGACCCAAACGCCGACCGGAGTTTTGCCCTGGCCGGCGAGCCGGGCCGCCAGCGCGTCGATCCGTTGGGCCGCCGTTGCGGTCCGAGACGCATCCGAATCCTGCTCGGCGACCCAGTCGACCGATCCCACCCTCACCCGCTTCGAGCCCACGACGGCCTCGACGCCGGCGCCGGGAACCACCTGGACCTGCTGCACCTCCGCGCCGGCCAACCCGCGCCGAGCGGCCGCGGCGACGACCGCTCGGGCAAGGGGATGCTCGGATGCGGACTCGACGTCTGCAGCCAGGGCAAGCGCATCGTCCCCGTCCGTGCCGTCGGTCGGCACCACGTCGACGACCTCGGGATGGCCGACGGTGATCGTGCCGGTCTTGTCCACCACCACGACAGCGAGGTGCCGCACCCTTTCCAGCACCTCCGCCCCCGAGATCAACAACCCCAGCTCCGCTCCCCTGCCGGTACCGACCATCACCGCGACGGGGGTGGCGAGACCGAGGGCGCACGGGCAGGCCACCACCAAGACGGCGACCGCCGGGACGAGCGCGGCGGCGAGCGAGTGCCCGCTGATGAGCCACCCGGCGAAGGTGGCCGCGGCGACGAGGAGGATCGCCGGCACGAACACCGCCGAGACACGATCGGCGAGGCGCTGCGCCTGGGACTTGGTGAGCTGCGCCGCCTCGACGAGCGCCGTGATGCGGGCCAAAGTGGTCTCGGCCCCCGCCCGGGTCACCTGCACCGTGAGCGGCGCCAGCCCGTTCACCGTCCCGCCCGTCACCTCGTCGCCGACCGCCTTGTCGACGGGCATGCTCTCGCCGGTGACCATCGACTCGTCGACGGCGGCATTGCCAGCGAGGACCGCACCGTCGGCGGGGAACGCTTCGCCCGGCAGTACGAGGACGACGTCGTCGGTCCGCAGCGACTCCGCGGCCACCTCGAGCGGCCCGGCCGAGCCGGCTCCAACCGGCGCGCCGGGACGGGCGAGCAGGTGGGCCGTGCGCGGGCGCAGCCCGGCGAGCGCCTCGATGGCATCGCCGGCCCGGCCTTTCGTGAGGACCTCGAGGTACTTGCCGACCGAGATCAAGGTGACGATCACCGCGGCGACGTCGAAGTACGTCGGTCGGCCGGGAAGGGCGAAGGTGGCCACGACCGAGTAGGCGAACGCGACGCTGGCACCGAGCGCCACCAAGGTGTCCATGTTGACCGTCCGGTGCCGCGCCGCCCGGATGGCGCCAAGGTGGAACCCCGAGCCGACCCAGAGATAGACGGGCAGGCCGATCACCAGTTGCGCGTACGGCGACCAGCCAGGCTGCCCGAACCCGTAGGCGAGCACCAGCACGGCCCCGCTCAGCACCGCCCCGACCCCGAGCTTGGCCCGCCTCCGGGCGAGGTCCGCTTGGCGGCGGGCCCGGCGGCCGGCGGCGTCGGTCGCCGGATCGCGGGCGGGCTGGGCGACGGCAGCTTCGTACCCGGCGGCGCTGACGGCGCCGAGGAGCACCGCCGGGTCGAGGGGTCCGGTCAGCTCGACCTCGGCCGACTCGGTCGCGAGGTTCACCCGGGCCGCAGCGACACCTTCGACGCCGGTGAGCGCCCGCTCGACCCGGCGGACGCAGGAGGCGCAGGTCATGCCGCTCACTTCGAGCACCACCGCGTCGGCCGGCGCCGCTGAAGGGGTCCCGCCGCCGTGGCCCACGACGGCTCGGTAGCCGGCGGCTTCCACCGCTTGCGACAGCGCCGTCGCTGTGAGGGGCCGGGCGAGCTCGACTTCGGCCGACTCGGTCGCCAAGTTCACCCGGGCGGCCTGGACTCCTTCTACGCCAGTAAGCGCCCGCTCGACCCGGCGAACGCACGAAGCACAGGTCATGCCCTCGATCCCGACGACGAGGGTCGGCGCTCGGGCCGCCCCGCCTGCCGGCCTCGCGTCCACAGGCGCTCCGGTGTCGGCTCGGTCCCGGGTCACGACTGCAGCAGCCTTGCCACGGCGTCGGACGCCTCCTTCACCTTTGCGGCGCCGGCGGGGCCGCCCGCCGCGGTCGCCTCTGCCACGCAGTGCCCCAGATGCTGTTCGAGCAGGCCGAGCGCGACAGCGTGCAGCGCCTTGGTGGCGGCAGCAACCTGGGTCAAGATGTCGATGCAGTAGCGGTCGTCATCGATCATGCGTTGCAGGCCCCGCACCTGCCCCTCGATCCGCCGCAAGCGTCTCTGGTACGCCTCTTTGTCGCCTGAATAGCCGTACACGTGCGGTCGCCTCCTACGCCCTTGGGCACGGGTACTATACCCCCGCACGGTACGGCGACGCCAAAGCCCGCCGACGGCCGGCCTGGCGGTGCCATCATGGGCCATGGTCGAACCCTCGCCGCGAGCCGCCCGTCGCCGGGTCGGCGTGCTGCGCCGCAGCCCGCCCGGCACCTTGGAGCACTCCGTCCTCGAGGTGCTCTGGGATGGCGGCGGCTGGCTCACGCCCGGTCAGGTCCACGAACGCCTCGCCACTGGCCGTCCGCTCGGCTATACGACCGTGATGACCGTCCTCGTGCGGCTGTGGCGAAAGGGCCTGGTCGAGCGGGAAAAGACTGGCCGTTCCTTCTCCTACCGTCCGACCTCCAGCCGCGAGGAGAGCGTCGCCGAGCGCATGGAAGCGATCCTCGCCGCGGCCGCCGACCGGCCGGCCGCGCTCGGACATCTCATCGAACGCCTCGACGACGCGGAACGAGCTCAGCTGCGCAGGCTTCTCGGCGGGCGACGACGCACATGACCGTCCTCGTGCTCGCAGCGGGACTGCTCGCCGCCCTCCCTGGGATCAGTTGGCGGACGGGTGGTGGTCATCCTCGGACCTGGGCGCTCATCACCTCGATTAGCCTGCTCGTGGCCGGGTTTTACGTCCTGGTCGGCCTCGCGCTGCTGGCCGCACCGGTCCTCCTTCTTGCCGCCGGGGGGACATCGCTGGCGCAGGTCTGCGAGGTGCTCATGCAGCACTTCGAACCCGGGGGTCTCCTCACCGCCTGGCTGGCAACGGCGCTGCTCGCCTCTGGGGTCGCGGCCACGGCGTGGCGGCTGACTCGGTCCCGGCGCCATCGGATGACCCTGCGCGTGCCGTCCTACGTCGGTGTCCACGAGCCCCACGACGGCTTCGAGCTTGTCACCCTGCCGACCGAGACCACTCTCGCCTACAGCGTGGCCGGCCGAGAACCCCAAGTGGTGATCGGCCGAGGCCTGCGCGCACGGCTCGACGAAGGCCAGCTCGCCGCCGTGGTCGCGCACGAGCACGCCCACCTCCGTTGGCACCACCAGCGCTGGCTCGACGCGATCGACGCCAGTGCCGGGCTGTTGTGGTTCGTGCCGTGGGCTCGGCGTAGCGCCCGGGCGGCACGAGTAGCACTCGAATGCTGGGCCGACCGCGACGCCGCCGACGTCGCCGGCCCCTGTTCGCTGCGCGGCGCCCTCCTCGTCGCCGCCGACGCCGCCCCGGCGAGCCACGCCGTCGCCTCGCTCAACGGTGCCGACGCCCTGGCCCAGCGCATCGCCATGCTCGACGGCGACCGCGGCCGCCGCGACCTGCCGGCGCTGACTCTGAGCGCGCTCGCCTTCACCGCCGTCGTTGCTACCGCTGGTGCGGTCACTGCAGGCCCACAGCTGGCCGCACTGTTCTCCCACCTCTGCCCCCTGTAAACGCTGCACCAGCGCCCTACCGGACGAAGCCTGGTGACGGGCTACGACAGCCAGTACTAGTCTGAGCGCCGTGAGCAGAGCCGCCGACGACGACCGGGCAGATCCGAGGACGGTCGGCGGCTCTCACGCCAACCCTGGCAGGCGCCCGTCGTGGCGAGGATGAGCACCGAGGAAGTGGCCGCTTCGCCGGAGCCGGCCACCCCTGGGACGAAGCCGATGTTCCCGCGCTGGCTCACCTTCGCCGTGCTGCCGTTCACCATGGCACTGGTGGTGGCCATGGCCGTCAGCGCGTACCTGTACCAGCGCGCCCAGAACGCTGCATCCACCCCGAACCCCCTCGTCCAGCTGATGGGCCTGAGCGACATGCCGGGCGCCCAGGCACCAAGGTTCACCTTGACCGACCAACACGGGCGCCCCGTCGCCCTCTCCGCGTTCAGAGGAAAGGCGGTCCTCCTCGCCTTCATGGACTCGCGCTGCACCGAGGTCTGCCCGGTGCTCGCCCAGGAGTTCCGCCTGGCCGAGCGCGACCTCGGCTCGCAGGCCTCGAAGGTCGCCTTCGTCGGGGTCAACGTCGACCCGATGGCCGAATCGGTGGCAGACGTCGAGCACTTCACCCGCATCCACGGCCTGGCGGGGATGAAGAACTGGTACTTCCTCACCGGGCCGACCAGCGCGCTCAAGGCAGTATGGAAGACCTACGGCATCGAGGTCATCGTCCCGAAGAACGCCACCCAGACCGTCCACGCCGACTACCTCTACTTCATCGACCCACGCGGGCGAGAGCGCTACCTCGCCAGCCCCCAAGTCGACCAGCGCAAGAACGGCACCGGCTACCTGCCCCAGGGCCAGCTCACCCAGTGGGGCCAGGGCATCGCCACCTACTTGGAGAAGACTCTGACCCGATGACGACCCGTTCTGCCCCATCCACCCGGCACCCCTGACAAGAACCGATGTCGCCGCTCCTGCCGCTGTTCGCCGTGGTCGCCGGGATCATCTCGTTCACCTCGCCCTGCGCCCTGCCGCTCATCCCGAGCTACCTCTCCTACGTGTCAGGCCTGCCCATCTCCGACCTCGGCCGGCGACAGGCCACCCCGCTCGTGCTTCGCTCGTCGCTCGCCTTCGTGGGCGGCTTCACCGTCGTCTTCACCGCCCTCGGCGTGTCGTCCACCCTCGTCGGCTCGCTCCTGTTGCGTCACCTCGGGGTGATCTTGGACGTTGCCGGAGCATTCATCATCGTGCTCGGCCTCGCCATGCTCGGGCTGCTGCGAGTGCCGTTCCTCGCCCGCGAACGCCGCTTCGACCTCTCCAAGGTGCCCCAGGGTCCAAAGGGTGCCTTCCCGCTCGGCATGGCCTTCGCCTTCGGCTGGACGCCGTGCCTCGGCCCCGTCCTCGCCACGGTCCTGGCGGTGGCGAGCGCCGGCCGCACGGTCGTTGCCGGCGGGGTCCTGCTCGCGCTCTACTCCCTCGGGCTCGGCATCCCCTTCGTCGCCCTCGCCCTCGGGTACTCACGGGCGCGCACCTCGCTCGCGTGGCTCCGGCGCCGCGGACGGGTGATCGAGATCGCTGGTGGCATCCTTCTCGTCGGCGTCGGGATCCTCTTCGTGACCGGCGAGTGGAAGAGCCTCTTCATCCCCTTGCAGAGCCAGTTCGCCCGGCTGGGATGGCCACCGCTGTGAGCACGAGCGCGGCCGCCGCACCCCCCGACACCAGCCCTGCCCCGCCGCGGCGAAAGCGGGCGCCGAGACGGTGGTGGATCGTCGCCGCAGCAGCCACGCTGGCCGGCGCACTTGGCGGGATCGGCATCAGCCAGATCGTCAAGGCCAGCAACACGCTGCACGCCACCTCCAACCAGATCTTCACGTCGACCGGAGGCGTCTTCGACAAGGGGAACGGTCAGCCCGCACCGTCGTGGTCCCTCCCGAGCCTCCGGGACCCGGCCGCAACGGTGAGCCTCAGCCAGTTCGCCGGCAAGCCGGTGGTGCTCAACTTCTGGGCATCGTGGTGCCCGCCTTGCCGAAAGGAGATGCCCGCCCTCGCCGCCACCGCCCGACGGCTCCAAGGAAGTGTCGCCTTCGTCGGGATCGACACCAACGACCAACGTGGCGCCGCCCTCAGCTTCGCCTCCCAGACCGGAGTCAAGTACCCGCTCGGCTTCGACCCGCACGCGAGCGCGGCCAACGACTACGGCGTGTACGGCTTGCCCACCACCTTCTTCATTTCCGCCCAAGGCAAGCTGCTCGGCCGCCAGGTTGGCGGGATGACCGCCCAGCGTCTCGACCAGCTGATCCAGCAGACCTTCAGCATCCACGCAACCACCGCGGGCAGCAGGTGAACGGCTAGAGGGCAGATCCGCAGCGCTCCTCCGTCGCCGGGAGCACCGCAAACGGCTGATCCACATCAGGTCGGTCCCGAGTACGAACGTCGTGCACTTCCCCGAGCGACGCGTGCCATCGTCGTGAGCTTCCTGCCGTCGCCCCCACAGGCGGGCGCGTGCACCGATAGAGTGAGGGTCGAATCGGTCCTGACCCCCAATTCGATCACGTCGAGGGCAATAGTGCCTGTGCCAGGCACCCGGACCTTGAGGGGTCCGGCGAAGGACTCGCGTACCTCTGTAGGTCGACCACCATGATCGGAACTCGTCACTGGCGTCACTGAGCGCGCTGACTAGCTCGGCGAAGCGGGAGTCTCCGGCGTGCTCTCCTGCGGCGGCTCGGAACGCGGCGAGGAGGACGCGGCTGCGCCGCTCCCAGTTGACCCACGTCCGCCGCCGCCCGGGCTCGGCGAAGGCCAGCCACATGACGTTGCACCGGCCCTCGGGCAGCGTCTCGGGCTGCCAGATGTGAGAGAAGGTCTCGTTCCACGCGACGAAGTCGAATCTCGGTCCGAGTAGGCAGGCGGGCGCCGGGAGCACGGTGTCGAGCACGCGGGTGACATCGGGGCTTGCCCCTTCCGGGATCTGGTCGAGGTCGGGCAGGGGCAGACCGGCGAGGCGTCGCAGGTGCCTGTGCGCCTCGCGGTCGAGGCGTAACGTCCGGGCCAGCGCGTCGATGACTGGCTCGCTCGTGGCGATGGGGCGGCCTTGCTCCAGCCACGTGTACCACGTGACACCCACGCCCGAGAGCAGGGCAATCTCCTCCCGGCGCAACCCAGGCGTGTTGCGTCGTCGCGGTGGCGGATCCAGGCCGACGTCGTGTGGCTGCAGGCTGGCCCGACGGGCCTTTAGGTACGAGGCCAGCTCAAGACGCCGAGCCGCACTGAGATTGGCAGGGGTCCCCATGACGTCGACATACCCAATGGGTGGTTCGTCTACTACTAGGAGTAACAGTACCCGGGCGAGGCATGGCGGTACTTCCGCCGCATTCCCTACCATCGACCCTGCAGGCATCTCGCTCCGGTGAGGCTCGCCGACCCGCCCGAGACGCCTTGGTCGCCGTCGTCAGTTTCCAAAGTCGGCGAGCCGAGGGAGGAGGTGACACCGGAGGCGTTCCGCGTCTGGTGGTGTGGCGATGGATGAAGCTGTTTGCAGAGCGGTGAGCGAAAGCGACGTGCGACGGCGCCGCCTTCGCCCGGCAGGATTTGGCTGGTGACGGCTTGCGCTCGGTCGGAACGCCGACATCCTCACCCGCGATGGCTTCCACCATATTCCCCGGCGAGCCTGCCCCGAGCGAGCGGTCCGGACGATGACGAGGCAGAGGCCCAGGTCCCGCTCGGCGCATGCAGGTCCGAGCAGCTTTGCCATGTCGAGCTTGTCCGCCAACGCGTAGAGGTGGCGACGTGGCCGTGCGGGAGGCTGCGCTCGATGTCGAAGCCCTCGCCGGCCAGCACATGGGTCTCGTCCCTGAGCGACTGACGGACGAGCTCGATCGTCTCGGCCGGCAGGTGCGAGAGGTTGGCGCGAGCGTGACGTTCTTCACCTTGCCACCCTCGCGGAAAGAGCGCCGCAGAGGGTGGGTCTCGTAGACAACCCCGTTGTGCTGACGACGTGTAGTCGCCACGTGCATGGCCGTACTCGTTCTCTAGTCCGAACTTGCGGCTGGTGCGAGGCGTGCCTCGACCTGGACCGGGTTGGCCAGGGTGTTGCCGACCGGGGAGGTGGCGAGCACATGGCGGTGCAGTTCCTCCAGCTGGTCCCTCGGAGCGTCGGCGTCGAGGTGGACCTCTACGTTGATGCGGTCGTAGCCCGCGTTGCCCCCGGCGAGCCCGAGGAAGACCGGCAGGTCGATCTCGCCCCGTAAGGTGATCTCGAGCGCGTCGATGCGGATGCCGCGCACCGCGGCGTTGGCCGCATAGCCGACGGCCAGGCACTGGCCCAAGGCGCCGAGCAGGTGCTCGACGGCGTTGGGTCCCGTGTCGGTACCCGCCAGCCAGGTCGGCTCGTCTGCTCGCACCGGGGGAAGCTCGCGGACCTGGGCCTCGGCCCGGAACCCTCCGAGCCACTGCACCCTCGCCGACCAAGTGGAATGGCCCGCCTCGGGGTCGACCTGGTACTTCTCGACCAGCTGGTGCAGGGTGGCCATGTCGACGTCGTTCAAGTTGGTGGTCGTCTCGTTCATCGCTGGGATCCTCTCGCGCGGGTGTTCCTGGACAATTGGTTAGGTTCGCTTCGCTGGGCGGCGCGTCACATGAAGGTCTTGACCGCCTCGCCGTGCAGGGAGGAGATCTCCTGGGCGACCTCCTCGGGGAAACCGGCCCGGCGCAAGCGCATCAGGCGCTTGTCGTGCATCTGGTGGTAGAGGTCCTTCACGGCCTCCACGCCCGACTCGATCTGGCGGTCCTGGGTGCCGCCACCGCCCAGGATCGCGAGCGCCGATTGCACCGCCGCGCTGGCCCCGGCCGAGGCACGCACGAACGCCGCCCGGCGCTCGGCCGCGGCCAGGAGCTCGGTCGCGAGCTCGGGCTGGCGGGCCAGCCGCCAGCCGACGTGGTCCAGGCCGTAGCCGACGTGGCGTGCCTCGTCGCGGCGGGTGCGGCGCATGATCTGGCGGGTGACCTCGTCAGGAGCGTGGATCTCCAAGAAGCGCAGCAGTTCCAAGAAGGTGCCCTCGCCCACCACGTGCAGTAGGAACGACACCTCGGTGAAGTCCTCGTGGCTCAGCAGCGAACGCAGCGCCCACTGGGTGGCGGGCTCCACCTTGCCCAGGCCCTTCCCGCCGGCAAGTGCCCGCTTGGTGAACACCTCGATGTGTCGGGCCTCGTCCTTGACCTGGGAGGCGAGCACCAGGGCCACCTCGGTGTACTCCGGGTGCACTCGGGGCAGGAGCTTGGCTGGCAGGTACAGCGCCACGAACTCGTTCTCGGCCAGGAACGTCATGACCTGGGCCACCGCCGACTCCACCGCGTCGGGCAAATCCACGAGCCGGTCCCAGGCGATGTCGGTGGTGGCGTCCCACTGCTGGGCGTTGGCCGACTCGTAGAGCTGGGCCAGCCCCTCGGCCCACACCTCGTCGCGCCGGGCGAAATCGAAGTCGATGACCGGCGAAGCGGGGTCGGCTTGGGCGCCTCGGGGGGCGAGACCGTGGCGGGGGTTGGCCACCTCGGGCGGCTCGGGCACGCTCCCCATCCCCTGGGCAAAGCGCAACTCACCCGGGCGGTCGGGCACCTCAACCGTCAGCCCGTACTCCTCGGTGTCCGTCGCAGTCGCCATGGCCGACCTCCTGAGCGTAATTGTTGACCATGTTAGTCGGGATTAGGGGCCGAGGGCGACGGGCTCCAGTCGGTCGGGTCGAGCGGCAAGCGCCGTCTCGCCGCGTTGTCCGATCCGGCACCGCCATCGCAGGGCTCAAGGGATCGAACGCGCTTGGCGTCACGCCGCAGCGGCGTGACGCCCATCGACAGCGGATTCGGGCCTGTCGACGTGGGCGTCCCGAACGCCTTTGGCTGCGGTGCGTGGCCGCAGGCGGTCACGAAGGTCGAGTGCGCAGCGCCACGCCGACAACGACGAGCACGATCCCGAGGAGCTGGGCGGGGAGATGGAGCTGCATGTGCGCCATGGCTCCGCTGAGCGCGCCGATGTAGCCGAAACCGAACAGGGTCACCCCAAGGACGATGAGCGCCCATTTGAGGACGCGCTTGGCGCGTACTGCCGGCGGCGGTCTGAGGTCCACCTTGACCGGGGTGAAGTGCCCGCTCACTGCTCTGGCCAGAGGCTCCTGGTTCGCCGCCACGGCGTTCCCGGCTACCGAGGACTGGCCTCGGTGCCAACGATCAGCTGACTGCTGCGTCGTCGTGGGCACCACCGGGGACCGGAAGGCCAAGGGCTGGACGCTCCGAGCTTGACGCGGACCGCTGGGCCCGGAGCTGGTCACCGCCAGCCCGTGCGCGATCGCCGGGCTCACGGGTTCTACTGGACGAGGCGCGGCCGGCAAGAAGTGGCCAACGACGGAGGATCGACCACAAAGGAGATCACGCCTCCCGGGCCCGTTCGCCCATCGGGGATCAAGATCGGCAAGCCGTCCCGTTGCCACGCCTCTGCTCCCCGTCCATGTTCTCCGCATCGAAACCGCGCCATGCGAGCAGCTCGGCTGTCGTCTCGCTGCGCTACCCCGTCCGGCACGCCGTGACGATTGACCGAGACGGGTCCAGCTCGGACTGACTCGCGTCGACGTCCGCAGTCGGCACGTGCCTGGCACCTGCGATACGACCAGCCCGCCACTCGTCGATCTCCCGCACGTCGATAATCTGCAGGGTCGGCCCGCTCGTTCACAGCTTTTCGGATCTATCGGCAGACCTCTCCGGCCCGGTCTTGGCGGATGGGCTGCTCTTACCTGGTGGACTGTGAGCGACAGGATCACACGAGTCCGGCGAGCTTGTCGCGGTCCGCCAGCCGAGCAGCAACGTGCACGACGAGCGTGAGCGAAGGATGGGCAGCGATCTTCAGCTCTACGACGTCGATGTGGACCGTGCCGACGTCGGGGTGCCGGACGGTGATCTTTGCGGTGAGGGCTTGCTCGACGTTGTAGCGGCTCCACCACTCGCAGAACCGCTCGCTCTCCTCCTGGAGAGCCTGAATCAGCTCTGCGAAGCGCGCATCGCCGGGGTGCTCGGCGGCAGCGGCGCGGAACTGGCCGAGGAGGTGGTGGCCGCGCTCTTGCCAGCCGACGGTTCGGCGTGCGGTGGTGCCTTTGGCGAAGTAGAGCCACATGAGGTTCCGTCGACTGTCGGGGAGCGAGCCCGGCTTCCAGAGCCGGTCGAAGGGATCGTTCCAGGCGAGGAAGTCGAAACGCGGGCCGAGCAGGCAGGCGGGTGCGGGCTCAAGGGTGGCGAGCAGCCGGGTGAGCTCGGGTCCAACGTCGTCGGGCATCTGGTCGGGCTTGGGGACGGCGAGCCCGGCGAGGCGTCGGAGGTGGCGGTGGGACTCGGCGTCGAGGCGGAACGCCCGGGCGAGAGCGTCGACGACTTGGGGGCTCGGGTCAACGGGACGGGCTTGTTCGAGCCACGTGTACCACGTCACGCTCACGCCTGAGAGCTGGGCGACCTCCTCACGGCGAAGGCCAGGCGTGTTGCGCCGGCCGCCGATGGCATAGAGACCGAGATCCTCGGGGTGCAGCTCGGCGCGCCGGGCACGGAGGAAGGCGGCGAGTTCGGCCCGCCGGGTGGCTGCGGGGTCGCACACCGCGGTCCGCATGTGAAAAGCCTACCGCTCTCCTGGTAGTCCGGCTACTAGTACAAATACCACCAGGCAGCCGGTGGCTCTGCGGGTTTACCCTGATCGTGGGCCGGTGTCACCGAAGCACCGAAGAGGCCCCCCGGCGACATGCCTCGGGTCGTCTCCGTCAGTCTCGTGTGGCGCCAGCTCTCGTGAAGGATCTGGCACACACGTGAAGGCGATCACATGACGGAGAGCCGACTCGTCGACCGACACACGCCGCGGAATGGCGCCGTACCGCCCGCCGGTTGCAGGGTGCAGGACGCGCCGGCGTCCGGTGGGCCGAGCCGGCATCAATCCCAGCGCGGTCGGCTTACGACCGGCGTGCTCACGCTCGTCGCGGGCGCACTCGTCCTCGCCGCCTGCGGCGGCGGAGCGACGTCGTCGACGGCCACCACGGTCCGAGCAAAGCCGACCGGGTCCACCTCGTCGTCGACGACCGATCCGGCAGGTGCAGCGGTGCTCGCCGCCTACCGGGCCGGCTGGAAGGCCTTCGAACAGGCCCTGGCGACCGCCAATCCAGCAGACCCAGCATTGGCGGCAACCATGGTGGAGCCCCAACTCCAGTCGGTGAAGGCGAACTTGCTCGCCGACCAGGTGCACGGGATGGTCGGTCGGGGGACGACCACCTTGCACCCCAAGGTCGTCTCGATCTCCGCGACGAGCGCGACGGTGGTGGACTGCGCCTACAGCACCGCCGAGCTCGTCTACGCGAAGACAGGCAAGCCAGTGCCACCGATCACGCCGCCGGAGAACGACGGCGTGCGCTCCACACTGGTGCTCGTCAATGGGACCTGGAAGATCTACAAGCAGATGGTGACGGACGGGACATGCGCTCCTGGCTCGTGATCCCGGCGGTCGTTCTCGTGGCCGCTGGGACGATCCTCATCGGCGTGGAACCGGCGTGGGCCGGAGATCCAAACGGCCAATACAGCTACTCGAACGCCCAGGCGTCAGGCGGTCAGCTGAGCGTGCAGGCCGGCGTCACTGAGTGGACTCCCCCGGCGAGTTCTTCGTGGGCAGCCAGCGCGCGGCCTGATCCGCCGCCCGGCAAGGTCAATCCCAACCAGCCCTACGGCTGCACCTACGCCGCGGTCCCACAAGGCCAGGCGCTGCTCGGGGCTGGTGGGCCGACGCCTGGACAGTGGATCGTCCCGACCTGCGCCGGACCCGGGGTGATCAACCCGATGCCGCCGTTCTGGGTGACCGGCGCAAAGCTCGCGGCAGCGACGATCCAGGTCGCCCCGGTGGTAGTAGCCGAGCAGGCGGCGAAGACCCTCGGGCTCACCTCGGCGGTGATCGAGATGGCCCCGCCCGATGGTCACCCGCAGCTGGTCAACGTGGCGACCTGGCTGTGGGTAAACCCCACCACCTGGCACCCGGTGACCGCCACCGCAACCGCCGGCCCGGTGACGACGACGGCGACCGCGACGCCGACCAAGGTGATCTGGGACATGGGCGACGGCTCCACGGTCACCTGCGTGGGACCGGGCACCCCGTACGACCCGTCTGCGCCGAACGCCACGAGCACCTGCTCGTACACCTGGTCGACGGCGGGCACCTACACCGTGACTGCCACCATCTACTGGTCGGTCACCTGGAGCGCTGCGGGCGCGGCGGGCGGCGGGACACTCGGCGTGCAGGCCGGCCCGGCTTCCCGGGTCACGGTCCAAGTCGTCCAGTCCGAGGCGATCAACACCCCGAGCAGCGGAGGCAGCTGAGGGAAGGACCCGCGATGGCCATCACCACGTCTCGACCTTCGACGAACGGGCGCCGGGCAGCCGCCGATGCCCGAAGTGGGGGAACGCCGGCCCGCCGGCCGGGACGGCGCCGCCAGACCCCGCTGGTCGTGGTCGGGGTGCTACTCGTGGTCGGCTGCGCGCTCGGGTTCGCCGACGCCTCGTTGAGCCTCGCCAGCCACCAAGACGTCCTCGTCATCGCCCAGCCGCTCGCCGCCGGCCAGATCCTCACCACCGGCGACTTGCGGGCGGTGCGCGTCTCGACCGGTGTCGGCCTCGGGGTGGTGCCCGTCGGCGAGGAAGCAAGCGTGGTGGGCCGGCCCGTCGCCGTACCGCTCGTGGCGGGGGCGCTTCTCACCCCAGGCGAGCTCGGCACGCGCTCTGCGGTGGCGTCCGGCGCGGACGTAGTGGCGATCGCGCTCAAAGCGGGGCTGTTCCCCCCCGACCTCGCGCCCGGCGACCGGGTGCAGGTCGTCCCGGTCGTGACGGCGTCGTCGGGGAGCACCACGCTCAACGCCGGCCCGGTCGACGCCACCGTGCTCGGCGTGCAGGTCGCCCCGGCGGGCTCGGGTGCCGCCACGGTCTTCTCCCTCCAGGTGCGAAACAGCGTCGCCGATGGGGTCGCCTCGCTCGCCGCGGCCGGCGACGCCAGCTTGGTCCAGCTCGGAGCCGGGAGCTGATCGTGGGGACCACGCTGCTCGCCTCGGTGCGCTCGTGTGGGACGACCACGCTGGGGGTGGCGTTGGCCGCGACCTGGCCGGCGGGACGCCCGGTGCTCCTCGTCGAGCTCGACCCTGCGGGGGGCACCTTGGCGGCAGCGTCGGGGTGGGCGGCGGAGCCGAGCCTGGTGTCGCTCGCCGCCGCCGCACGGCGCAGCAGCGACCCCGAGGCGATCTGGGCGCACTGCCAGCACCTGCCCGGCGGCGCAGCGGTGCTCGCCGCACCGCCATACCCCGAGCGGGCCCGCAGCGCCGGAGCCCTGCTCGCCGGGCTCGTGGGTCGCCTCGGCGACCTGGACGCCGACGTGCTGGTCGACGCCGGCCGGCTCGACCCTCAGGCGTCTTCGCCTGGCGGCACGGCGCTCGCCGGACGAGTCGTGTTGAGCATCCGGCCACGGCTTGCCGACCTGCATGGCCTCGCCAGCTTCCTCGAACACCGCAGCCTCCTCGAACACCGGGGAACCAGTGACGCACTTGTGGAAACCGGCCGTCTGGGGCTGGTGTCGGTGGGAGACGGCCCCTACCCTGACGGCGAGGTCGCCGAGGCGCTCGGGGTGGAGGTGCTCGGGCGCCTGCCATGGGACCCTGAGGGCGCAGAACTGCTGACCGTGCTCCCGGCGTCGGATCGGCGGCTGCGCCTGTCGCCGCTGGTGCGAGCGGCGCGCAGCCTGGCCGAGAACCTCGCCGGCGACGGGGCCCTTCAGCCGACGCCATCTTCCACCCTCGAAGAGACGGCGCCACCGGGCGGGGGGATTCGAACCCGGCTGCTGCGCCCGCCGCGGATAACAGCGGCCCTCCGAACCGGGAGTGGCGTAAGCCGAAATGGGAGCGCGCCGAGTGGGGAGGCGCCCCTGTGACCGCCGATCACCTGACGATGGGGACCTTCGCCGCCGGCGGCGGGGCCACGAAGCGCTCAGGGCACGAGCCCGGTGCCCGCCACACCGACCAGGTCGAGGGACTGCGAGCCGAGGTGCTCGCCGCGCTCAGCGAGCGCACCCGGGCCCGCCAGGCCGCCGGCCAGGCGCCGCTCGCTGTGGCCGACGAGCAGGCGCTCGGTCGCCAGCTGATCGCCGAAGCCTTGGAGCGCCATGCCCGTCAGGCGCTGTCGGCTGGGGACTCGGTGATGGGCGAGGCCGACGAGGACCGCCTTGCCCGGGCTGCCTTCGACGCGCTGTTCCGCCTGAACCGCCTCCAGCGCCTGCTGGATGACCCGGGGATCGAGAACATCAACGCGAATGGCTGCGACGTGGTGTGGGTCCGCTACGCGGACGGGCGGCGCGAGCAGGTCGAACCGATCGCCTCCTCCGACGTCGAGCTCGAGGAGATGCTGCGCACCGCAGCGGCCCGGGTCGGGATCGGCGAGCGGCGCTTCGACCGAGGATCGCCCAGGATCTCGCTGCAGCTACCCGACGGGTCCCGGCTGTTCGCGCTGATGGCCGTGGCGGCCCGGCCCTGCGTGTCGATCCGCCGTCACCGCTACCTGAAGGTCACCTTGGACGACCTGATCGGCACCGGCACGCTCGACGTGGCCCTCCGAGAGCTCCTGCGGGCGCTGATGGCAGCAAGGAAGTCGTGCATCATCTGCGGAGGGACCGGGGCGGGCAAGACCACCCTGCTCCGCGCGATGGCCGCCGACATCCCACCCGCCGAGCGGCTGATCACCATCGAGGACTCCTTGGAGCTCGGCCTGGACCGCTACCCCGACCTGCATCCGGACTGCATCGCCCTCGAAGCTCGGGAGGTGAACCTCGAAGGCCAGGGCGGGATCAGCCTGGCCGAGCTGGTGCGCTGGGCGCTTCGCATGTCTCCGGACCGGGTGATCGTCGGCGAGGCCCGAGGCGAAGAGGTCCTTGCACTCTTGAACGCCATGAGCCAGGGCACCGACGGGTCGATGGCCACCTTGCACGCCTCGTCGTCTCGGGGGGCGTTCTCCAAGCTCGCCACCTACGCCATCCAGGCTCCCGAACGTCTGCCGCTGGAGGCGACGAACCTGCTCGTCGCCAACGCCGTGCACTTCGTGATCCACCTCGCCCGCGACGGCGAGCGCCGGGTGGTCTCCTCGATCCGGGAGGTGACCGGGGCAGAAGGCCCGATGGTCACCTCGAACGAGGTGTTTCGCCCCGACCACGCTGGTCGGGCGGTGCCGGGTGCCCCGCTTCGCAACGACACCCTCGACCAGCTCGTGGCGGTCGGCTTCGACCCGGGCCTGTTGGAGCGGCCGGAGGGGTGGTGGGAGCGGTGACGGCGCTGGCCGGGCTCCTCGGGGCAGGCGTCGGCCTCGGCGTGGTGCTCGCCTGGGCCGGATGGCGCGGTGTCAGCTTCCCTCGACCTCGACGAGACCCTCTACGCCCGCGGGCAGAACGGGCGACGCTTCGCCTCGGCCTCGCCGCCGGAGCTGCGGTGCTCGTCGGTGCCGTGACGGGCTGGCCGGTGGGCGCGCTGTTGGCCGGGCTGGCCGGCTGGGGACTGCCGGGGCTGCTGGGGGGCACCAAGGGCCGGGGCGAGCAGCTGGCCCGCATCGAGGCGGTGGCCGCTTGGGCGGAGATGCTTCGTGACACGATGGCCGGCGCGGCCGGCCTGGAGCAGGCGATCGTCGCCACCGCAACCGTCGCGCCCCTTGCGATCCGGGCCGAGGTCGCCACCTTGGCGGTCCGCCTCGACGGGGAACGGCTCGCCCCAGCGCTGCGGGGCTTCGCGGATGAGGTGGGCGACCCGACCCTGGACCTCGTCGTCGCCGCGCTGGTGCTCGCCGCGGAGCACCAGGCATCCCGGCTCGGCGAGCTCCTCGGCTCCCTCGCCCAAGCCGCCCGAGACCAGGCCACCATGCGGCTTCGGGTCGAGGCGGGCCGGGCCCGATCGCGCACGTCGGTCAAGGTCGTGGTCGGGGTGACCGCCGGCCTCGCCTTGGGGCTCGTGGTGCTCAACCGCGGCTACCTCGCCCCCTACGACAGCGCCCTCGGCCAGCTGGTGCTGCTCCTCGTGGGCGCCATGTTCGCCGGCGCGTTCGTCTGGCTGTCGCGCATGACTCGTCCCACCGCCCCTGAGCGCTTCCTCGTAACCAGCGATGGGTTCGCAACCGGGCTCACCGAGGCTCACTCACACCAAAAGAGCCGGCGGCCATGATCTCCGCGTTGCTGCTCGGAGGCGGAACCGGGCTCGGGCTGTGGCTGGTGGTGCGAGGGCTCTACCCGCCTCGGGCTTCGCTCGCCGATGCCCTCGCCCACCTCCGACGGCTGCCCGACCCTGCCCCAGTGCTCGTCCCCGGTACCGAGGGCGGTGTGGCAGCCCGGCTCGGCCGCCCGCTCGCCGACCTGCTCGCCCGGGCCGGAGCAGGCTGGCTGGTCCCCGCCCGGGTCCGCCAGGACCTCGCCGTCCTCGACCGCAGCCCCCAGCGCCACCTCGCCGAGAAGGTCACCCTGGGCCTTCTCGGCCTGCTCGTCGCCCCGGCGATGAGCGCCCTACTCGCCCTCGGCGGGGCATCGCTGCCGCTCGCCCTCCCGCTGTGGGGGGCGCTCGTGTGCGCCGTCGTCGGCTTCGTCGTCCCCGACCTCGGCATCCACACCGACGCGGCCCGACGCCGCCGGGACTTCCGCCACGCGCTGTCCAGCTTCTTGGACCTCGTCGTCGTCGCCCTGGCCGGTGGCGGCGGGGTCGAGAGCGCGCTCGCCGACGCGGCGAGCGTCGGGGCGGGCTGGCCGTTCGCCTACCTCCGCCGAGCCCTCGACCAGGCCCGCCTCGCCCGGGAAGCCCCCTGGGCCGCCTTGGGACGCCTCGGGACCGAGCTCGGTGTCGGCGAGCTGTCCGAGCTCGCCGCGTCGGTCGCGCTCGCCGGCACCGAAGGGGCGAAGGTCCGCGCCAGCCTTGCCGCCAGGGCCACCTCGCTTCGCACCCACCAGCTCGCCGAAGCCGAGACCGCGGACCAAGCCGCCTCGGAGCGCATGAGCCTGCCGGTCGTGCTGCTCTTCGCCGGGTTCTTGTTCTTCATCGGCTTTCCCGCTGTCGAAAGGGTCCTCACCTCCATCTGAGACCCCGTCCACCACCGAGCAGAAAGAAAGAAGGCCCATGCCGTGTTCCCCGAGCTGACCGTCATCAAGAACCTCATGCAAGTGCTCTTCGCCCGCTTCCAGGCGCTTCGCGCCGAGCCCGACGCCGGCTACTCCACCGAGACGGTGATCGTCACCGCCCTGCTCGCCGCTTTGGCGCTCACCGCGGTCGGGATCATCGTGGCCAAGGTCGTGGCCAAGGCCAATTCGATCTCCACCGGCCCCTGAGCCCGACACCGTGGACCACCACCACCACGATCACCACCGCCGTCACTGCCACGACGATCACCGTCGACTCCGAGGAGAGCCACGCCGCGATCGCTGCAAGCGATGGCAACGCCGGCGACGTCGGCATCTTGCACGCTTTCGCGACGATGCCGGCGCGGTGGCAGCCGAGCTGGTCATCGCCACCCCACTGCTGTTGCTGCTCATCTTGGGCGTGATCCAGTTCGCCCTCTGGGAGCACGCCACCGGCGTCGCCGAGGCAGCAGCCCAGCAGGGGCTGTCGGTTGCCCGCCTCCAAGGCGAGAGCGCCCAGGCCGGCACCGCAGAGACGAGAAGCGTTCTCGACCAGCTCGGCACCGGTGTGCTCATCGGGCCGCAGGTGACCACCACCCGGACCGGCGCAGCGACGACGGTGGTGGTGAGCGGGCACGCCGAGAGCATCGTCGGCATCTTCTCCCTGCCGGTGCGAGCCAGCGCGGCGGGCCCGACCGAGCCCCCCTTGCCCGCAACGGCCGCAGCCGCCGGGGGCGGGCCGTGAGCAGCCGGCCGATGCCCGCGTGCATGCGCCTTGTGCGCCCGAGGCTGCGACGTGAACTTCACGACGAGGCCGGGGCGGTGGCCACCGAGCTGGTCCTGCTCACCCCGCTGCTGATCGTGCTGTTGCTGTTCGTCGTCGCACTCGGCCACTTGGCGGGGGCACGGATCAACGTCGACGGAGCCGCCGCCCAGGCAGCCCGCGCCGCCTCCATCGCCACCACCCCTGCTGGGGCCGCCGCCGAGGCCCGCCAGAGCGCTGTCGCAGCCCTCGGCTCGGACCACGTGACCTGCGCCACCCTCGAGGTCGCGACGAACACCGCCCGCTTCGCCCCGGGCGGGTCGGTCACCGTGACGGTCACCTGCGCCGTCGCGCTCAGCGAGCTGACCGGGCTCCGCCTGCCCGCCTCCGAGCAGGTCGCTTCGAGTGCCACGTCGGTCGTCGACACTTACCGCTCCGTCCCATGACCACCCACCGGCTGCGCACCCGGCTCGGCGAGGAGGACGGGATGGTCACCGCCTTCGTCGTCATCTTCACCCTGGCACTCCTCGCCATGGCCGGCCTCGTGTTCGACGGCGGCCTCGCCCTGTCGGCCAAGGTGCGAGCCATCGACGACGCCCAGGCAGCAGCCAGAGCCGGCGCCCAGGCGATCGACATCCCCCTCTACCGCCAGAGCGGCACGATCACCCTCGACTCCGCCCAGGCCGTCGCCGATGCCCAAGGCTTTCTTGCCGCTGCCGGCGAGCACGGCACCGTCACGGTCACCGGCGAGACGGTCGACGTCACCGTGACCATCACCCAGCCCACCCAGATCCTCTCGGTCGTGGGCGTCGACCAGCTCACCGTGACCGGGGCTGGCAGCGCCACGGCAGAGCAAGGCCCCTGATGGCCCGGCTCGCACACCTCGCCAGAGGTCTCGGGGCGCTCGTCCTCCTCGCCGCCCTCGTGGCTGGCATCCCGTGGGCGCTGTGGCACTACGTCGGCTGGCCCCTCCCGCACCACGTGCCGACCGCAGCCCAGATCGGCCACGCGCTCGACCGCCACGGCATCCCCGCTCGCGCCCTTATCGACGCGCTGGCGGTCGTGGTGTGGCTCACCTGGGCCGTCCTCCTCGCCTCGGTCGCCGCCGAGATCCCCGCCGCGCTGGCGGGACGGCGCGCCCGGCGCCTCCCGGTCGCCGGGGTCTTCCAGCCGCTCACCGGCCGCCTCGTCGCCGCCGTCGTGGTCGCCGCCCTCGCCCTCGCACCCCGGCCCGCCCCCAGCGGACCGGCCGGCTCGCCGGGCGCTGGTCTCGTGACGCTGCGGCGCCCGGTGGCCGCCTTCGTCCTCACCGGCGACAGTCGGCCGGCCGCACCCCACGCGCCGCCCACGTCGCCACCTGTGGCCGACCCAGCGCCAACGGGCAGTGCGCCGCCGAGCACGCCAGCCCCTGGAGCGGGGTCGGGCGCGACTCGCACCTACGTCGTCCAACGCGGCGACACTTTGTGGGGCATCGCCGAGCGAGAGCTCGGCGACCCGCTCGATTGGTCACAGATCTACGCCCTCAACGAAGGCCGCCTGCAGCCCGGTGGGGTCGCCCTCACCGACCCGCACTGGATCGACCCCGGCTGGACCCTCCTCCTGCCCCCGCCCACCACCGCCCAACCGGCCACAGCACAGCCAGCCACGGCGACTCCGCAGCGGTCCCCATCCCCGACCGCTCCAGCCCCGACGAGCCCACCACCCACGGCGCCGGCAACGACGGTCGCTCCACGAGACGCCCACCGAGCAGCACCGTCGCCCGCCGGCGCACGCCCGGTCGAAGCACCGGTACAGCTGGCGTCCGGGGCGGTGATCGCCGGGTCCTTCGCGGCCGGGGTGCTCTCCGCGCTGGCGGCGGCACGGCTGCGCCGCCGCCGTTCCTACCGCCCGGGCCCGCCCCGCCCCGGCGTCCGCCTCGTTGCACCCGACCGTCCGAAAGGACTGCACGACCTCTTGACCACGCTCGGAGCCAGACGCGCGGACGACGACCGTGACGTTGGCGCCTCGACCCCGCCGGCACCGCCGCCGCTGAGTGTGGTGCCCGAAGACGAGGCGATCATCCGCCCCGACCTCATCGACGTCGCCCACCGGGAGGGCCAGGTGGTGCGCCTTGCGCTCGGGAACTGGCCGGGTCTTCGTCTGAGCGGCCCTGGCGCACAAGGGGCGCTTCGGGCCTGGCTCGCGGCGCTCGTCACCCGCGACGGCCCGTACGCCGCCGAGATCCTCGTCCCCGCCGAGCTGGGCGGACGCCTCCTCCCCGGGGTCGACCTGCCGAGCGTGCGCCATCACGACAGCGTCGAGACGCTGCTCGCCCGGTTGGAAGCAGCAGCGATCGGGCGCACCCGACGGTTGGAAGATGCCGAGGTCGATGACGCCGCCAGCTACCGGCGCCGATCCCCCGAGGACCCCTTCCCGCTCCAGCTCGCCGTCGTCGACGACGTCCCCGTCACCTCCGAGGCCCGGTGGTCTGCTTTCCTCGCGACCGCTACGCGACTGGGCTTCGCCGCCATCGTGCTGGGCCCCGAAGACGACCGCGCGACCTCACCCGGTTCCGGCGAGCCTTGTCTCGTCGTCGGAGGCAACGGCAGGATCCAACACGCTGCGCCTGACGAGCTCGCCGAGCTGTTGGCCGGCGCCACCGCGTTCGGGCTCGATCCCGGGACCGCAGCCGACCTCCTCGCACCCGTCGCCGCCGTCCACAACGACACCGAGCCCGAACAGCCCGTGCTGCCTGTGCACCCCGTGCAGGCGAACCTGGACGGCGGAGATGCCGCCGATCCCGTCGTAATCCCTGGGGCGATGCCCCCGCCGGCCGAGCCCGACTGGCCGATGGGTGACACCGACCGAGAGCCCCGGCGAGGAGTGATCCGCGTGCGCCTGCTCGGCCCCGCGTGGGTGGAGGCGTGGGACGAGGAGATCACGAGCGGCCTGCGAGCCAGCGCCTACGCGCTGCTGGCGTGGTACGCGCTGCACCCCGACGGGGCGAGCGCCGAGGCCGCCACCGACGCCCTGTGGCCCGACGCCGATCCCCGCCGGGGCCGGGAGCGGTTCTGGACCGCGCTCGGGAACCTGCGCTCCCGGCTGCACGGACCGGGCAAGGACGGCGTCGAGATCCTCGCCAAGTCAGGCGACCTCTACCGGCCCGACCCCGCCGTGCTCGAGGTCGACCTGTGGCGCTTCGAGACCGCCCTCGGCGACGCCGCCCGCGCAGGTGAGCCCACGAAGGTGACCGACGCCCTCGAACGTGCGGCTGGCGCCTATGGCGGCGACTTCTGCCCCGCCCTCGACGCCATCTGGGTCGAGCCGGTACGAGAGGACCTGCACCGCCGGGCCATCGACGCCTACCTCCGCCTCGCCGAGCTCTACGCCGCAGACCACCCCGAGCGGGCGCTCGGGGTGTTGGAGCGCACCATCGAGCTCGACTCGATCTGCGAGGAGGCCTACCGCCGGCTCATCGCCCTCCAGGCCAACCTGGATCGTCGCGACGCCTCCCGGCGCACCTGGCGGCTCCTCCAGGGCCGCCTCGCCGAGCTCGACCTCGATCCCGAAGAGGCCACCGAGCACCTGGTGCACGAGCTGTTCTCGGCTCGGCCGGCCACCATCGCCCGCCTCCCCGCGACCCGTCACTGATCGGGCGTGACCACGGCGAGCGAGCAGTCATCGTCGTGACCGACCTCGCCATCGCCTCGGCAGCCGTCGTCGGGTTCGCCTCCGGTCCGGCGCTTCGCGCCGCCATCGTGGCGAACCTGCGACCCCGGCGCGATCCTGCCCGCGGCCGCTGCCCGTGCTGCTCGGCCCCATGCCTCCGGTGGCGGCCTCTCGTCACCGCGATCCCGACGGCGCTGTGGGGCAGGTGCCCAGCCTGTCGGCGGCGGATCGGAGCGCCTCCCGCAGTCATCGAGCTCGTGAACGCAGGCCTGCTCGCTCTACTGGCGTTGCGAGTGCATCCGCTGTTCGTTCTCGCAGCACTCGGGTGGGCGGCGGCGGCGGGCATCATTCTCGTCGCCATCGACGCGAGCACGCGCCGACTGCCCGACGCGGTCCTCGCCCCGACCCTCGTCGTCGTCCTTGTCCTGCTCGTCGTGGCCGGGATCGTCGACCATCGGTCGAGCGAGCTCGTCGGAGCGCTGACCGGTGGAGCTGCGACCTTCGCCGGCTACAGCCTGCTCGCGCTGGTCACCGCCGGCCTTGGGTTCGGCGACTGCAAGCTGGCTGCGCTGCTCGGCTTGGTGCTCGGATGGTTCGGCTGGGAAGCGCTGGCCGCAGGCGTGACGCTTGGCTTCCTGCTCGCAGCCTGCTACCTGCTGGCTCGGATGGTCATCGGCCGGTTCTCTCCCTCCGAGCAGATCCCTCTGGCGCCGTTCATGCTCGTTGGAGCATTCACCGTTCTGCTCGTCGTCGCCGGAAGGCGTCGGCTGGTGGGGCACCGCCAGCTGCCCCTTGACCTTCCATCTACTGGAAGCCGTAGTCTGGGATTCGGCTGTCAGAACGTGAGGTGGATGCCATGGAGGAGTTCGTGTTGACCGTGACCGGCATGGACTGCCGGGCGTGCGAGGACCGCGTCGAGCGGGCCGTCGCCAAGCTGGTAGGCGTGCGCCGGGTCTCCGCCGACCACGCCACGAACCAGGTCAACGTGGTCGTGGACACGGCGGGTACGGAGGCGGCGGTGCGCGCCGGTATCACCGCCGCCGGCTTCGAGGTGAGCTGATGCCGGCTGTTGCCCCGGAGAAGGGACCAGCTATGGGATCGGACGCCGGGTATTGGGCCGAGGATCTGCCCGACGGCGGGGCGAGGTTCCGGGCCAAGATCGGCGGGCTGCACTGCTCGTTGTGCACCGGGACCATCGAGCGGGCCCTCGGCCGCCAAGACGGTGTGGCCCAGGTGGCGGTCAGCTTGACCCACGAGCAGGCGCTGGTCGATTACGACCCGGCCCGAGTCCGCCCCGAAGCCCTGGTCGCCACCCTGCGCGACATCGGCTACACCATCTGGGACCCGCGCAAGACCCGACCCTACGAAGAAGAAGAGGCGGCCCTGGCCAAAGAGGGTCGCCGCCTCTACGGGGCCATCGGCGTCAGCCTGGTGGCGATCGCTTTGATCGTGAACCTGGCCAACCCCCTCGCCTACGCGATCCCAGTCGTCGTGGGGGCGTTCCTGCTGGGTGCCGGTTACCTGGTGCTGCGAGGCCAAGGCCGGGGCGTGGCCCTCGGCGGCGCCGGCGCGCTGGCCGCGATCGGAGGGGCGGCTCTGGCCGCCAACGCCACGGGCGCAGCGACAGGGGCCATCCCCTACGTAGTGGGGGCGATGGCGCTGTCCGTCGTTTTCGGGCTCGCCGCGCACATCGCCTCCATGGCTGCCCAGTCGTTGCGCCGGGGCATCTTGAACCAGCACGTGATGCTCGAAGCCGGTGCCTTCGCTGGCCTCGCCGGGGGCGTCGTGGGCCTGGTCGCTCGCTACCACGGGTTCCCCACCGCCGCCTTCTTCGCGGTGGCGGTGCTGGTGGTCAACTACCACATCTTCTCCGAATGGCTGTCGCTGCTCGTCAAGACCCGCAGCTCCCAAGCCGTCAAGGCCCTGTTGGACCTCCAACCCGACACCGCCCGGGTGATCCGCGACGGCGCCGAGTTCGAGGTGGCGCTGACCGAGGTGGTCGTGGGCGACGCGGTCCGAGTGCGGCCCGGCGAACGGGTCGCTGTCGACGGGGTCGTCGTCGAGGGTCACTCCGCCGTCGACCAGTCCCTGGTCACCGGTGAGCCAATCCCGGTGGAAGTGGTCGCCGGGGACACCGTCATCGGTGGGTCGATCAACACCACCGGGACCTTGGTCGTGAAAGTCAGCGCGGTGGGTGACGAGTCGTTCCTCGCCCAGGTGGTGCGCTCGGTCGAAGACGCCCGTGCCCTCAAGCCGGGGATCTTGCACCTCGTCGACCGGATCTTGCGGATCTACACCCCGACGGTACTGTCCATCTCGGTGCTGGCCCTGCTCGGCTGGCTGGTGGGGAGCTGGGCGGTGACCGGCAGCGTCGATGTGGAGCGGGCCGTCTTCGCCGCACTGTCGGTGCTGGTTATGGGATATCCGTGCGCGGTGGGCATTGCCGCTCCGCTCTCGATCGTCCGCGGCGCCGGGGAGGCAGCCGAACAGGGGATCATCATGCGCACCGGCGAGGCGTTCCAGGCGCTGCGCCAGGTCGGCACCGTCGTGTTCGACAAGACCGGAACCCTCACCGAGGGCCGCCCGGCGCTGCGAGAGGTTCTCACCGCCGGTGGCGAGAGCGAGGACGAGGTGGTCGGCCTCGCGGCGAGCGTGGAGGCTTCGTCCGAGCACCCCTTGGCCCGAGCGGTGGTCTACGCCGCCTTGGACCGAGGGATCAGGGTCCCTGGCGCCGAGGACTTCGAGTCGGTCACCGGCCAAGGCGTCGTCGCCCGTGTCGGTGGCCGGCGGGTGGTGGTCGGCCGCCCGTCGTTCCTCGAAGGCAACGGCATCGCCACCGCCAAGGTGGCCGAGCGCACCGAGGCGCTCGAGGCCGCCGGACGGACGGTCATCGCCGTGGGCGCCGACGGCAGCCTGCTTGGCATGCTGGCGCTTGGCGATGAGCTCCGCCTCGACGCCGCCGAGGCCGTTGCTGCCATCCGCCGGGTGGGTCTGATCCCGGTGCTCATGACCGGGGACAACGCCGGGGCCGCGGCCCTGGTCGCCGCCCGCGTCGGCATCGAGATCGTGCACGCCGGCGTGCTCCCCGGAGCGAAGGCCGCCATCGTCCGGGCACTGCAACGAAACGCGAGCGTTGCCATGGTCGGAGACGGGATCAACGATGCTCCCGCCCTCATGCAAGCTAACGTCGGGGTTGCCATCGGCGGCGGCACCGACATCGCCATGGAGTCCGCCGACATCATCATCATGAGCGGCCGGCTCACCTCGGTGCTCGTTGCCCGGGACATCTCGGCGCGCTCCTACCGAAAGACCCGCCAGAACGTCGCGCTCGCCTTCACCTTCAACGGGATCGGTATCCCCCTCGCGGCGACCGGCCTCCTCTACCCCGTGTGGGCGATGGCCGCCATGGCCATCAGCGTCACCGCTATCTTCGCCAACTCCCTGTGGGGGCACCCGGCCCTGCTCTTCGACGCCGTGCGCAGCGTCGGGCGCCGCCACGGCCCCGATCCGGAGAGGGCGACCGCAGCCGAGGTCGCGGCGTGAGGATCGGCGAGGTGGCCGACGCCGTCGGGATCAATCCAAAGACGATCCGCTACTACGAAGACATCGGCCTACTCCCGGTCCCCGAGCGTACCCCGGCCGGATACCGGGACTACACCACCGCCGACATCGACCGCCTGATCTTCATAAAGACCGCCCAGCGCCTCGGGTTCAGCCTCGCAGAGGTCGCCGAGATCCTCGCCTTCCGGGAACGAGGGCAGCGGCCCTGCGCCTACGTCCTCGACGCTCTGAGCCGCCAGGTGGGCGACCTCGACCGGCGCATCACCGAGCTACAAGACCTCCGCGCCGAACTGGTCGCCCTCAAAGCCCAAGCAGACAGCCTGCCCAGGGACGACGCCTGTTACTGCACGGTCATCGAGCACGCTGCCGTGACGCACTCGACCACCGAGCCGTGATTCGATTCGGTGGGACGGGCGGTCAACTGACGAGTGGTCGTGGGGGCCGGTTAGTCATCGCCCAGCTCGCCGTGCCAGGCCTCGACACCTTCGCGTAGGGCGAAGAACACGACGACGAAGCCGGCGGCCGGGTCGGCCCACCACCAGCCGGCGACGCTGTAGGCGAGCAGACTGCCCAGCGTCGTGATGGCCAACAGGGCGCAGAGCCGAGTCTCTGCCGCGTCGGCGAGCACGAGGGCGCCGAGGGGGCCATCGATGCGACGGCCGGTGACCTGTTTGGCTCGGGCGAGTACCGGCATGACGGCGAGCGCGGTGGCGCTGATGGCGATGCCGGCTGGGCTGGTGTCAGGTCGGCTGGCGGTGACCAGGCTGTGGATGCCGTCCGCGGTCAAATAGACGGCGAGGGCGAAGAACGTGACTGAGATCGCTCGAAGAGTCCGTCGTTCTCGTGTCTCGTTGGCCTCGCCGTGGCTGGGGGTCCGGAGCCGGTTGAGCACGAGCAGGGCGGAGACGACCTCGATGCCAGAGTCCAGCCCGAAACCGGTGAGCGCCACCGAGCCCGCCACCAGGCCGCTGACCACCGCCACGGCGGCTTCGATCGTGTTCCAGCCGATGGTTGCTGCTTCGAGGCGTCTCGCCGTGTGGACAGCGTCCGGGGTGGCGCCAAGGGTCACGGGTGGGTGGAGTGCTCGTGGTCGCGGTGGCTGGCGGGCTCCAGCTGGAAGGTGCAGTGCTCGACGTCGAAGTGCCCGGCCAGGCACTCAGCGAGGCAGTCGAGCACCCGGCCGCCGCCCCCGTCTGTGAGAACCGCATCGGCGATCACCACATGGGCGGACAGCACCGGGATGCCGCTGGTGATGGTCCAGGCGTGCAGGTCGTGCACTTCGAGCACGCCGGGGGTCTCGCAGATGTGGCCGCGGACCTCGGCCAGGTCGACGTGCTTCGGGGTGGCCTCGAGGAGCACGTCGACCGCGCCACGCAGCAGCTTGACGGTGCGCGGCAGGATCAGCACCCCGATGAAGATCGACGCCAGCGCGTCGGCCCGTTGGTAGCCGGTGCCGGCAATGATGGCTGCGGCGACCAGCACGGCGGCAGCGCCGAGGAGGTCGGAGAGCACCTCGAGGAACGCCCCTCGGACGTTCAGGCTCTCGCCCTGACCCCGTCGCAACAGGGCCAGGCTGGCGGCATTGCCGGCCAGGGCGACCACCCCGAAGACCACCATCAGCGCCGGGGTCGCGGTCTCAGGATGGGCGAGACGCCGGACCGCTTCGACGAGGATGAACGCCCCGACCCCGAACAGCAGGACGGCGTTGACCACGGCGGCGAGGATCTCGGCCCGCTGGTACCCGAAGGTCCGGGCCTCGCTCGCCGGCCGGTTCGCGAACCACACCGCCAGCAGCGAAAGGCCGATCCCGGCCGCGTCGGTGGCCATGTGGCCGGCATCGGCGATGAGTACCAGGGAGTGGGCCAGCACGCCGCCCACGATCTCGACGGCCAAGATCGTGACGGTGATACCCAGCACGAGCGTCAGCCGCCCACGCTGCCCGCTTGCCGCGGTCGCTGACCCGTGCCCGTGGTCGTGGCCCATCAGAGGACCCCCTGGCCGTCGGGACAGGGCTGGTCGACGTCGACGGCCAGGATCACGTCGGCAAGGTCGGCCAGGGCGTGGGCCAGGTTGGCGTCGGCCAGCTGGTAGCGGACCCGGCGGCCCTCTGGCTCTGCCACCACCAGCCCGCATCCCCGCAGGCAGGCCAGGTGATTGCTGGTGTTCGCCCTGGTCAGGTCCAGGCGGCTGGCCAGCTCGCTCGGGTGGGCCGGCCCGTCGAGCAGCGCCAGCAACAACGCGCACCGCGTCGGGTCAGCCAGCGCCCGGCCCACCCGGGCCAGCGCGTCCAGTCGGGTCTCCGCGAGGATGGTCACCCCCTCACGCTACAGCTAAAGCTGTAATGTGAGGGGGCTTGTCGGCGGTCTCCCGTGGCTGCGCGTTCAGCGCGTCGTCGATGACGGCACGCTGGCGGCCCAGCGGGCTTCGACGTTGCCCCACCGCCAGTAGGCGAGGGCGCCAACCCACACTGCGACGAACAGGGCGGCGATGCAGAACCCGGCGACGTTGATGTTGAAGTTGGCCATGGTGTCCCAGAACGCGCCGTGGAGGTGGGCTTCGGTGGTCAAGATGCCGAGGAGCTCGATGGTGCCGACGATGAACGCGGTACCGATAGACAGGACGATGAACGCGGTACCGATGGACAGACCGGTGACGACCAGGTGGTAGTACACCTTGCGGACCGGGCGGGCGAACGCCCACCCGTAGGCGAAGTTCATGAAGCAGCCTGCTGCCCGCTCAACGCGCAGATCAGCGCATCGTCGACGGCGAGCGGGTCTGCCAGGCGATCGCCGCCCTGGACCATCCCAAGCTGATCAGGGACCGGGCCCGACGGTTCGCCCTGCTCGGCAACCCGACCCGGCTGACGCTGCTGACGTGCATCCACGTGGCGGGCCCGATCAGCGTGTCGGACCTGGCCGCAGCGACGGGGATCGCGGACACGACCGTGTCGCAGACCTTGCGTCACCTGCGAGCCAGCCAGACCGTGATCGCCGAACGCGACGGAAGGGTGATGCGCTATCGGCTGGCCGACTCCTCCCTCGCCGAGCTGCTGCCCCGCCGGGAGCCCACCAGCCACCCCGAAGCACGGCGCGGCCGAGCGCGACAACCGCGTCCGTAGCAGGCCGACCCGACCAACGTGCGGGCTGGCGGTGCGTCTCGCCGCTGTCAGCCGACTATACGGGATGCCCCACCGTTCCCAACGGCAGGCAGCTCCTATGCAACCGGCCGAGTAGCCCCCAGGTACAGATCGGTGCCCCAGGGGGCGTCGATCGTGGTCGGGAAAGCCTCGATGCGGACCTGGGCGCCGGTGTGGGGGGCGTCGATCATCTCCCCGGCAGGGTTGACCACAATGCCGACGTGGGTGACGTCGCTGGTTGAGCTTCCGAAGAAGACGAGGTCGCCGGGTTCGAGCACTTGGCCCGGAGGGACGTGGGGGCCGGCGTCGTACTGGGCTTGGGCGACCCGGGGCAAGGTGATGCCGGCGGCGGCGTAGGCGGCCTGGGTGAGCCCCGAGCAGTCGAAGCCGACCCCGGGGGACTCGCCGCCCCAGCGGTAGGGGGTGCCGCGCTGGGAGAGCGCGTAGGCGAGCGCGGTGGTCGCGGCCGCGCTCGGCGGCGCCGTGGTGGCGGTTTGGCCGTAGCGGGCGGCGAGGCCGAGGACCTCGGTGACGTAGCTCTGGCTGTGGTTGTAGTCCCAGACCGCCTGGGTGAGGTTGGCGTCGTTGCGCCCGCCATCGGCACACAGCATCCGCGCCGCGGCGTAGGCGGCGTCGGTCGGGTCGTACGGGCTCGGCGGGTTGGCTCCGCCGGGTGGGACCGGGGTGTCGTAGGCGGCAAACGTCGCCCCCAGCATCTGTAGGGGCCCCATCGCTCCGGAAGCGTTTTGGCCGGCCGAGACGCCCGGGAGGGTGGACTGGCCGTTGTCGGACTCGACGGTGCCGATCGCCGCCAGCACGGTCCACGACAGCCCCGGGCAGGTGGCGGCGGCTCGTTGGTAGAGGGCGAGGTAGGCGGCGGGGACATTGGAGAGCGCGTCGGCGCTCGGGGCGGTTGCGGCCCCGGTGCCCCCGAGCAGGCCGCCGAGGGCGCCGCCAGCCGCCGCCGCGGCGAGGACGACGAGCAGGGCGAGGCCGGCCGCCCCCGCCGCGAGGGGCCGCCCGAGGCCGCTCATCGCCGGGTCGTCGCCCGACTCGAGGCGGGAAGGTCGATGAGCCGGCGGCGGTGCTCGGTGTCGATGGTGAGCCAGACCGGCCCGGCGGGACCGGTGCCGAGAGCGGTGGCCAGCTCGGCGGTGGCGGTGGCGACGACGACCTGTGTTGGGCGCTCGGCGAGGAGGCGGCGGAGGTGGGCTTCTCGGGCGGTGGTGGGCAGCCAGAAGCACACGGGGTGGCCAGGCCCGCCGGCGGCGGCGAGGTCGGCGTAGTCGGCGATCTTGGCGGCGACCCGGGCCAGGGGTTCTGAGCCGGTGTCGTGTTCCACGAAGAAGCCGACCTGGCGACCGTGCTCGGCCCAGACGCCGCGGGCGTCGGGGCGGACCAGCTCGCCGTAGTGCTCGGCGCAGCGCCGCTCGGACCACCACGAGACGAGTGCCGTAGCGGGCTCGGTGCGGGCCTGGGCGCCGAGCGCGCAGAAGAAGCCGTTCACGCCGAGCAGGTGGGCGAGGCGGGGGCTGGCGGCGAGACGCAGCGCCCGGCGTCGCAGCTCGGCCGGCCGTGGCGGGTCTGCGCCGCGACCTGCGGCCGCGAGGGCGGCACCCGCCGGGCCGAGGGTGTAGTGCCAGGCCTCCGATCCGACCAGGGCGTGCCAGCGGAACCGGTCGAGGACCCCGAGGCGGGTGAGGCGCAGCAGGCGCCGTTGGGCGACGTCGAGGCCGGGGAAGCAGAGCTGGGCGAGCTGGGTGGTGGTGAGCACCTGGTGCTCGGCGAGGACCGAGACGCAGAACCGGTCTCGCTCGGTGAGCGAACCGACGACGCCGAGAAGATCGGCACGGCCAGCCCGGGCGACGACCGACGGCGATGCGGAGGCGGCGGGGTCGCCGCCACGCCGTGATGAAGCGGAAGGGTACGGAGTTGTCCTCTCGAGTCGGGGTCTCATCGGACCTCGGGGAAACGGCCGCTGACGTGGTGCTTCGTGCCCTCGGGGGTGCCGGTCTCGGTGCCGGTCTCTGAGACGGGGAGCGAGACCGGCAGGGAGACCGGCAGGGAAACCGGCACGGAGACCGACTCGCCTGTCCCCTTGAACCCAGTCCCGCCGGCAGCCTCACCAGGGTCGGTGTCTTCGTCGGTGTCGGTGTCGGGGGTCCAGCGGCGGGCCAGGCGCTCGGCGTGGCGGGCCTGGGCGTCGCGGCCGCGGCGGCGGGCGGCAGCCCGCAGCGCCCCGGTGTAGTCGGTGCCGATGCCGGGGACGGGCCGGGTGGCGAGGGTGAAGCCGGTGGTGTCGCGTCCGTCGACTACGAGGCGGACCGCGGCCTGGTAGCGGTCGAGGTGGCACAGGTCGGCTTGGGTCAGGTACGGCCCGACGTGGCGGGCGAGGGTGCGGGCGTCGTCGGGGCTGGTGGTGAAGAAGACCTTGTTGCGGGCATTCGCCGCGACGCCGTCGGCGAGCTCTTTTCCGAGCTGGCCCAGGTGCTGGTGGGCGAGGGTCAGAGCGAGGTGGTAGCCCCGGGCCTCGGCGAGCACGTCGTCCACCGAGCCCGGCAGGTGCAAGAAGTTGTGGCATTCGTCGACGTAGACCGCGGCGTCGAGACGGGAGGGCTCTGGCTGGGCGGCCCGGGCGGTGGCGGCCTGCCAGATCCCCGCCAAGAGCAGCGAGCCGACGAGGCGGCAGGTGTCGTCGCCGAGGACGCCCTTGGGGAGCCGGGCGAGCAGGATCCCCCCGTCGAGGACACTGGCGAGGGAGAAGGTGCTTTGCGCCGAGCCGAGCAGGTCGGCGGCGAAGCGGCGGGTGAGCACGGCCCGGAGCTTGTTCATGACCGGGCCGATCACCTGAGCCTGGCCGGGCCCCGACAGCCCGTCGTACCAGGACCAGAACCCCCCCAGGCCGGCCGGGTCGCTGAGCCCCTTGGTGAGGGTGGCCCGGTAGCGGGGGTTGGCGAGGAGGAGCGGGACGTGGGCGAGGGTGGTGCCGGGCCGTCTGGTCAAGGTGAGGCACGCCGAGCGCAGCACGTCTTCGGTGCGCGGCCCCCAGTAGGCGGCATAGAGGCGGTGGAACACCCCGACCAAGTGGTCGACGACCAGCTCGGGGTCCCGGCCGGTCACCTCCAAGACGTTCAAGGCGGCCGGGGCTGCCTGCTCGGCCGGGTCGAGCAGCACCAGGCGGGCTCCGGCCGATTCGGGGAGGCGGGCCAAGACGTCGGTGACGAGGTCGCCTTTGGGGTCCAAGACGACCACGCCCCGCCCGGCGGTCGCGTCGGCGAGGATCAGGTTGACGAGCAGGGTGGACTTGCCCGACCCGGTGGCGCCCATGACGTGGGTGTGGTGGCGGGCGTCGGCTACCTTCAGCGCGACTGCCCGACGCGCCCCGGCGTCGGAGACCCCGAGCGTCTTCGCACGCGCTCGTCCGGGGTGGTCGGGCGGGAAGAGGCGCAGCGGCGCCGGCCTGCGGTCTTCGTGTCGGAGGGGGTCGGTTTCCCCGCTGGCTACGCCGGTGGCGGGCGTGGGGTCGCTGCGGTGGGGGTGTTGGTCAGTCATGGGCGACCTCGGCGGGCGGGGCGACGTGGCGGGCGGGGGCGGCGGGCAGGCCGTAGCCGGCGGGCTCGGCCGGCAGGTGGGCCAGGGCGGCGAGCTCAGGCAGCGAGCAGAGGAACCCCGAGCGCAGCCGCCGGCAGGCGGTGTGGCGGCCACCTCGGGCGAGGCGGCGGGCGACGAGGTGGTTGCGCCCGGCGAACAGGCCGAGGCCGGCGGTGATCTCTCGGGCTTTGGCCCGCCGCCACCGCCGAGCTTGGCGCCTCGGGCCGGGCGGGCCGGTGAGGCCGTAGCGGACCGCGACCACGAAGTGCGGCGCGGCGGTGACCTTGGCGGTGATGTCACGCACGTCGGCCAACGCGAGCGGGTCGGGTGCCCCGCCGACTCCGGTGGTCCCTGGGTGGTGGTGGACCAGGTCGAGGGCCCGGCCGGCCCGCGTGGTGGGCTGGCCGCGCCGGCGGGCCCAGGCGGCCCTGTGGGCCCGGGCGACCAGCCGGCCCGGGGCGGGGCGGGCGAGGACCTGGAACAGCACACTGCCGCCTTCGGCTGTGGCGAGGGCGCCGAGGAGCCCGCGCAGCGGGTCGCCGCCGGTGTGCTCGGTGCCAAGCGGCAGCCAGTCGGGGTAGGCGGGTCGGGCCCGGCCGCCCGAGACCCGGGTCCCGGAGGGAAGGCCTGGCGGGGCAGCGAGCGTGGCCCGGGCGCCGGCCCATGCCGACTCGACGGCGCCCGCCACGCTGTCGAGGGGAAGGGTCTTTGACACCCACAGGCCGATCCGGAGCCCTTCGGGGCCGGCGTGGCACTCGAAGGCGACCGGCGGGCGCACGCCCGTCAGGCTGCGGCGCGCCGCGAGGAGCGGGGCGAGCATCCGCCACAGGGCGGTGCCACCGGCCGGGTCGGGCTCGGCTGGCGGGGCGATGGCCACCCACCGGCCGTGGCGACCCTGCCAGGCCCGGGTCGCGGCGGCGGCCAGCCACCACCCGGCCACCACAACAACAGCGACAGCGGCGAGCGGCCAGAAGTGCGCCAGGCCGGCGAGGGTGTGGGCGAGGTGATGGGCGATCCGGGCCTCGGTGGCGCCGGGACGGGCCAGCCAGCGGGCGAGCGGCCCGTTCGGCGCCGGGACGTTCGGCGCCGGGACCGTAGGTGGTGGCACGGTGGGGGGGGTGGGCACTGGGCGTTACTCCTTCCGGTCGGTCAGGGGTGGGTGGCTGCGGATCGGGCGGACGAACCGCGGCGGCGGCGGCGCGCGGGCCTTTCACAAGTCGAGGTCGTCGTCGTCGGGGTCGTCGAGGCGGGCGAGCTCCGCGGGGTCGGTGGTGACGAGGTCGTGCTCGGCCGGGCTGGCGACCGCACAGAACCCGACGCGCTCATGCGCCGCGGTGGAAAGCAGCCCCTCGCCCCGCCGGGCCGAGACCAAGAACGCCCGCTCACCGTCGGAGAGGCCGAAGGCGTCGCCGACCGCCTCGATGGCCTGGGGGGCCTGGCGCAGCAGGATCTGGGTGGCGGCGTTGGCGACCACCGCCTGGCCGAGGTCGCTTCCGAGCAGGTCGGCAGGGTCCTGGGTGACGACGGTGAGCCCGGCCCAGTACTTGCGGGCCGACTTGGCCGCCTTGAACAAGAACTTGGCGCCTTCTGGGTCGCGCATGAGCAGCCACGCCTCGTCGACCACCACCAGACGCCGCTTGCGGTTGGCGGGGTCGGCGACGCGGCGCCAGACGGCGTCGAGGGTGAGAAGGGTGCCGGCGGCCTTGAGCTCGTCGGGCAGGTCCCGCAGCGAGATGACGACCAGGTGGCCCTCGGGGCGCGTCGTGGTCGGCCCGCAGAACAGCTGGCGGTAGCTGCCGGTGACGTACGGGGCGAGGCGGGCCGACAGCGTCGTGGCCGCGGGGTCGCCGTCTGTCTCCAGCGCCTTGGTGAGGTCGGCGAGGGTCGGGGCAGGCCGGGCGTGGGTGCGGGGATCGGCGCTGATCCCGACCGAGGCGTAGGCGGCAAGCACCCCCCGATCGAGCGCGGCGGTGGCGGCCGGGTCGGGCTTCTCACCGAGCAGCACCGCGACCAAGGTGTGGACGAACAAGGCCCGCCGGGTGAGAGGGTCGGGGCCGGGGGCGAGGTCGAAGGGATTGAGCCGCACCCCCGGCGCGCCCAAGTGCAGGTAGGCGCCGCCGACCGCGTGGGAGAGGCGGCGGTACTCGTCTTCGGGGTCGACGACGAACACCTCGACGCCGTCATACAGCGACCGCAGCGCTTCGAGCTTGGCCAGGTAGCTCTTCCCCGCCCCCGAGCGGGCCAGGACGACCGAGTTGTGGTTGTCGAGCGCGAAGCGGTCCCAGCACACGATCCCCGACCCGCTGACCGTCGTGCCGTAGAGGACGCCGCCGGCGCCGGCGAGGTCGACCCCGGAGAAGGGGAAGGCGGCGGAGAGGGCGTCGGTATCGAGGGTCCGGCGCATCGACAGGTTGTCGATCCCGACCGGGAGCGTGGTGACAAAGCCCTGCAGGCTGCGGAAGGTGGCCGGCACCGCGTCGAGCAGCAGCGAGGAGACGAGGGCTTTCACCCGGGCGCACTCGGCCTCCAAGGCGTCGGGGTCGGTTGCGTGAACGGTCAGGTACAACCCGAGGCGGAACAGCTTCGCTTGGCCCCGGGCCAGGCGGGACGACAGCTCGGCCGCGTCCTCCGCGGCGACCTCGATCCCGGGGTCGGCAAGCCGGCCCTTGGCGGCATCGACCCGCCGTGCGGACTCGAGGCGTGCCTGCTGGCGGCGCAGGCGCTCGGCGGCGAGGTCGTTTCGCATCGGCTCGACGTGCAACGACACGTCGAGACGGCCGGGGTGCTCGAAGAGCGGGGCGAGCCAGCCGTAGCCGACCTCGCGGGGGTAGCCGACCACGGCGAAGGACCGGCACACCCCGTCGCCGACCACGAGGTGGCGGGGGCGGACCACGACCGCGTGCGGGCCGAGCAGTCCGCCCCCCTCGCTGGCAACGGCTGCGGCGGGTTGGGTGGCGTGGCGGCGGGTGACGTGGCGATGGCGAACGGTCATGGAGCGGCTCCGGGTTTCTCGATCTCGGCGGTGTCGACCACGTTGGCGGCCGACGCAGCGCTGGCAGGCTTGGCGGCGCCGTCGTGGGTGATGGCTCGCCCGGTGACCAGCGCGTCGGGGGGCGACAAGCCCGGCGGGCGGGGCGGCGCCCACGGGTCGAACGCGCCGTGGAGCGCGACAGTGGCCGCCGCGGTGTCGAGGACCCGGAGGGCGATGCCGGCGGCAGCGAGCGACGTGGCGGCGTCCGCGGCACGGCGGCGCAGCCGGGCGGGGGCGTCGGTGCCGCCGGCCGGGTCACGGAGCACCACCAGCACCCGGCGGGCGAGCAGGTCCCGGCTCGCCGCCAGATCCTCCACGAACGCGGCGTGGGCCAGCGCGGCGACCTCCAAGGCGGGGTGGGCCAGCCCGCCCGCCTGGGCGCGCAGCTCAGCCACCCGGGCGCCGAGGTCGACTGGCTCCGAGCGCACCACCACCTGGAGGGGGGCGGCCAGGCTGTTCAGGTAGCGGCCGAAGGCGACGACCAGGGCGTGCTGTTCGGCCGGGGTGCGCAACGAGAAGCTCACCGTCTGGGCCTCAGCTACCAGCGCCACCCCGTGCGCCCCGAGGTCCACAGTGCCGTCGTCGCCGACCGAGCGCGGCGGGAGGCGCAGCGGGGCAGGCGGCGGAGACGGGTCGCGTCCCGCCCATGCCGGGGCTGGGGTCACGCCCTCGGGGGCAGGGACGAGCCGGTGCGGCGCCCTCGCCTGGCGGAGCGCGAACCCAAGGAGCCGGTCGAAGCCGAGCCCGTCACGGCGCCCCAACGCCAGCGCGAACGCCCCGAGGACCACCGGCGCGCCGAGGGCCGCGAAGAGAGGAAGGGGCAGGTGGTGGCGGGCCAGGGCGTAGGCCGCCCACAGGCCGAGGGCGGGGACAGCCAGGATGGCGAGCTGGCGGGCGGTCAGCCCGAGGAGGATCTTGTCGGGCCGGTCCACATCGGCGGTGATCTGCACCCGGTTCTCGCTCTCGGCGCGGTGGCCGGAGGTGGTGGGGCGGCCGGTCATGCCAGGGCCGCCAGCCCGGCCCGGGCGGCCTTGTAGATGAACGCCACCTTGAACGCCTTGGCAACCCCCGAGCTGCGTCCGGCGCCGAAGACGGCCCGCGACACCCAGGCGGGGATGCGGACCAGCACCCACAGCAGGCACACGGCGACGAGCACGTCGACGAGCCCGCCCGACGCGGAGAGTCCCAAGGTGCCCGGCCCGCTCGGGGTGAAGAACACCTTCAGGGCGCAGATGAGCACCAGGGACTGGCCGAGCTGGATGGCGAACAACCCGGCCAGCGCTCGCCACCACAGCCGCGCCGCGCCCTCGGTCTGGGGTAGGGCGTGGCCGATCAACGCCAGCGGGGCGACCGCGACGAGCAGCACCAGCATGGCGACGCGGATCACGTAGGTGGCGAGCAGCACCAGCGCGAGGACGGCTGCGACCAGGCCGAGCAACACCAAGAAAATCCCGCCGGCACCGAGCGGGGTGACGACCAGCTGGCGCATCGCCGCGGTCGCCTGGCCGGGGTTCACCCCGTTGCCGAGCAGGGCTTGCGAGACGGCGTTGGCGGCCGGGATGGCCAGGCCGACCAGCGCCAGGGAGGCGTTGGCGACGATCACCGCCACCACCACCCGGGGGGCGATGTCCTTGGCGGCGTAGCGGGTCTGGAGGGTCTCGTGGCTCATGACCACCGCCCCGCCGGCCAGCACCAGCAGCACCACCAAGGCGTTGGCGATCCCGGCGGTGACCCCCCAGATCAGGCCCACCTTCCCGCCGGTCACGTCGGGGGTGGCGAGCACCGTGCGGCCCAAGAGCGCCAGGACCGGGTTGAGCGCCGAGGTGACCAGGTCGCGGAACCAGCCGTCGATGGCCGAGGTGACATGGCAGGTGACGTTGAAGAACCCGCAGCTCTGTCCGCTCCCCGCGGAGACCGACGGCCCCGGTGCCCCAGCCGGCGCGCCGCCCGACAGGTTCGGGCCGACCCCGATCCCCGGCGGTGCCGTCCCGCTGCCCGCCGTCGAACCGCCTCCCGTCGACCCGCCCGCCGTCGATCCGCTCTGTGCCGCTGACGCATTGCCCGCCGTCAACCCGCTCGCCGTCGGCTGCACTGTTCGCGTCGCAGCGTCGGTGCCGGTCGTCGCGGCCAGGGTCGCAATGTCTCGGGGAGCGGGAGCGGCAGCAGCTCGCCCGGCTCCCAAGAGCACCACGGCCAGGAACCCGGCGGCGCCCAGGGCGCCGAGCAGCCCGAGCCCCATGACATGGCGACGGCGCGACGTGACCGGTCGGCGGGTGACAGGGCGGAGGGCGACAGGGCGGGTCATCAGCCGACGACCGACTGCAAGATGGAGACCAGCAGCGGGGCCAGGGCGGCCAGGGCGTAGCCGATGGCCGCCGACTTGAGGGCGGTCTTGGCCCGTTCCACCTCGGCCGGATCGCCGCCGGCGGTCAGGTAGCGGATCCCGCCGATGGTCAAGAACAGCGTGGCCAGTCCGGCCAGGATCCCGACCAGCCACACCTGCAGCGAGCTGATCACCCCGTTCAGGCTCGGGGCCGAGCCGGTGGCGGCGAAGGCGGGCGGGGCCAGGACCACGCCGGCCACAACCAGGAGCCCGAGGGCGACGAGCGCGTGCCCGACGTGGGCGGAAAGGGTCCGGGTGGTGGGGCTGGGTGTGGTGCGGTCAGAGACGGTGGGGATGGTGCGTTTCGTGGGTTCTCCTCCTTCGAGACGACAGGTGGCGTGCTGGTGGGCGGCGTGTTGGTGGTGTCGGGTCGGGCAGGGCCTCCGCCGGCCAGCGGGGCGTGTTACCTCCTTTCGCTGTCAGGCGGCGGAGATGCGGTGGCGTGACCTTCCGGCCGCTGCTGGGGGCGGCGACCCTGCCGTGGTCGACCCGCACCCTTAGAACCGGCAGGAACACCCCGATCGGCGACAAACCCGGGTCGGAAACCTTGCGAGATCCAGGCGACCAAAGCGACCTCGGCCCGCTGGCGGCGCCGCTCTGCCGCCTTGTACGAAAGGCCCCACGCCCGGGCCGCCTCGGCCAGGGTCATCTCCCCGAGGCGCGTCGCGCCGATCAGCTCGGCGTCGTCGGCGCAGATCACCCCTTGGGCGACGGCCCGGGCCAACACGAAGTCGGGGTGGCCCCACGGCTTGGGAGGCTCGGCCGAGATCGGCCGGTGTGCGGGGCGGGCCCGCTCGGCCAGCTCGGTGCGCACCAGCTGCTTGGCCGCGTCATACGCCCGGCCGCACAGGAACCCCGCCGGCCTTGGCCGCTCCGGGGAGCAGCGGGCCAGCGCGGCGAGGAACCCGACCAGCATCTGGGCCTCGAGGTCGGCCTGGCGGTCCGGGCACGCCTCGACCAGCGGCTCGAGCGCCCGGCGCATCCCCGGCAGCAGCACTCCCGCCAAGCCCACCGTCCACGCCCCGCCCTCGGCCTTGGCGCGGGCGATCAACACCCCGATCGCCGCGTCCCGGGTCACATAGGGCGTGGAGGGGTGCAACAGCCGGGCCTTCAGCTCGCCCAGTGGGATGGCCCGGGCGGGCAGCCCGGCGACCGATGCGCCGTCCAAGGCCAGCGGGCGAGGCTCGACGCAAAGGACGGCGAAGGCCCGCTCCAAGGCGGCGAACGGGGACGGCTCGGACGGACGGCGGAGTGGTGGCATCGGCGGCTCCTTTGCTCGAAGGGGCCGCCATCGCGCCACGGGCGCTCCATCAGGTTTCCAGCAGAACTCCATCAGGCAGGCGATCCATCAGGGGGTGATGGAGCCTGGCCGCCCGGTCCATCAGGGGTGATGGAAACCTGATGGAGCACCGCGTTCTCCCAGTTCAACGCCCTGATGGACCCTTCAACCCTCGGCCGACGGCTCCAGCAGGCGTCGGCTCGGATTTTCTTCCCGGAACGCTGCGTCAGCGGGCAGCTGCCCGGTAGCGCCGCGGGCGGTCACCGGTCTGGGTGGCCTGGCCCGAGGCGGCGAGGCGCCCGAGGGCGTTGCCAACCGCCCCGGCGCTGCGCCCGCCGACCGCCTTGGCGACCGCCGACGGGGAGTGCTCCCCGGGATGGTCGTGCAAGAAGGCGGCCACCATGGTGGCCAGCTCGCCCTTGCCCAACCGGGGCGACGCCGTGCCCTGCGGGTCGCCCCCGTCTCCGGCAGAGGGATCAGGGTCCCCGGCGGCCACGGGGAGAGCCCAGCGGTCGGGCAGGCGCCGGGCACCGTCACGGCCGCCGGGGGTGCGCTCCACCTGACCGCTGGCGGCCAGGGCGGCGAGGACCTTGGTGGCGGTGGAACGGCCGATCCCCGCCGCCTCTGCGACCTCGGCCGCCGAGGCCGGACCGGAGCCGAGCGCGGCGAGCACCGCCTCGGCCGTCGTGGTGGTGGTCGTGGTGGGCATCGGGGTCCTCCTTGCTCGGCGGGGTTGGCCTTCGAGGACCTACCTCGGTCTCGCCGAGGACCTCAAGTGCAAGGACACCGGCGAAGGGGGATTTGTCGCCAAAGCGGGGTTGGCTGCCGGTTCATATCGGCGTGAACTTTCCGGCCCGGGGCGCAAGCCCATGGCCATCAACCCCCGAACCACCCCCCACCCGTCCCGTCCCTCGCCGGCCGCGCCGGTGCCGTTGGCACTATGGCCGGTCGCCCAGACCTCGGCCCAGTACCAGCGCGCCGGGCGCTACCACCCCGACTCCGCCCGCCATCCCGGAAAGATGCTCCCCGCCTTGGCCGCGCGCATCGTCGCCGAGTACAGCGCCCCCGGCCAGATCGTCTGCGACCCGATGTGCGGCATCGGCACCACCATCGTCGAAGCGGGCCTCCTCGGGCGGCGGGCGATCGGCGTCGAGCTCGAAGCCGCCTGGGTCGACCTTGCCCGGGCCAACCTCGACCGCCTGCTCGAGCCCGATCGCCGTCGCCGCGCCGAGGTGCGCCAGGGCGACGCCCGGCGCCTGCCCGACATCCTCGGGGACCTCGCCGGCCGGGTCGACCTGATCGTCACCTCCCCGCCCTACGCCTGTGACGCCGGGGTGATCGACCGCAAGGCGTGGGTCGCCGGCGGGCGGCTCTGTGCCACCGAGACGCTCAACTACTCGGCCGACCGGGCGAATCTCGGCCATGCCCGCGGCCGCGCCTACGCCGAGGCGATGGCCGAGGTCTACGCCGCCTGCCACGCCGTGTTGCGCCCCGGGGGGCTCCTCGTCACGGTGACCAAGAACATGCGCCGGGCCGGGCGCTGCGTCGACCTCGCCGCCCTCACCGTCACCCTCGCCCGCTCGGCCGGCTTCGCCTACCTCGGCCACGTCGTCGCCCTCCACGCGGCGGTCCGCGACGGCCAGCTCGTCGCCCGGCCCAGCTTCTGGCAGCTCACCCAGACCCGAAAGGCCCGCGCCCGGGGCGAGCCCGCCCACCTCTCGGTCCACGAGGACGTCCTCGTCTTCCAGGCGAGCGAAAGGTCCGGAAGTTCAGGGAAACTGAAGGGTTCTCACGGGGAACCCCAGTGCTCATCGGGTTCACCGTGTGCATCGGACGCTTGGGTTCGTCCCGAATCCACGGGCGGCGACTCATGAGGACGCTCGAGAAGCTGGCGCGCCGAGTCCGCGTAGCGGATCGCGGTGTTCTCGTGCACGCCGAAGACGGCGGCCAGGTGCAACGGGTCGGCACCGTGGGTGAGAGCCTCTTCGAGCTGGCGATCGATCCTGAGCCGCTCCAAGGTTCCCGGGAGGCCTCGCACGATCAAGCCGATACTCGGCCGGCTGATGGGCTCGAGACCCACCGCGCTGCTGCGGCTGATCACCAGGTGCGGGTTGGCCGTGTTCGGCCAGCGCCGTTGTCGGTAGCCGAGCCATTCGACGAGCAGCTTGCGGGTGAGCTCGTCGAGAGGCCGGGTGTGACCGGCGATGGTGAGCCGGCGGTTGGCAAGGTCGACGTCGTCGATGGTCATGGAGCGGATGCCTGCATTCCTGGCAGCGTGGACGGCGGCGAGAGCGATGACGAGCCGGTCCCGGGGCGTCGTGGCCACCTCGAGGGTCCGGGCGAGGTCTCCAGCCGCGAGCGGCTGCCACACCGGTCTGGCCACTGCGCCCAGGGGTATGCGAGTGGCCGGGTTGGCGAACACGACGCACTCTCTCTTCGCCCACGCGAACAGCGAGCGCAACGCCACGACGACGACCTGGCGCTGCCGGCCGAACAGCGCGTCGGCATGGGCCACGACTTCTCCGCGGGTGACTTCGCGCAGGTGGTCGTGCCGGCGAGACCACTCGGCCAGGGCGGGGAGCGCGCCGTAGAGGTAGCTCGTGGCCGCCCCCGGGCGTGGACGGCGCCGTGGGGTGCCGTAGCGCTGGGCGAGGACCCACCGCTCGGCCTCCGAGGCGATGCCGGGGGCGAGCCCTTCGACCTTTCCCGCCAGCCAGGTCTCGAAGACCGGCGGCCGGTCGTCATCGAGGACGCCCATCTGGCCCAGGATCTCGACGGTCCTGGTGACGCTGTCGCCGTGCGTGCGCACCAGCTCGAAGAAGTCCGAGACCCGGATCGCGTCGCCGCCGGCGTAGTCGGCCAGCACCATGACGAGCACCCGGTTGAGCGCCCGGTGCGCCCCGGGTCCCATGCCGCGGGACTCGGCCATGGTGTGCGCCAGGTGCAGCCCCAGGGCCAGCCACCGGTTGGCCGGTGGCGGACCGCTGCGGAGATCGACGCGGCCCCAGCGGTAGCGGCGGGAGCCGGCGTCTTCGACCAGCGAGAGCTGGACGGAGGGAGGCGACGGGCGCGTGACCACAGGCGGCGGTGGCTTGCGGGGCCGGCCCTTCTCGCCGTAGCGGCGGGGCAACGCCCTCGGCGGCGCATGGTGGCGCTTCAGGCCGGCATGCATGCCGGCGAAGAACAGCTGGTGGTGTCGGACCTTTTTCACCCACGGGGCGAGGGGGTAGCCGGGTCCGGTCGTGCGCTCGAGGTAGGCCTGGCACCAGCACAGCCGGCAGTAGCCCCGCTTGAGCGGCTGGTCGCGCCCGCAGGCGCCGCAGTCGCCAGCGACCTTGTAACGAGAGGCGAAGTCGTAGCACGCCTTGCAGAGGTCCTGGCAGTAGGTCAGCCCCCAGCCCATGCACGAGCAGCAGCTCGCCACCTTCCTCGGCACCTTCGGGTTGGTGCCATCACGGACCCCCACGTCCCCTCAGCCGGGCGGGAGGCTGCGCCCGCCGCGCCGGCGCGGCACCACATCCAGCTTCGGCGACCCCACCGCGGCTGCGCTCGGCGCGTCGGTCTTCGGGTGGGGGACGTTCTCAGGCTCGGGGATGAGCACCTCGCCGATCTCACAGCCGAGCACGGCGCAGATGACGTCGAGATCGTCGAGCTTCACCGACACCGGCCGGCCGGACCACAGCCCCGACATCTTCCCAGCCGAGATCACCAAGCCGTGCTCGGCGAGCATGCGCCGCAGATCCGAGGCCTTCCAGATGTCGTGCTGAGCGGCGGCAAGGCGCAAGTTCCACTTCATCGGGTCAGTCCTTCCAGCCGCTTGGCGGCCCGTTCTTGCCCGGCGATCCAGGCGTCCTCGATGCGGGTGCGGTGCACATGCACGTAGCGCATCGTGGTGGCAACCCAGACATGACCGAGCGTCTCTTGGATCGAGACGAGGTCGACGCCATCGAGATAGAGCTGCGAGGCGCAGTAGTGGCGCAGGACGTGGGGGGTCAGCCGGCCCGACCACGTCGGCAGGTGCACAGCCGTCGCTGCGGCGAGCCCCGAGCGCAGCGCGTCGTAGCCGACCCGGCCCGAGGACCCGTCAGCGTTCTTGCGCTCGGAAGGCAGCAGCGGGGCGCCATGACGGGTGTGGTCGCCGTCGAACTGGGACCAGACGTCTTCGATGAACCAGCGCAGCGTCGCCCCCGCGTTGTTGAGCAGCGGGACCATCCGCTCCCGAGGCCCCGAGCCGCGCGCCCCCTTGCCGTAGCGGACGTGCAGCTTGCCGAACCGGCCGAGACCCCACTTCACGTCGGCCAGGTCGAGGTTGCGGATCTCGTTCACCCGCAGCCCCACGTCCGCCATGAGCTTCGCCGCGGTGTAGTTCCGGGCGCCCGGCGCGAACTTCCGGCAGGTCGCCAGTTCGCCCGCCCACCCCGAGAAGAGCACGGTGAGCTCGGCGGCGGCCGGCGGGATGCGCAGCTTCGCGTCCTTTTGGCCTCGTGGTCGGTTCATGTCGTCGATCGGGCAGTCGACAACCCGGCCGGTCATGGCGTGGAGCTCGACGTGGTGGCGGAGCGCCAAGAACTCGAAGTAGATGCGCACCGCCTGGGCCTTGGCGAGACGGGTGCCGCTCGGAGAGGCGCGCAACACCTCGCCGAAGTAGCGGTCCGCGTCGGCGGGGCCCATCTCCCACAGCGGGCGCCCGAACCACTTGCGGAGCCCTTCGAGGTGCCCGACCTCGCCTCGGATCGTCCCGTCGGTCACGGCGGCCGACGCCCGCGCCAGCACGTAGCCAGCCAGGACGTCGACCTCGAACTCCTCGAGTTCCTCTGCCGACGCCAGCTCTCGGCGCTCTCCCAGGTCACGTACCGCAGCCAGCGCCAAGAACCACTCCTCCTCTTCAAGCAAGCTAGCGAAAGGACAGCGCCATTGAATTCACTTCAAGATTATCGAAGCATCTTCACCCAGGCGCGGATCCTGCATCGGCGGGTCAACGCCCTGATCAGTGACGTTCCGACGCCAGAGACCGGAAGGAACTCCTGCGATGTCGTACTGGGGGGCCGATGACCTGCGACCTGCCGCTGTCGGTGTGGGCCACCGCCCAGCAGTCCCCGCGCGCCCAGCGCCACGGGCGGTACCTGGCGGTGAGCTCGGCCCATCCGGCGAAGATGCTCCCCGCCATCGCGCGCACCGCCATCTGCGACTACACCCGGCCAGGCGACTACGTGCTCGACCCGATGTGCGGCATCGGCACCACCTTGGTCGAAGCCGTCCACCTGGGGCGCGACGCCGTCGGCGTCGAGTACGAGCCGCCCTGGGCGGACCTCGCCCGGGCCAACCTCGACCACGCCCGAGCCCAAGGGGCCTCCGGGCACGGGGAGGTCGTCTGCGCCGACGCCCGCCACCTCGGCGCCCACCTCGACCCCGCCCTCCGTGGCCTGGTCGCCCTCGTGCTCACCAGTCCCCCCTACGGGCCGTCGGTCCACGGGCAGGTGAAGACCGCCCCCGGCCAAGGGGTGCACAAGGCCAACTACCGGTACTCGACCGACCCGGCCAACCTCGCCCACGTCGGCCTCGACCGGCTCCTCGACGCCATGCGCACGGTGCTTGCCCAAGTCGCCGGGTGGCTCCGTCCCGACGGGGTCGTCGCCATGACCGTGCGGCCCTGGTGGACAGCCGGCGAGCTCATCGACCTCCCCGGTGCGCTCGCCCGGGTCGGCGAGGAGGCCGGCCTGGTGCTCTTCGAGCGCAACGTCGCCCTCCTCGCCGGACTGCGCGACGACCACCTCGTCCCCCGAACCTCGTTCTTCGCCCTCGACCAAGCACGGCGAGCCAGAGCCCGCGGCATCCCCCGCTCCGTCGTCGCCCACGAGGACTTGCTCTGCTTCCGCGTCGAATGAGGCACGTCGGGCCGGTGAACCGCAGGGGTGGCGCGGCAGACAACTTCGAGGTGCTGGCTCCAGAGCTCCTCGACCTCCCGGCCGAACGGGAGGCCCGGGCAATGGCCGCCATCGCCGATCTGTTCGAAGGACTCATCCGAGACGCCGGCTGCTTGACTTCTCGGCCACCTCAGAGGTCTCCTCTTGGCCCCAAGGAGGACCCATGAGGATCGCCACCTACACCCGCATCTCCACCGACGAGGAGCACCAGCCGTTCTCTCTCGGCGCCCAAGCCGATCGGCTTCGCAAGTACGTCGACAGCCAGGACGGCTGGCAGCTCGTCCGGGAGTTCACCGACCAGATGAGCGGGGCCAGCCTGGAACGGCCCAACCTCCAACGCGCCCTCCTGGAGGCGAAGGCGAAACGCTTCGACCTGCTGCTCGTGTACCGGGTCGACCGGCTCGCGCGCTCGGTGCGCGGCCTCGCCCAGGTCCTCGAGGATCTCGACGCCGCAGGTGTCGCCTTCCGCTCGGCCACCGAACCCTTCGACACCTCGTCGCCTGCGGGCCGGATGATGGTACAGATGCTCGGCGTCTTCGCAGAGTTCGAACGTGCCACCATTATCGACCGCGTGATCGCCGGCATGGAACGCAAGGCTGCCCGCGGCGAGTGGTGCGGCGGCCAGCGGCCCTTCGGCTACCTCATCGACAAGGCGACGAGCACCCTCGTGGTCAAAGAAGACGAGGCGACGCTCGTCCCGTACATCTTCGGGCTCTACGTGAAAGACCGGCTCGGCGCCAACGCCATCGCGGCTCGGCTGAACGAAGAGGGCTACCGGACGAGAAACGGCCGACCCTGGAGCCACATGTCCGTCCTCACCGTCCTGCGCAACCGTGCCTACCTGGGCGAGGTCCTCTTCCGCGGCTCGTACCACTCGTCAGCGCACGCGCCGCTGATCGATACCGCCACCTTCGCCGCCGCCCACGAGCTGCTCGCCGAGCACGGTGACGACAAGGCCGCATGCCGCTCCAACTCCTACGACTACATCTTGAGCAGGCTGCTCGTTTGCACCATGTGCGGCAAGCGCTACGTCGGTGCCGCCGCTCACGGCCGCAATGGGCGCTACGAGTACTACGTGTGCTTCTCACGGCAGCGGTACGGGAAGACGGGGTGCACGGCCGACCGTCTCCCAGCACGAGAGCTCGAAGAGTCGATCCTCGCCGCCATCGGTTCGGTGTACGCCGACGCCTCCTTCGTAGACCGTGCGTTTGCGCAAGCTGTCGAGCGCGTCCACGCAGCGAGCAACACCCTCCAGGAAGAATCCACCAGGATCGACGCCGAGATGAAGAAGACCGAAGCCGCCATCGACCGGTACCTCGCTGCCTTCGAGGACGGGACGATGTCCCCGGCACAGTGCGGCCCTCGACTCGAGCGGCTCTCCCATCGCCTACGCCAGCTACAAACCCGGCGCGACGAGATCGCCGACATCGAGGAGCACCAGCCCCACGGTCCTGACCGGGAGCAAATCACCGCCCTGCGGGGACAGCTCGACGCCGCCCTGTCGCATGGTGAGACCGCCGCCGTCAAGTCGGTGCTCCGAGAGCTGATCACATCGATCGACGTGCACGACCGCCGCCTCGTCCAGCCGCGCTTCCGCATACCGGGCGCGGTTCGAACACGCTCCAGACTGGCAGTCCCAACGGGGTTCGAACCCGTGTCTCCACCTTGAGAGGGTGGTGTCCTAGGCCTCTAGACGATGGGACCATCGGACGGCCGACCCTCGCGGATCGCCGTCCCCGCTCGGGGGGGAGGGCTCGAACCTCCAACCTCGTGAACCAGAATCACGCGCGCTGCCAGTTGCGCCACCCCCGAATGGGCGAAACGCCACTTTACCGGACCGCTGGAGCGGACCGCACCCAGAGCCGCCACGGTTGCACGTGAGGGACGGCGGCCGGGCCACCTGTGGTGACGAGGAGACACCCGGAGCCGCAAGAGGGAGGTCCGATCGCCCGACCGGGACCGCCTCGATCGGGTACGGCACTACGGCACTACGGCACTACGGCCTGCCACCGGGTCTGAACCCGCTCAGGGCAGCGCGGTGTTGGCTGTCGCCCGGGCGAGCGCGGCCCGTAGGCGCGCGAGCACCCGAGCGGAGCCGAGGGCCTCCATCGACTCGAAGAGCGGAGGACCGACCGACCGACCGGTGAGCGCCACCCGGACGGGAGCCTGGGCCTTTCCCACCTTCAATCCTGCGTCGGCCGCCACCTCGCCCATCGCCTCCTGGAGCGTTCCCGCCTGCCAGGCGTGCTCCTCGATCGTTCCGTAGACCTCCAGCGCCCGGCGGAGGATGGCGGGACCGGGCCCGGCAGGGGCCACGGCCTTCGCCCATGCCACCTCATCCATCGCCGGCTCCTCCAGAAAGAGGAAGTCGACCATGCCGACCACCTCGGCGAGCACCGAGATCCGCTCCTGGACCAGCGGGGCCATCCGTACGAAGACCGCATCGTCGAAGCGGTCCGGCGGCCACGGGGCTCTCGGACCGGTCAGCCAGGGCCGGCAGGCCGCTACGAAGTCCTCGGTGGACATCGCCCGGATGTGCTCGCCGTTCACGTGGGTGAGCTTCTTCACATCGAAGAATGCCGGCGCGTGGTTCACATGCTCGAGCCGGAACGAGGCAACCAGCTCGTCGACGCCGAACACCTCACGATCCCCCGGCGGGCTCCAGCCGAGCAGAGCCAGGTAGTTCACGAAGGCCTCCGGCAGGTACCCCTGTTCACGGTAGGACTCCACAGCCACGGGATCGCGCCGTTTTGAGAGCTTCTGGCGCTTCTCGTTCACCAGCATCGGCAGGTGGGCGAAGACGGGGAGCGGGATGCGCCCGGACCCACCGGGCCCGGGGGGCCCTGACCCGCGCTGTGGTCCGGGGACCGGTCCAGTGGCGGCTACCGACGCCAGCCCAGCGGTGGGTATGACGGCAGGTGCACCAACGGGTCCACCCCCGGATGCGGCGGCCGCATGCACGGGCCGGGCTGCACCCTCGGGCTCCCAGCCGGCCGCGGCCAATGCCTCCCAGAGCAGGACGCCCTTCGGCGTGGTCGGCAGCAGGTCCTCTCCTCGGATCACGTGGGTGATCCCCATGTCGATGTCGTCCACCACGTTCGCCAGGACGAACAGGGGGGCCCCGGAGGACTTGACCACGACGAAGTCCTCCATCGCCGAGTGCGGGAACCTCACGTTCCCCCGGATAACGTCAGCCACGACCGTGGCGCCCTCTCCGGGCGTGCGGAACCGGAGGGCGCGCCCGTCCCCACGATCGAGGCCCAGCGATCGGCAGAACCCGTCGTAGCCGGGGGTGGTCTCCCCCGCCGCCCGGTTCCGCTCCTCGATCTCGTCGCGCGAGCACCCGCAGGCGTAGAGCAGGCCGGCAGACCACAGCAGGTCGACCGCCAGGCCATGGCGCTCGACCCGGTCGGACTGACGGTAGGGGCCCTCATCAGGGTCGAGTCCCAGCCAGTGCATGGCCGTGAGGATCCCGGTGACCCACTCCTCCCGGTTCCGTTCGGCATCGGTGTCCTCGATGCGCAAGACGAACGTCCCGCCGTGCTGGCGGGCCACCACCCAATTGAACAGAGCGGTCCGGGCACTGCCCACATGGAGGTAACCCGTCGGCGACGGGGCGAAGCGGACCCGGAGGGCACCGGGCGGGCTCGGAACGTCGTCGTCGCTCACCCGCCGACGCTACTCGTCCTCGACAATGGAGATCGCTCCCGTCGGGCACCCATTGACGGCCTGGCGCATCTTCTCTCTCAGTGTTTCGGGGGGGTGCTCATCGAGCACGTAGAGGTACCCGTCGTCCCGCACCTCGAACACCTCGGGGGCGATGCCCATGCAGACGGCGTTGCTCGCGCACACGTCGAAGTCCACGACGATCTTCATCCGATGCCTCCTGCGTCCGGTCGGGGCCCCACGGTACCCGTTCCCCACCGGGGTCGCCTCGCGTCGCGTCACGTCGCCACGTCGGGTGGGGCATCGGGTGCCACGTCGGGCGGTGCGATGGGAGCGGTAGCCACCAGGTGCTCGAAGAAGGGTCGGTCACCGAGGATCGGCACGTCGGCAAGGAACATCTTGCCGTACCGCTCGAAGTACATGAGCTGCTTGCCCAGAAGGTACATACCGCGGTCGAAATCCGAGCTGGTCCCCCCGGACTCGTCCGCCAACCGCCGCAGCCGGCGTCCCGCACGCACCCGGCCGACGAGTGAGCGGATCGAGCGGTTGTGGGTCTCGATGCCCTGCGCCTTGGATGCCTGCACCAGTGGCGCCTGGATCAACGCCGCCAGGCTCACCTCGCCGAAGGGCCTGGTGAGCACCGGCTCGATGAGCTGCTGGATGAACCGGCTCAGCTCGATGTCGGAGAGACCGAGACCCTCTTGCATCGCCGGACCGTAGGTGAGGGTGAGATGCGCGGCGATCTCCGACCAGGCCGTCTCGTCTCCGAGGGCCGCTGCCAGCAGCCGGACGAAGAACCGGTGCGTCTCTGCGTCGAGTCGACCGACGATGCCCCAGTCAATGATGCCCATGCGCCCGTCCCGCAGGATGAGCATGTTCCCGGCGTGGACGTCACCATGGAACGCGCCCCAACGGGTGGCCGTGAGGAAGAACGCCCGCACGACCTGCTCGACCAGCGGGGCCGGATCGACACCCAGGTCGGCGGCACCGGCGAGATCGTCGACGGCCACGCCGTCGAGGTAGGACATGGTGAGCACCCGCGGCCCCGACAGCTCCGGGTACCGCTCGGGCACGACGAGGAGCGGGAGGTCCACCTCACCGAGCAGATCCTTGAAGGCCGCCATGGCTCGAGCCTCGTTACGAAGGTCCAGCTCCTCGCCGATCTGGACCTTGAAGCCGGCGAAGATCTGGAGGAGCGTGCCCACGCCCTGGTCGCCGGTCTGGCGGGCGACCAGCTCGAGCAGCGGTCCGAGCAGCGCGAGGTCGGTGGCAACCGATCGCTCCACGTCGGGACGCAGCACCTTCACCGCCACGTCCCGCCGGTCGTGGGTGAGGGCCCGGTGGACCACCGCGATCGAGGCGCGCCCGATGGGCACCGGATCGAACCGGGCGTAGGCGTCACCCAGGTCCATCCCCAGGTCGGCTTCGATGCTGTCTCGGACGACCCCGATGGGCACGATGGGACCGGTGTCGAGGCACCGTCGGAACGCCTCGGCGAACTCGTCTCCGAACATCCCGGGCGACGACGCCACCAGCTGCCCGAACTTCATGAACGTCCCGCCGAGGTCTTCGAACGTCTGTCGTAGCGGCACGGCGATCGCGGCGAGAGGGAGGCGGCCCGTGCGTGCGCTCCGGGCCTGGAGCAGGGCGAGGGGCCCGAAGTGTCGGGCCAGGGTGGTAGCGATCTGCGCCCCCCGCTCGGCCAGCTCCCTCCGGGTGGGTACCGGGAGCCGCCGGGGATGAGCCCGCGGAGTGCGGGAACCCAGCGTCTCGGATCGGACCCGTCCGCTTCCGTCTCCTTCCCCACTCCCGCCGCTCGCAGCGAGCCCGTCCGGTGAGCCGTCCGGTCGACGCAGGGAAGGATCCACGCCAGCCAGCCTACGGGAGGTCGTCGCTCGCTCGGAGAGGAGCGGACGGGGCACGACGGCGGGGGCACGACGGGATCAGCCCCTCCCGGTCCCGGCTGCAGCCGATCCTCATCCGGAAGTCCGCCCGCCTTCGGGTCCCAACGTCCGCTCAAACAGAAGGCGAGTGCTCCAGTCCCCGGTCGATCCTGTCGACAACCTCTCCCGTGGATCCGATGCAGCAGGCCGCCCCCGGGGAAGACATGTCCATCCTCTACGACGGGGGCGATCCGCGCCGCTCCAGCGATGCGCTGGCCAGCACCCTGCTTGCGACCTCGACGCGCATCGACGCGGTGTGCTGCACCGAAGTGCTGGACTACAGCAGCTGCCACCAGCCGATAACCCTGTTCGAGCTGATGGGGTTCGGCAGAGCGCTCGACGACCTCCCGACCGTCATGCGGCCCGGCGTCCTCACCAAGGCATGGGGTCCAGCCATCCGCACGCTCGCGTCCAGGCTCGGCATCCAGATCGACTCGCTGGAGGAGCGCCTGACGCGCCTTCCGACCCCCGAGCCCTTCGAGGTGCGCTCCGGGTGCATCGAGGCCGGCACGGCCGCCGGGCTCTACCTCCAGTTGCGGGGCGTACGCGGCGGGAGCTCGCCCGTCGTCTTCGAACACGTCGCCCGGCTGCGGCCCGACATCGGGCCCGCGTGGCCCCAGCCCGGTGAGCCGGGGTGCTACCAGGTCCGCGTGTCCGGGGACCCCAACTACACGCTGGACATCCCCGTCGCCAGGGGGACGCAGCACGGCTCCGAGGCGCTCCGGGCCACCGCGATGCACCTCATGAGCGCCGTCCCCACCGCGCTGGCGGCACCACCGGGCCTCCTCACGGTGCTCTCGCTTCCGCCGACGGCGGTCGGCCCGGTGACGTCGTCAACCGTTCGCTAGGGAGCTTTAGCCGGCGAAGCCGGCACAGTTGAGTCAAGTTTCATGCGGCGAGGCCAACTTCTTCAATCAGATTGGTGATGGCACCTTCCAATCGGTCGAAGTGACGGCGTAGTGGAGTGTCGATGGGAACCGGGTCGCAGATCTGGGCAAGACCATCGCGCATGAGACGGTTGTAG
>JAKADK010000163.1 GCA_021820665.1 Actinomycetes bacterium | reverse complement strand
CGTGACCTACGAGCAGTTCAAGGACGCGTGGAGCCCGAAGGGATCTCGGGCGACTACCCGGTTGCCGTGCGCGTCAGCCGCAACGTCGCCGACGACCGCCAGGTGATCACGATCGTCGAGGTCGATGGCCCAGGCCACGTCGTCAGCGAACAGCACCGGCTGACCCGAGAAGGCCGATGGGACGCTCTGTGAGGACCTCACCGCGTTCGTCCAGGAGCGAGCCGAGCACACCGACGGTCATCTCGATCTCATGCTGGATTACCTCTTGGTGGTGGCCACCAAGACGGAGTAGCCGCCTGCGCCGCCCCGGTAGCCGGTCGGTGACCGGATCCTGTCCAGTGCTCTTGCGTCTTGCGTCGGGGTAGCTGTGACCGATCTCGGGATGGCATGATCGTTCAATGCCTGATCGGCCTTGGGTTGCGCTCGTCACCGGCTCTGTGTCGGGGATCGGCGCGGGTATCGCACGACGCATGTCGGCCGACGGCATGGTCGTCGTCGTGCATTCGCGTACCAGTCGTGACGCCGGGCTCAGTCTGGCGAACGAGCTCGGCGGCACCTACGAGCAAGCGGACCTGGCCGATGAAATTGAGTGCAAGGCGCTCATCGACGCCGTCGTCGGTACCCACGGCCGCCTCGACGTGCTGGTAAACAACGCAGGGATCAGCTGGCCCATCCCCCACGACGACCTCGACGCCGTCACCGCGTCGGTGTGGCGGCGCCTCCTCGACGTCAACGTCATCGCCCCGTGGCTCCTGACTTCCAACGCGCTGACGGCCTTGCGTTCCTCGACGAAGCCAGGAGGGGGCACGGTGGTCAACATCACCAGCCACGCTGGCGTCCGCCCGAAGGGCTCATCGATCCCCTACGCCGCCAGCAAAGCCGCGCTCAACCACACCACCCGATTGCTCGCCGCCGCCCTCGGGCCTGCCGTTCGTGTCAACGCTGTCGCTCCCGGCCTCGTCGACACCCCGATGACCGCTGAGTGGGCCGACGCACAGCGCCTCTGGAGCGAGCACGCACCCATGGGTCGTGCCGCGCAACCCGACGATGTCGCCGACCTCGTGTCAGCCCTCGTCGCCAACACCTACATCACCGGCGAAGTCATCCTTCTCGACGGTGGGCTCAACCTGCGGTAGGCGCCGGATCAACCCACCGTCGGCGAAGTCCGTTGGTGACGCCCGGAGCGTGAGTGGAGTAACGACGGCTGAGGGCCGAGCCGGAGGGCCGTATCACAAGCGGAACGGCATATGGCCAGCCGAGCCGCCTCGCCGGAGCGAACGGACGTTTGTGCCGCAGGGGATGGCTCTACGGGCCTTCGGCGGCCAGCCGTTCCAGGAAGGCGGCCGGGGTCAGCACTGGTGGGTCCAAGCCCACCAACTCGGTGAGGTGCGGGTCGCCTGATACCAGTGCCACCACTGTGGCGACTCCAGCCAGGGCGACGAGGAACTCGTCCTTCGGGTCGGTGGTCACTCTCGTGGGCGGCGCCGGTGGGTCCGGAACCATGTCAGCGAGGATCCTCACGTCGCTGACAAATTGGCGAGCTTCCTCCTCGCTCAGCCAGCGCCGGAACTTGCCTCGAGCCAGGACCAAGTCCAGCTCGGCCACCAGCTGCGGGGACACCACGAGCTTCCACCGACCGTCGATGGCAGCGTCGAGCAGGCGTCCACAGACGCCGCGAGGGGTAATGACCGCGGCCACCAGCACGTTGGTGTCGGCCACGGCCCGAGGCGGGACCACCTACGCCGTGCGGTGGGAGCGCTGTAATGTTCGTACTGCGTGCACTTCGTCCACGGCGAGCGCCATGGCCTCATCGTCGTCGAGGTCACAGCGACCGGCCACCCGGTCCATCAGCGTTCGCAACTCGGCGCTGGCAGCAGCCAGCTCGCCGTTGCCCAGGTAGGCCCGTAAGGCTTCCTCGACCACCTTGCTCTCGCTCTGCTGGCGGGTGGCGGCGAGCACCTTGGTAGCGGTCAGGACATCGGGGTCCAGGTACACGGTCGTCTTGCGGCGTTCCACCCTCCCATAATCCCTCTTCGCAGTCATGACGTCAAGACGGTGCAACCGGGTGTCACGCAGCGGGATGGTGGACTCGAGGGATCGTCAAACGGGCATGCCGGACCCGTAGGCGGGCTGGGTCATGGCCGGCTCGCTGACTCCCGCCCGGCATCGAAGGCGTACTATCGCGAGCACGAACAGCGGGGACGTCCGCAAGGGTGGCCCGACGATTCGACTCAGGCGCCTCCTCCGGACTTCGCCGAGGAGGACGGTCGGTGCGGTTGTTGTTACGATCCCGTCGCCAACCCAGATGACGCCCATAGTCGGAGTGGCAACCGCCACGGCCCGTCATGCTCCGTAGCGCGAGTCGAGCAGAAGATACTGCCGCGGTCACAGATGCCGAATCAGTTCCCCGAGCTGGTTCCGTATCTCAAGCGGGTTCGAATAGCGACAACACAACAGCTCTCGGTGAACTACCTGGTCAGGGGCTCGGAGTGGTCCCCTGGTCGGCACCCGGTTCGACGTTCACCTCGCGCGACGTCTCCGAACCGGCCCGTGAACCGTCGCGCGCATCCCTCCGTCCGATGCGACTGGGTCGCCGTCGCCCTCGACGCCTGCCGGGGCGGAAGCTCGCCGGCGACCGCAATGCCGCCGACCAACCTGACACCGACACCCTCCGCACCAGCAGCACCCGCCCCGGCGACCCGGCTCATCGCCAGCGTTCGGTAGCGTTCTCGCTCGCCGTGCGGGCGCGCGTTCTGGGACACGGTGCGGGGAAGGCTCGCGCCCAGATCGCCGATTCGGCGGTTCCCGCCGCCAGCTCGTCGCGGCCGGCCGGAGAGTGCCGATCACCCAGTTCTGCGGTGCTCCGAGGCCGCCGCGGAGGCGTCGGGAGATCGCCTGACGCTGCCTGGAGCAAGACCTTCGACCGCCCGCAAGGGGATGGACTTCCGGGCACCGTCGCCGTCATGCGAGCCCGAGGAACACGACCAGGGAGCGCGAGAGCGACAGCATGTCGGTGTCGGACACGGCTCCGATGCGCTCGCCGAGCTTGGATCGGGGCATC
>JAKADK010000162.1 GCA_021820665.1 Actinomycetes bacterium | reverse complement strand
AGCGTCCCGAGCGCGACCACGCCGGCGCCGATCCACAGCCACGCGATGAGCGGTTGGACGATCACCCCGATGGTGGCGGGGCCGCCGGGGCGTTGGGGAGGGGAGACGAAGGTGAGGTAGACGTCGTCGACGAGGGTGCTCGAGATGGCCGGGGTGCTGATGCCCAGGGTGTCGGGGGCGTACTGACTGACCGCCGGGTGCAAGATGCGCGGCGCCTGATCGACGCGCACGAGGGCCTCCATGGCGGTCCGGTTCGGTCGGGTGATGTCGGAGGTGCCGAGGTAGGTGATGGTGTGCCCGTCGAAACGGGCTGAGTGGCCGACAGCGAGGGTGACCTGGCCTCGGTGGCCGAAGGAGAGGCTGGCGGCCATGGCGACGGCGATGGCGACGATGCCGAGGTGCACGACCATGCCGCCGTTGGTGCGTCCGAGGAGGCCCGAGCGCAGCGGTTGGCCCTGGCGTCGGGCGCTTCGTAACCCGAGGGCCAGCTGGCGAAGCGCCGAGGCGGCGGCGAAGCCGCCCAGGGCGAACACGACAAGGGGGATCGTGGCGCGGATGCCCGCCGCGAGGCAGACAGTGACGACGAGGGCAGCGGTCCAGGCCGGCACGACGAGCCGTTTGCCGAGCACCTGGCTCGATGCCTTGCGCCAGGGCAACAGCGGCGCCAGACCCATCAAGAACAGAAGGGCGATGACGATCGGGAAGGTCATCGTGTCGAAGTACGGGCTCCCGACGGTGGCCTGCTGGCCGTTCACGGCTTCGAGGGCGAGGGGGAAGACGGTGCCGAGGAGGACGACGAAGGCGAAGGCGGCGAAGGCGAGGTTGTTGACGAGGAAGGCCCCTTCGCGAGAGGCGGGGTGGTCGATGCCGCCGAAGGACCGCAGCCGGCCGCCGCGCCAAGCGATAAGGACGACCCCGCCGAGCACGACGGCGACGAAGAGGCCGAGGAACAGCGGGCCGATCGAGGACACCGAGAAGGAGTGGACGGACTGGAGCACGCCCGAGCGGGTGAGGAAGGTGCCGAAAATGGTAAGGGAGAAGGTGGAAAGGAGGAGGGAGAGGTTCCACACCCGCAACAGCCCGCGACGCTCTTGCACCACGACCGAGTGGAGGTAGGCGGTGGCGGTCAGCCAGGGCAGCAGCGAGGCGTTCTCGACGGGGTCCCACGCCCAGAACCCGCCCCAGCCGAGCACCTCGTAGGACCACCACATCCCGAGCACGATGCCGACCGAGAGGCACCCCCACGCGAACAGCGTCCAACGGCGGGTGATCGTGAGCCAGTCCTCGTCGAGGCGTCCAGTGAGGAGGGCGGCGGCGGCGAACGCGAAGGGGACGGTGAAGCCGACGAAGCCGAGGTAGAGAAAGACCGGGTGGATGGCAACGAGGGCGTTGTCCTGCAGGAGCGGGTTCGGCCCGGCCCCGTTCGAGGGGATCGGGCCGGCGAACCGGCCGAAGGGATCGGCCGGCCCGAGCATGAGGGCGAAGAAGAAGGCGGCGACCGCCAGGCCGGCGAGGGTCGCCCAGGCGACGACCGGGTCGGCGGCCTTGCGCCGGAACCGAAAGGACATGGCGGTGAGGTAGCCGGCGAGGATCAGCCCCCACAGCAGGATCGAGCCCTGGAGGGCGGACCACATGCCGGTCACGTCGTAGAGGAGCGGGGTCTGCCTGCTGTTGTTCTCCGCCACGTACGCGAGCGAGAAGTCGTGGGTCAAAAAGGCGTGGACCATGGCGGCGGTCGCCGTCACGGCACCGACGAGGACGAGCACGGTATAGGTCTGTCCGTGGCGGAGCGCCGCCGGCCGGCGACGGGCAAGCCCGGCGCCGAGCGTGACGATGCCGGCCACGGCCGCGGCGAAACCCAGGAGGATCCCGGCATGGCCGAGGGCGGCGTTCACCGCCGCATCTCCCCCGGGCACGTGCCCGGGCACGGCGCCGAGCCGGGTCCGGCCTTGGCTGCGCATCGACGACCCGTCGGGGCGCGGTGGTGCCAGAACGGTTCGACCATGGCTCAGCGGCCGCTCGGGGCTTGGCGGAAGCCGGGGCCCTGACGTTCGATCGGTCGGCTGCCGCCGGAGAGCTGGGTGAGCACCGAGTCGAGCGTCGTCGGTCCGACGGCGCCGACGAGGTGGGCGACCACGGTGCCAGAAGGTGAGATGACGAAGGTCTCGGGCACGCCGGTCACCCCGTAGTCGAGAGCAGTCGCGCCGCCGGGGTCCATGACGCTGGGGAAGGTGATCTTGTACTCGGTGTCGAAGGCTCTGGCGTCTGACGCGCTGTCGGCGTAGACGATGCCGACCAGGTGCAGGCCGGTTCCCGACCAGCGCTGGTAGAACGACTCGAGGTTGGTCGCCTCTTCCCGGCAGGCGACGCACCACGAGGCCCAGAAGTTCACGACGAGGACGTTGCCCTCGAGCGAGCGGCTCGTGATCGGCTGCCCGTCGAGCGCCCTCAGCGCGAACGCCGGTGCTGGCTTGCCGAGCAGCGGCGAGGCTGCGGCCATCGTGACCTGCCGGGAGCTGAGGCGCCCGTAGACGACCGTCAGCCCGACGAGAGCGGCGACGGCGAAGGTGACGGCCGAGAGGCGTACCACCCGCCGCCGGTGCAGACGGGAGCGGCGTTCAGCGAGGAGGGGCCCTGGGACCGTGTCCTGGACGTGGCTCCCTGTCTCGCGATGGGAAGCGGGTTCGGGGTCGGGGGACGAAGGGGAGGTCGGAGCCGAGACCGGGCTGCTCCGATGCTGCGACATGCAGTAGTTTTTAGCGAACCATCCGCCTCCCCGTCCACCCGGCTGCCCGCCCTGGCCGGCCTGACTCCTGGCACAGCGGCTCGTAGCTGTCGCGGGCTCAGGGGAGGAGGTGCCCGGCTCCGAGCGGCAGCACGGCGGCGGCGCCGACCCCGAGGATCACCGTGGCGGTGGCGGCAGCGTAGGCGGTGGCGGCGCTCCAGGTGCCCCCTGACGAGAGGACGGCGGGGTGCGGTGACGGCGCGTGGAGGAAGGCGGGAACGAGCCACCGCAGGTAGTAGTAGAGGCTGGCGACGGTGTTGAGGATGGCAAGGACGGCGAGCCAGGTGTAG
>JAKADK010000161.1 GCA_021820665.1 Actinomycetes bacterium | reverse complement strand
GCGCTGCCCAGATGAGCCACTCGTCGAGCATGGTGAGGGCGAGCACGCCCTTCTTCCCGATGGCGATCCTCAACTGCTCCTTCAGCAGGTAGGCCCGGTTGGGTCTGATGGCCTGAAGTGGCCCCACTTGGAGCCGTTGTGATGGCCTGAATTGGCCCCACCCCCGTGACGCCAACCCCTACGTTCGAAAGGTCGCCAAGACCACGAGCGAAGGAGAAGGAGATGACGAGGGTGGAGCAGTTCGAACGTATCCGCCGTGATCGGCGCCTGGAGGGATTGTCGATCCGGGAGCTGGCACGCAAGCACAAGGTCCACCGGCGGGTGGTCCGCCAGGCGCTGGCCTCGGCCCAGCCGCCGCCACGCAAGGAGGTGGCCCGCCGATCGCCGGTGATGGGCCCCTACGAGGACACGATTCGCGCCTGGCTGGTCGCCGACAAGCAGGTGCCGAAGAAGCAGCGGCACACAGCCCGCCGGATCTTCCAGCGCTTGGTCGTCGAGCAAGGCGCGTCGGTGGCCGAGTCCACCGTGCGGGAGACGGTGCGCCGCATCCGGGCCGAACTCGCCGAGCCGACAGCCGAGGCGACGGTCCCCCAGGTCCACGAGCCCGGCCGTGAGGCCGAGGTCGACTTCGGCGAGTTCTACGCGGTGATCGCAGGCGTGATGGTCAAGCTCTGGATCTTCTCCTTGCGCCTGTCGGCATCGGGCCGGGCGTGCCACCGGGCGTTCGCCACCCAGGCACAGGAGGCGTTCTTCGCCGGGCACCTCGACGCGTTCGAGCGCCTGGGCGGGATCCCCGCCCGGATCCGCTACGACAACCTGAAGCCCGCTGTCGCCAGGGTTCTGCTCGGCCGGGAGCGTGTCGAGTCCGAGCGGTTCGTGCTCTTGCGCAGCCACTTCGGGTTCGACTCGTTCTACTGCCACCCCGGCATCGAGGGCGCCCACGAGAAGGGCGGGGTGGAAGGCGACATCGGGTGGTTCCGACGCAACCACCTCGTCCCCGTGCCTGAGGCTGCGAGCCTGGCCGAACTGAACGAGATGATCGCCGCCTACGACCACGCGGACCTCTCCCGGGTGATCGAAGGACGCCGGGCCACCATCGGCGCCGATTTCGCAGCCGAGGCCCCGCACCTACAGCCGGTGCCCGACGAGGAGTTCGACGTCGCACGCCACGTCACCGCCCGGGTGGACACGAAGGCGCGGGTGTGCGTGCGTCAGTGCCGCTACTCGGTCCCGATCTCCCACATCGGGAGGCGTCTGGACGTGGCCATCGGTGCGACCGAGATCGTGATCTCGGCCAAGGGAACGGTCGTTGCCACCCACGAGCGCCTGATCGAGCGCGGGGCTGCCTCCCTGCAGCTGGACCACTACCTGGAGGTGCTGACGAGGAAGCCCGGCGCACTGGCGTCCTCGGTGCCCCTCGCCCAGGCCCGGGCCGAGGGGCGCTTCACGCCCACCCATGACGCCTACTGGGCCGAGGCCCGCCGCCAGCTCGGGGATCGGCAGGGCACCGGCGTGCTCATCGAGGCCCTGCTGCTCGAACGGACGTTGCCGCACCACGCGGTGATCGCCGGCATGGCCGCAGCGTTGGCGCTCACCACGGTGGCGCCTGAGATGGTGGCCATCGAGGCCCGGCGGGCCGCCGGTGAGCACCTCGCCCCGGTGATCCCGATCACTGAAGCCAGCTGCGACCAGCGGCCCGCCCCTGATCTCGCCGCCTATGACGGGCTGCTCGGAAGCTCGGGAGAGGGCCGATGAGCGGGCGAACCGAGGCCGGGGCCGAAGCGACCATCGAGAGCGCCTGCCGGGAACTGAAGCTGCCGACGGTTCGAGCCGAGGCGGCAGCACTCGCGAAGAGCGCGCTGGCGGCTGGGCTCACCCACCGGGCCTACCTGGCCGACGTGCTCACCGCCGAGGTCGAGGACCGGGCGGAGCGACGCCGTCAGCGTCGGGTGGCCGACGCCCGGTTCCCGAGGGTCAAGCGGCTCGACGCCTTCGACTGCAGTCGCTCCACCGTCAACGAGGCGACGGTGGCGGCGTTGGCGACCGGGGCGTTCATCCACCACGGAGACCCAGTGGTGCTCCTGGGCGACTCCGGCACCGGCAAGTCCCATCTGCTGATCGGCACCGGACTGGCCGCGGCCGAAGCGGGTCGGCGCGTCCGCTACACGACGGCGGCCGCACTGGTGAACGAGCTCATCGAGGCTGCCGACGAACGCACCCTGTCCCGGCTGATCGCCCGCTACGGACGCATCGACCTGCTGTGCCTGGACGAGCTGGGCTACTTGAGCCTCGACGTGCGCGGCGCGGAGTTGTTGTTCCAGGTGCTGACCGAGCGAGAGGAGAAGCGCTCGGTCGCCGTGGCGTCGAACGCCCCATTCTCCGAGTGGGGCCGCACCTTCAGCGACGCACGGCTCGCCGGTGCGGTGGTCGACCGGCTCACCTTCCGGGCGCTCATCATCGAGACCGGCTCGGACTCCTACCGGCTGCACACTTCGTCGACAGCCGCCGGCCGACCCAAGGCCATTCGGCGAGATGGTGCCTCGTGACCGATACACCGAAACGGTCGACAACAGCTCGGAAGGGTGACGTATCGTGACCGATACAGCTATGGAACACGCTCGACGCGACCACTACGAGGGACCTCGCACCGACAAGGACAGCGCCCGGGTCATCGACGAGGCGGTGACCAGTTTGGGCAAGCTGCGGATCCCTCTCCGGTGGCACGGCGACGGAGGAGCTGAACTCCAGCTCCTCGCCAGCCTCCAGGCGGAGATCGACCGGCGACTTCCCAAAGCGGTGGCACTCGCCCGAGATCAGAAGTACTCATGGGCCGAGATCGGCGACCTCGTCGGCACGACCCGGGCGGCCGCATGGCAGCGGTTCGCCCACCGGTCCAAGGACATCCAGGTCAACGCGAGGAGGTCGCCACTGACAGAGCCGGACTGACGGAACAGGCTCACTGCCACGGCTTGCCGGGGGCATGCAGACGCACTACAACTGCGTCCGGAGGTGGGGCCAGTTCTGACCATCACGGTGGGGCCACTTCACTCCATCATTCCCAGAATAACACAATCCACGGCCG
>JAKADK010000160.1 GCA_021820665.1 Actinomycetes bacterium | reverse complement strand
CCGCGTGCCAGGCGGCGCGGACCCGCAGGTTCGCGCCCTGGCGCGTTCGGCGCCCCCGGCAGGAGTCGAACCCGCAACCTGGTGGGTAGAAGCCACCCGCTCTATCCAGTTGAGCTACAGGGGCCCGCAGCAACGCTATCCGCTGCGCCGGGACGGGCTCACCCATGCCGGTACGGGTAGGCCCGGGCCGGTGAGGTGTCGGACCGCGTGGGGACCATCCAGGCTCGGGCGTAGACTCGGGCGGTGACCGACGTCCTGGCAGTGGCGAACCAGAAGGGCGGCGTGGCGAAGACGACCACGGTCCACTCGCTCGGGGTGGCGAGCGCCGAACTGGGACGCAGGACGCTGCTCGTCGACCTGGATCCCCAGGCGTGCCTGACCTTCTCCCTCGGTCTCGACCCGGACGGGCTTACGACGTCCATCCACGACGTCTTCCTCCAGCGGGTGTCGGCAGCGGACGTGATGCACCCGGTGGCGGGGGTCGACGGTCTGTTCGTGCTCCCGGCGACGATCGACCTGGCCGGATCGGAGGTGCACCTCCTCACGAGGACGGGGCGCGAGCACGTGCTCGCCCGGGCGCTCGTGCCGATTGCCGAGGCCTACGACCTGGTCCTGATCGACTGCCCTCCGTCGCTCGGGGTCCTGACGATCAACGGCCTCACGGCGGCCGACGGCGTGCTGATCCCACTCCAGTGCGAGACGCTCTCCCAGCGCGGGGTGGGCCAGTTGCTGGAGACGATCGAGGACGTCCGTGCCTTTGCCAACGCCGATCTCGAGGTGTGGGGCGTGATCGCCACGATGTACGACGAGCGCACCCGGCTCGGCCGGCAGACCATTGCCGAGATGGGTACCCGGTACGGGCTCTCCGTGCTCGATCCCCCGGTCCGGAAGTCCGTCCGGTTCGCCGAGGCTCCCGCGTTCGGGAAGTCCATCCTCCAGTACGCACCTCGGTCGACCGGGGCGGAGGCGTACCGGCAGTTGGCCCTGGCGCTCCGGGACGGGGCGCCTGCGTCGTTCGGTGGGTCGGCTGCGGTTCCCGCTTCACGATGACCTCGGAAGACAGCGACCGGCTCGGCCGGCGAGCGGTGTTCGGAGCGCCGTCGAAGCCGTCCCCGGGCGGGAGAGGACTGGGGGAGCGGGTGGACCGACGGAACGCGCCCCGGGAAGACGGCGTCCGGCCCACTGTCCACCCGGGCCGCCCTGTCCACCCGGGCCGCCCTGTCCACCCCACGGGGAAGCACGCGCTCTACTCGGGTGCCGATCCAGGGGCGGCCGACCCCGGTGCAGCCGGTCCTGGTTCTCCGGCCGGCAGCGACGCCCCGGCCGGCCCCGGCTGGTTCGTGGTGCGCTGCTCGTCGTGCCACACGGCAACCCGCGTCGGTCTCCTCGGCCTCGTGGGGCTGGTCTTCCCGCTCGGCGTCTGGCTGCCCGGCCGGCGCTACGACCACTGGATGGCCTGTCCGTCGTGTGGTCGGCGGACCTGGGTCGGCATCACCCTCGCTCGGTGAACGACCCGACGGGCATCCTCGCCGCGGCGCGGCTGCTGGCGGTGGCGCACCGGGCCGCGCTCCCCGGAGGCGTCGTCGGCAGGATCCTGCACGTGCAGGGACCGGTGGCCTACGCCCTGGTCGGTCTGCTCGTCTTTTCCGAGACCGCCTTCTTCGTGGGGTTCTTCATCCCGGGCGAGACGGCGGCCGTGGTCGGCGGCGTGCTGGCGGGCACGTCGGTCGTCGCCGGCGGGCGGCCGGAGGTCAACCTCGTCGCCATGATCGGCGTGGTGGTCTTCGCCGCCATCGCCGGGGACTCTGTGGGCTACCTGCTGGGCACGTTGGCGGGGCCGTGGCTCCTGGCCCACCGCCCGCTCCGGGGGCGGCCGGCGGTGGCGCGCAGCCGTGCGTTCGTCGACCGCTACGGCGGGCCGGCCGTGCTGCTGGGGCGCTTCGTCGCGTTCGCCCGTGCCGTTGTTCCCGGCCTGGTGGGCATGAGCGACGTCCGCTACCGGGTGTTCCTGGTCTACAACGCGATCGGCGGTCTCCTCTGGGGGATCGGGTACACCCTGCTCGGGTACGCCGTCGGGCTCTCGTTCGAGGCGGTCCTCCACCGGTTGAGCGAGGGGCTCCTCGTGGTCGTGGTCGTGGTCGTCATCGCCGGCGTCGTCGCCGTGCTGGTGCACCGGCGATCCCGCCGCCGGGACGCCGCGGCCGGCGGCGAAGCGGGGTAGCCCGGCCGTCGCCTCCGCTCGGGCAGGGGGGTATTGCTGACAACACCGGTGTGGCTGTGCCAATGTTTCGGCGACAACGGAGCGGGGAGCGCATGCAGGTCGACGGACCACATCCTCAACAAGGAGACGCGGGGCGACTCCCCGGCGGGGTGCTGCCCGGTGACGCGACCTCCGTGCGTTGGAGCATGGAGGAGATCATCGGACGCTGCCGCGACGCCTTCGTCGAGGTGGACCGGCACGGCATCGTGACCGAGTGGAACCCGCGGGCGGAACAGATGCTCGGGTGGGCACGTGACGAGGTCGTCGGGCGGCACGTGACCGCCACCGTCCTCCGCCGTGACTACGCCGAGCGGACGTTCACGGACGTCCCGACCGCCTATGCCGACCTGCTGCGTCACGCCCGCGGCCTGCTCCCCCCGGACGAGCGCCGGGAGCTCGAGCTCGTGCACAAGAGCGGGCACATCGTGGTGGCTTCGGGATCGATGTTCGTGACCGCGTCCGGTCAGGACTACCGGATCGGTGGCTTCGTCTACGACCTGAGTGGGGAGAGGGCCGCAGAGGAGGCCCTGGCGCACGCCTACCTCCACGACTCGCTGACCGGTCTCCCCAACCGGGCGTTGTTCAGCTACCGGCTGGCCTATGCCGTGGCCAAGGCCAGGGGGCGGGCCGGGGCGGTGGCGGTCGTGCTTCTCGACGTCGACCGCTTCAAGGCGATCAACGACGGCCTGGGCCACGAGGTCGGAGACAGCGTCCTCATCAGCGTGGCCGACCGGTTGAGCACGGTCGATGCCGACGTGGTCGCCCGGTTCGGGGGTGACGAGTTCCTGGCGATGTTCGAGGAAGAGGGGCTCGACGCCGAGACCCGCGCCGCCACCTTCGCGGCCCAGGCGCTGGAGATGTTCGAGACGCC
>JAKADK010000009.1 GCA_021820665.1 Actinomycetes bacterium | reverse complement strand
CTCCAGAGCGCGGCGCGGGTGTGCCGGCGGCTCGACGGGTCGACCCTGTGAGCGCGAGCTTCGCCAGCGGGATCTACGAAGGGACCGTCACCCACCGCCGGATCGACCCGGTGCCCCACGGGTTCGCCTACCGCATCGCCATGCCGTACCTCGATCTCGCCGAGCTGGACGAGGTCTGCGTCCTCCATCCGTTGTGGTCGGTCGAGCGCGCCAACCTCGTGTCCCTTCGTCGGGCGGACTTCCTCGGCGATCCCGAGGTGCCCCTCGATACCGCCGTGCGCGACCTCGTCGAGGAGCGTGCAGGCACCCGGCCCCGAGGCCCGATCCGTCTGCTCGCCCACGTGCGCACGTGGGGATGGCTCTTCAACCCGATCAGCCTCTATTACTGCTACGACCCCACGGGGACCGTGCTGGAGACCACGGTGGCAGAGGTGTCGAACACCCCGTGGCACGAGCGCACCACCTACGTGCTCACCGGAGGTGAGGGACGTCACGAGGTGGACAAGGCGCTCCACGTCTCCCCGTTCCTCCCCATGGACCTCGTCCACCGCTTCCGGATCGGCTCACCGGGGCCTGAGCTGTCCGTGGGGGTGGACGACACGAGGGAGGGCCGGACGGTGTTCACCGCATCGATGCGCCTGGCGTTCCGCCCGGCGTCGCGGCACGCCCTCGGACACCTGGTGTGGGGCTACCCGGGCATGACCCTACGGGTCTCGGCCGGCATCTACCGGCAAGCCCTGAGCCTTCGCTGGCGCGGTGCTCCCTTCCACCGGCACCCTCGCGACGCCACAGCCGGCACCCTCGCGACGCCACGGCCGGCATCCCGTCCTGAGAACGACCGGCTCGCGTAGGCACGAAGGCTCGCGTAGGCACGAAGGCTCGGGGGGTACTGACAGGCGGTCCCGCCATCGGCACAGGATGCGGGGACCGCCCCCAGGGGACGGGAGGAGGACAGGAGATGACCGGCAACATGCTCGACCGGGCACAGGCGAGCTTCGTGAGGGCCCTCGCCGCCCGGATCCGACGCGGGACGATCGTGCTCCACGACCGGGCCGGAACCCACCGGTTCGGGGAGGGAGAGCCGGAGGTCCACGTCACCGTCCACCAGGATGCCGCCTACGGCAAGGTCCTCAGAGGCGGGTCGGTGGCGCTGGGGGACACGTACGCCGACGGCGAGTGGGAGTGCGACGATCCGACCGCCCTCGTCACGATCCTCTGGCGCAACCTGGCCGGGCTCGCGGCCGTCACCGACCGGATCGGCCGGGCCTCGGCGAGGACGGCGGACTGGGTCCGGCGCCGGCGACCCGAGGACCCGGAGCGGGACCGGGAGAACATCCGCCGCCACTACGACCTGTCCAACGAGCTCTTCGAGCTCATGCTCGACCCGACGATGATGTACTCCTCCGCCGTGTTCACCCGACCCGGGATGACGTTGGAAGAGGCCTCGACGGCGAAGGTGGACCGCCTCTGCGCCAAGCTCGGCATCGGGCCGGGTGACCACGTCGTGGAGATCGGGACCGGGTGGGGGGGTTTCGCCATCCGGGCTGCCTCCATCACCGGGTGCCGGGTCACGACCACCACCATCTCCGAGGCCCAGTTCGAGTACGCAACGAAGCGGGTGGCCGACGCCGGACTCACCGAACGCGTGCGCGTGCTGGATCGGGACTACCGCGAACTGGAGGGGACCTACGACAAGCTGGTGTCTATCGAGATGATCGAGGCCGTCGACTGGCGCAGCCACGACACCTTTTTCGCCACCTGTGCCCGGCTCCTGGCCCCCGAGGGGCTCATGGGCCTCCAGGCCATCACCATCGACGACCGCAGCTACGAGCGGGCCAAGAACGGGCGGGACTTCATCACCGAGACCATCTTCCCCGGCGGGTGCATCCCCTCGATCGAGGCCATCGCCCGGGCGGTGAGCCGGGCGACCCCGATGCGGATCGTCGACCTGGACGACATCGGGAGGCACTACGCCGAGACGCTCCACCGGTGGCACGACAGCGTCGACGCCCACCGCGAGGCGATCGCCCGGCTCGGGCTCGGGGACCGGACCGGTCGGCTGTGGGACCTCTACCTCTCCTACTGCGAGGCGGCGTTCCTGGAACGCCACATCAGCGACGTGCAGGTCGTCCTGGCCATGCCGGGATGGGAGCCCCCGCTCATGGTCAGGGGGTGTTGAGCTCCAGCCGGACCACGACCGCCTTCGAGGTCGGCGTGTGGCTCGCCTCGGCGACGCTGTCCAGTGGCACGAGGCCATTGGCCTCCGGGAAGTAGGCGGCCGCACACCCCCTGGCCGTCGGATAGGCCACGACCCGGAACGCCCGGACGACGCGGTCCACTCCGTCGCGCCACTCGCTGTGGATGTCCACGACGTCGCCATCGGCGAGGCCGAGCGCCTCCAGGTCCTCGGGATTGACGAAGACCACCCGCCGCCCGTTGCGGATGCCGCGGTACCGATCGTCCATCCCGTAGACGGTGGTGTTGAACTGGTCGTGGCTCCGCACGGTCTGGAGGAGGAGCCGGCCGGGCGGGCAGACCAGCGGCTCGAAGGTGGTGCAGGCCAGGACGGCGCGCCCGGACGGCGTGGGGAACCGCCGGTCGTCCCTGGGCCCTTGGTGGAGGAGGAAGCCGCCGTCCTGGCGGATCCGCTCGTTGTAGCGCTCGTGGCCGGGAACAGTCCGGGCGATGTGCTCGCGGATCACGTCGTAGTCGCGCTCGAAGGACCGCCAGTCGACGGGCGAGGCGTCGCCCAGGGTGGCGATGGCGAGGCGCGCCACGATCGCCACCTCGCTCAGCAGGAGGGGGCTGGCCGGCGGCAGGCGACCGGCCGACGGGTGCACCATCGACACCGTGTCCTCGACGCTGACGAACTGCGGCCCGCTCGCCTGGACGTCGAGCTCCGTCCGCCCCAGGGCGGGCAGGACGAGCGCCTGCTCGCCGGCGATCACGTGGGACCGGTTGAGCTTGGTCGAGACCTGCACCGACAGGCGCGTCCGTGCCAGTGCCGCCTCGGCCACGGTGGTGTCCGAGACAGCGGCGACGAAGTTCCCGCCCAGGCCGAAGAAGACCTTCACGTCACCGTCCCGCATCCGGCGCACCGACTCCACGACGTCGTACCCGTCGTGGCGGGGCATGGGGATCCCGAACTCGGCTTCGAGCGCGTCCAGGAACGCCGGCTCCGGCGACTCCCAGATCCCCATCGTCCGGTCGCCCTGGACGTTGCTGTGCCCGCGCACGGGGCACGCCCCGGCGCCGGGTCTGCCGATGTTCCCCCGCAAGAGCAGGAGGTTGATGGCCTCGCGGATGGTGGCCACCGCCTGGCGGTGCTGGGTGAGCCCCATGGCCCAGCAGATGATCGTCCGGTCGGCCCGGAGGTAGCGGTCGGCCAGCTCGTCGATCTCCTCACGACGCAGACCGGTGGCCGCCAGCACGGCCTCCTCGTCGAGCGTCGAACGGGCGGCGCGCAACGCCTCGAGCCCTTCGCACCGCTCGTCGAGGAAGGCGCGGTCGAGCACGGTGCCCGGCGCGGCGTCCTCCGCTGCCAGGACCCGGGCGGTGAGCGCCTGGAGGAGGGCCAGGTCCCCGCCCAACCGGATCTGGAGGAACTGGTCGGCGAGTGCCGTTCCCGACCCGACGATCCCCCGGGGACGCTGGGGGTTCTTGAACCGGAGGAGGCCGGCTTCGGGCAGCGGGTTCACCGCCACGATCCGCGTCCCCGATCGCTTGGCCTCCTCCAGCGCCGTGAGCATGCGGGGATGGTTGGTCCCCGGGTTCTGCCCCATGATGACGATCAGGTCGGCCAGTGCGAAGTCCCGGTAGGTCACGGTGGCCTTCCCGACGCCGATGGCGTCGGCCATGGCCACGCTGGTCGACTCGTGGCACATGTTGGAGCAGTCGGGAAGGTTGTTGGTCCCAAAGGTCCGCACGAAGAGCTGGTAGACGAACGCCGCCTCGTTGCTGGTCCGGCCCGAGGTGTAGAACGTGGCCTCGTCGGGCGACTCCAGACGGTTGAGCTCGGCGGCGATCACGGCGAACGCCTGGTCCCACCCGATCGGCCGGTAGTGGTCGGAGCCGGCCTCGCGGTAGAGCGGCTCGACGAGCCGGCCCTGCTGGCCCAGCCAGTGCTCGCTCCGTCCGGCCAGGTCACCGAGGCTGTGCTCCGACCAGAAGGAGGACGGGATGCGGCGGAGGTCCGCCTCCCAGGCCACCGCCTTCGCCCCGTTCTCGCAGAACTCGGCGTGCTTCCGGTCGGGTGGGTCCGGCCAGGCGCACGACATGCAGTCGAATCCGTCCTTCTGGTTGACCGCCAGCAGGGCGGTGAGGCTGCGCCGCACTCCCATCTCCCGGTAGGCGTGCTCCAGGGAGTGGACGATGCCCGGGACTCCGACCGCCCAGGTCTCGGGTCGGCCGACCGAGAGCTCCCCCCCGGTCACGTCGTCATGCGGTGCGTCGTGCTTCATGGTCTCTGCCTTCCCGATGCGGGCCTTCCCGATGCGGGCCTTCCCGATGCGGGCCTTCCTGGTGCGGGCCTTCCCGATGCGGGCCGTGGACCGCCGCCGGCGCTCCCACCCGGTGTGCGCCGCTGTAGACGACCATCGAAGGGTCACGCAGGAACCCGACGAGTGACATCCCCATCGTGGTCGCCAGGTCCACCGCCAGCGACGACGGCGCCGAGACGGCGGCGAGAAAGGGGATCCCGGCCATGCCGGCCTTCTGGACCAGCTCGAAGGACGCCCGCCCCGACACCAGCAGGACGGTCCCGGCCAGCGGGAGCCGGCCTTCCCGCAGCGCCCAGCCGACGACCTTGTCGACGGCGTTGTGGCGGCCGACGTCCTCCCGCAGGACGAGGAGGGCACCGCTCTTCCCGTCGAAGATGGCGGCAGCATGGAGGCCCCCGGTTCGGTCGAAGACGGCCTGCTCGGAGCGGAGCCGGCCGGGGAGGGCGCAGAGGACTGCCGGGTCGACCACCAAGGGGTCGTCCCCGACCGGGAACGAGGACCGGGTCGTGACGGCGTCGAGCGCGTCCTTCCCGCAGACCCCGCACGCGCTCGACGTCGGGAATGCCCGGACCAGGCCGGCGTCGGGAACCCGGACATGGGGGGCCAGGACGATGTCGAGTCGGCTGGACCCACCTACCCCTCCCCCGGCGTCCCCGACACAGGTACGCATCGCCGCCACGTCCTCTCTCCTCCAGACGATGCCTTCGCTCACGAGGAAACCGGCGGCCAAGTCGAAGTCGGCACCCGGCGTGCGCATGGTCACGGTGAACGGTGTTCCCGCCAACCGCAGCTCCAGGGGCTCCTCGACCGCCACGGTGTCGGGCCTCCGGCGGCGTGACCCGTCGCCGGCCAGGCGGACCACCATGCGGTCAGCAGACATCCTGCCCACAGGCGGTCCGACCCCTCAGAGCGCCCGGGTGAGGAACGTGGCGAGCCCGTCGACGTCGACCCCCGCACGGAGGAGGCCGCCCTCGCGGGAGAGGCGGAGCGTCGGGCAGAAGTAGTCCTCGGTACCGACGAAGAAGTGCGGCGAGCCGCGTACCCCGCGCCGTCGACCCTCTTCCAGGTCGGCCGTCACGCGGGCGAGCATCCAAGACGGCGCCGGCATGGAGAGCCCATGGACGGCGGCGATGCGCTCGAGGACTGAGTGGTCGCCGATGTCCACCCCCCGCTCGAACAGGGAGGACCGGAGCTCGAGCGCGACCTGCTCGCCGACGACCGGGCCGGCGTCCGCCGCCCAGGCCGAGAGCCCGAGGGCGCCAATGGTGCTGGACGGGAAGTGCTTCGCGCCGATCCCGGCGAATAGCTCGGGTGCGACCTGGGCCTGGAGTGCGCGCGCCTCCTCGACGACCAGATCGGCCGGGAGCGGTGCACCGTTCACCAGTTCCAGTGGCCAGGCCCGAAAGGAGAGGACGGTCCCGGCACCGGCCCGGTCCCGCTCGGCAAGGACCCGCCGGATCCCGACGTAGGCGAACGGGCACCAGACGTCGGAGAAAACCTCGATGGCGCGCTCCACACCCTCACGGTACTCCCGTGGGGATGTGACTCGGACGGAGCCGACGAGCTCACACCCCCTTGCCGTCGAGAGCGAAGCCGCGGTAGCCACCCTCGGCTACCAACCGGCACTCCGCCATGTACTGCTGCAACCCGCCGGGCCAGTTCAACATCTCACGGGGTTTCCCGGGGATGTTGGCACCCATGTACCACGAATCGGCACGGGGGAACAGCGTCATGGACGCGATCCCGTGGACCTTGTCACGCCAGCCCTGTTCGGCCTCGGCTGTGGCCTCGATCCGGGTCATGCCCCTCTGGGCGAGATGGGAGATCAGCTCTACCACCCAGTCGCCTTGCACCTCGGCGCACGTCGGACCGTTGCAGAACCCCGAGGGACTCTGGGGTCCGTACAGGTAGACCAGGTTGGGAAAGCCGTGACTGGCCAGGCCGAGATGGGTGCGCACGCCTCGGTGCCAGTGCTCCCCCAGGCTGGTCCCGCGCGACCCCCGGATGTCGATGCCGGTGAGACCGCCGGTCACCGCGTCGAAACCGGTCGCCAACACCAGCAGGTCAAGGTGGTGGCCACCGCCGCTGGTCCGCACCCCCGTCGGAGTGATCCGCTCCAGCGGAGCTCGCGTGAGCTCCACGAGCGTCACATTGTCCTGGTTGAAGACGTCGTAGTAGGTCTGCTCGAGCGATGGGCGCTTGACTCCGAAGGGGTGGGGCGGCTCCATTGGGGCGAGGGCCTCGGCCGTGACCGGATCGTGGATCCGAGCGCGGACCTTGTCCCGCCAAAAGTCGTAGGCGGTCCGGTTCGACTGCTCGTCGATCAGAAGGTCGGAGTAGCCGCCGGCCCAGAAGCTGAAACCGCCGTCACGCCAGAGCCGCTCGTAGGTCGCCTGGCGCTCCGCTTCGGAGACGGCCAGGGCGGACTCGCCCGAGCCGGGGTAATCGAACCCGCTGTTGGTCTCGGTCCTGCGGCGGAAGATCTCCGGATAGCGAGCCTTGGCCGCGTCCTGGCCGGTCCGGGTGAGCGCTCGCTGCTGCATGGCAAGAGCCATGATCGGTGTTCGTTGGAACACCGCCACGGCCGCGGCGACCTTGGCTGCTTCTTGGACCACCTGCACACCACTCGCCCCGGTGCCGATCACCCCGACGCGCAGGCCGGTCAGGTCGATGCCTTCGTGGGGCCAGTGAGCGGTGTGGTACCAGGCCCGCTTGAAGTCACCGAGCCCGGGGAGCTCTGGAACGTAGGCCTTGGCCGCGAAGCCGGTGCACAGGACCAAGAACCGCGCCCGTAGTGAGTCACCGGCGTTGGTGGTCAGGCGCCAGGTGCGCCCGGCTTCCTCCCATTCGGCGCCACAGAGGCGGGTGTCGAAGCGGATGTCCCGCCGGAGATCCCATCTGGAGTCCACGTGCTCGAAGTACCGGCGCAGCGCGCGCCAGTCGGGGAAACGCTCCTCCCAGTACCAGTCCCGCCACACTGCTTCGTCGGAGTACTCGTAGAGCGGGACGTGGGAGTCGACACGTGCCCCGGGATAGCAGTTCCAGTGCCAGATGCCCCCCATGCCGGAACCGGCTTCGAGGGCGATCACCGAAAGGCCCTCCTCCCGCAGCCGGCGCAGCTGGTAGAGGCCAGCGAAGCCGGCACCCACGACCACCACGTCGTAGTCGGGCGGTGCACGATGTGTTGCCGACGTCCCGGCCATGGACCCACCTCCGGAGGTGGTCAGCGGGGTCGCTACCCGGTGACACGCTCATCCGGCTGGCGACCGATGACTGGACCCACTCGAGTGTAGGCAAACTAAGGTACGCCAGGAGAGGAGAGGCGGGGAGCTCCGGGCCGGTTCCGCCCGGCGCCCGCCGACCGGCGGGCGCCGGCGTACGAGGGAGGGGACGAGCGTCATGCCAGGTTGGTCCATCGCCGAGCTGTGGGAGGCCGCCGCCGACCAGATCCCCGACGCGCCCTGCCTGGTGCAGGGGGAGACCCGCCGGAACTGGGGGGAGGTAGACCGCCGGGCCGATGGCGTGGCGGCATGGCTGCTCGACCTGGGTGTCTCCGAACAGGACAAGGTTGCCCAGTACCTCTACAACTGCCCGGAGTACCTCGAGTCGATGTACGCCGCCTACAAGGCGGGCTTGGTGCCGGTCAACACCAACTACCGCTACGGCGAAGACGAGCTGGTCTACCTCTGGGACAACGCCGATGCGGTAGCGGTGGTGTTCCACGCCACCTTCACCGAACGGGTCGAGGCGGTGCGGCACCGGATGACCAAGGTCCGAGGATGGCTCTGGGTGGACGACGGGTCCGGGGCGTGCCCATCGTGGGCGACCCCCTACGAGCGGGCCGCCACCAGCTCCCCCGGTCGCCAGCGCGCCCCATGGGGCCGCGACGGTGATCATCTCTACCTGCTCTACACCGGAGGGACCACGGGTGTGCCCAAGGGGGTCATGTGGCGCCAGGACGACCTGATCATGATGGTGGCGAGCCAGCTCGGCATGGAGTTCCCAGAGGAGCCCGACTACGACCTCGTCCGCTCCCTACTCACGTCCCCCGGCCCGGTGGCGCTGCCGGCGTGCCCGCTCATGCACGGCACCGGGTCCCTCGTCTCCCAGAGCACGCTGACCCAGGGGGGCTCGGTGGTGCTGCTCGCCGGCCGCCGCTACGACCCCGTGGAGCTGTTGGACACCATCGAGGCGGAGAAGGTGAACGTGGTCGTCGTGGTCGGCGATGCCTTCGCCAAGCCGATGCTCCGGGCCCTCGACAACGAACCGGGGCGATGGGACCTCTCCAGTGTCGTCGGCATGACCTCCTCGGGCGTCATGTGGAGCGAAGAGACCAAGCGAGGCCTGCTCCGCCATCACGGGGCGATGGTGCTCGTGGACGCGTTCTCCTCCTCGGAGGCGCTGGGCATGGGGACGTCGATCTCCGGTGGTGGCGAGACGGCGAGGACGGCCAAGTTCCAGCTCGGTCCGGACGCCGTGGTCGTCACGGACGACGGGCGCTTCGCCACACCGGGGTCGGGGGAGATCGGGATGGTCGGGGTCGGCGGGCGGGTGCCGCTCGGCTACTACAAGGACGACGAGAAGACGGCGGCGACGTTCCGGGTCATCGACGGCAGGCGGTACTCGATCCCGGGCGACTACGCCACCGTCGAGGCCGACGGCTCGATCACCCTGCTCGGGCGGGGATCGGTCTGCATCAATACCGGCGGGGAAAAGGTCTTTCCCGAAGAGGTGGAGGAGGTGTTGAAGCGGTACCCGGGGGTCCGAGACGCGGTCGTGGTCGGGGTTCCCGACGACACCTGGGGCGAGGCGGTCACCGCCCTCGTCGAGGCGTACCCCTCCGCCGGGCTCGACGAGAGCGACCTGGTCGCTGACGTCAAGAAGCACCTGGCGGCGTACAAGGCGCCCAAGCGCGTGCTGTTCGTCGACACCATCGGCCGGGCCCCCAACGGGAAGGTCGACTACAAGCAGTGCCGGGACGATGCCCTGGCCCAGCTCCGCGCCTGAGTCAGCTCTCGAGCAGGCCCGAAAGGGACTGCACCGTCTCGATGAACTCCTCGACCATCTGGTAGACCACGTCGGCCGCCGGCCTGACCTGGTTCATGGTCCCCACCACCTGCCCCACGAAGTAGTTGGCGAGCTGCTCGGCGCCCGAGCCCTTCCGGTAGGCGGCTCGGTCGATGCGCTGCAGCGCGGCGTTGACCAGCACGGGCTGGAAGGGCATCCCGAGGGGCTTCGGGTTGCCGGGAGCCTCCCACTCGTCGGTCCACGCCGTCTTCAGCTGCCGAGCCGGTTTCCCGGTGCGCGATCGGGACCGCACAGTGTCTGCCGAGGTGGCGTGGAGGAACTTTTCCTTGACGACGGGGTGGGTCTCGGCTTCCTCGGTGGTGAGCCACACCGATCCGCACCAGACACCCTGGGCACCGAGGGCCATGGCCGCGGCCATCTGACGGCCCCGTCCGATCCCGCCGGCACCGAGCACCGGGGTGGAGCCCACGGCGTCGACGATCTCGGGGACCAATACCATCGTCCCGATCTCCCCGGTGTGGCCGCCGGCCTCCGAGCCCTGGGCCACGACGAGGTCGACTCCGGCCTCGACATGGCGGGCGGCATGCTTGGCCGCGCCCGCCAGCGCGCCGACCTTCCTGCCCGCTTCCTTGGCCCGCTGGACCATGTGCGGCGTGGGTGGCCCGAGGGCGTTGACGACGAGCGCCGTGCGGTGGGCCAACGCGATCTCGAGCTGAGGCTCGGCTCGGTTGGCAGAGAAGATGGCACCGCCGGGCTCGGGCTCCTCACGGACCCCCACCGCGCTCGTCCCCCCTTCGAGCTCGGGTACGCCGTAGCGCCGAAGGATGTCGTCGACGAAGGCAAGGTGCTCCGCCGGTAGCTGGGCCCGGATCTCCGCCATCGACAGCCCGCCCGAGTCCGACCCGGCGTACTGGGCCGGCACGATCAGGTCCACGCCGTAGGGACGGGTGCCCACCTGAGCTTCGATCCAGTCGAGATCGATCTCCAGCTGCTCGGGGGTGTGGCTGACGGCGCCGAGCACCCCCATGCCGCCGGATCTGCACACTGCCGCGACAACGTCGCGGCAGTGCGAGAAGGCGAAGATGGGAAGGTCGATGCCGAACAGCTCGGTGGCCGCGGTCTTCATGTTCGGTGCGCTCCTCTCGGCGGCGGCGGATCGGTGGGAGGGCCGGCGAAGGCCTGGGCCTTCAACAACCAGTCCCGGGCCGGACCGCCGGTGGTGATCAGGCGGGTGTCGTCGAGGTGACGACGTTGGGTCACGACGAGACAGAAGTCGAGTGCCGGACCGGCAACGGAGCTCCCCGCCCCGGAGGGACCGAGCTCCCACACCTGACCCGACGGCGACACCAGCTCGACACGCACCTCCCCCTCGGGCACGTCCAGACCCCGGTTCCGGTACGACCACCCCCGGGTGATGAACCCGAGCTGTGCGATGTGGCGCAAGGCGTCCGAGGGTGGCCGGTCGGCGCCGACGGCGTCGACCACGTCCTGGCCGTGCGCCCACACCTCCATCAGCCGAGCGGTCAGGAAGGACTTGGCGCTCATCGACGGGCCGTACCAGACGACCCGGGTGTCCTCTGAGAGCGCGGACGCGACCTCGGCCAGACGGTCGCGGTTCGCCCGCCACCGGGCAAGCAAGTCAGGGGGTGCAACGCCGCGGCCCAGGGTCAGCCGGTCGCGCTCGGTGTCGGCGCGGATGAGCTGCTCCGCCGATGCCCTGAACGCGTCGGGGGCGGTCATCGCCAGGACGGCGGTGCCGTCGAAGTAGGTGAGATGGCCGATCTGGTCCGACACGGTCCAACCCGCGCTCGGTGTCGGCGTGCCCCACTGCTCATCGGACAGTCCGGCCACGATCCGGTCCAGGACGGCCTGCTCGGCGACGAGGTCGCGGGCGATCTGGCGCAGGTCGGTCATCGGCATTCCCTCCCGGCCGGAGGCGACGGGCAGGATGGCGAAGCGCACAGGCCGCGCAGGATCACGTCCACGACGGCGTCGGCGGCGTCCTTCGGGGAGTCGCGCAGGGTGGAGATGACCTCGGGATCGGCGAACGCGCTGCCGAGCCCGGCCAGGACGCGGGCCACCGCGGCGGTGTCGACGTCGCCGATGTCGCCCCGCTCCACTGCCAGGTCGAGCAGGGTCCGGGTGATGTTGAACAGGTACTCGTTGTGGCCGGCACGCAGGCGCCGAGCGGCCGGCACGGTGGCCAGGTCCCGGGCGAAGGCCGGCGTGGCACGGCTCACCGCCACCGTCGCCGCCCGCAGGTAGGCCCGGACGGTGTCGAGCGGGGCCATGCCCGGGACGATGGCATCTCGCGCCGTTCGCCCGATTCGCCACAGGTTCCGGTCCACCACGATCAAGACGAGCTCGTCTCGGCTCGGCGCCAGGGAGTACAGGGTGCGAAGGGAGCAGTTCAGGCGGGCGGCGAGCTCGGCCATGGTGAGGTCGGCGAAACCGTCCTCGAACACGGTTCCCAGTTGGTCGAGGACGTCGCGCTGGCGGGCCGTGAGCTGCCGCTCCCGGTCCCGTTCGAGCACGGGGCGGGGGGCGGGGACGGACCGGATACGGCGTTCGGTCTCGTCGACGTCGACCAGCGTCGCCCTCACCGGCGTTGCGCCTCTGCCCAGGTCATTCCGGAGTCGGCATGCTGCTCCCGTGGCAGGCCGAGGACGAGCTCGGCCACGATGTTGCGCTGCACGGCGAAGGTCCCGCCGCCGATGGTCAGCGCCGGAGAGAACAGGAAGCCGTAGTGCCACACCGGGTCGACCTCGGGGAACTGGTGAAGGCCGGCCTCGGCGCCCGTGCCGGCGCCGGCGCGTCCCTCGAGCGGTGCGTCCCCACCCGCCCCCGGCAACGCACCCGGGGGACCCGATCCCACCAGCATCCCCGCCGCGCCGGCCAGGTCCTTCGCCAGCGCCATGACGTGCTGGCCGTGCTCGTCCGACATGATCTTCTGGATCGACGCCTCCGGTCCCGGCGTGTTGCCCGCCAACCGGGCACTGATGGTGCGCAGCCGATTGAGGCGCAACACCTCGGCCTCGGCGTACAGGGCCGCCAGGCGTTGGCGCAGGAGCGGGTCGTCCGTGCCACCCATCCCGCGGACCAGGTCGATGAGCATGACGGCGGACGGGCCCGCCCCCCACAGGGAGCCGGCCGAGGACAGCATCACCCGCTCGTTGGACAGCGTCACCTTGGCCAGCCGCCAGCCGTCGCCCTCCTCCCCGACCCGCAGGCGCGCCGGGATGCGCACGTCGTCGAAGAACACCTGATTGAAGGTGTGCGCGGTGGTCATGTCGATGATCGGGCGGATGGTGATCCCCGGCAGGTCCATCGGGCAGATGAAGTACGAGATGCCGCGGTGCTTGGCCACGTCGGGGTCGGTCCGCGCGAGGAGGATGCCGAAGCGGGACCGGTGCCCACCGCTGGTCCAGATCTTCGAGCCGTTGACGACGTACTCGTCTCCGTCCCTCGTGGCCCGGGTCGAGAGGCTAGCCAGGTCCGAGCCCGCGTCGGGCTCGCTGAAGAGCTGGCACCACACCTCCTCGCCGCTGAGGATGGTGGGCAGGTAGCGCTGCTTTTGCTCCTCGGTCCCGGCCACGAAGATGGTCGGCGCCGCCCAACCGATGCCGATGGTGTTCCGGGGACGTTCGACCCCGGCACGAGCCAGCTCCTCGTCGATGACGATCTGGAGCATGGGGTCGGCCGACAGGCCCCACGGGGGAGGCAGCTGGGGAGCGACGTAGCCTGCCTCGGCCAGCTGCCTCCCCGTCGGGTTCGGATGCCCGGCCAGCCAGGTCCGGACCTCGATGCGGCGGGGATCGTCGTCGGGGGGAAGATCGAAGTCCATGGTCTCAGTTCCTTCCGTCCAGCAGCGTCGCCGGCATGTCCACGATGCGGGCCCGCAACCACTCGCCCAGCGATTTGGCCTGCCCGTCCTGTCTCGTCGACGCCGCCACGCCCTCTTGGAGCAGCCCGTGGAGCACGAAGTTGAGCGACCGGAGCGCGGGGAGCCGGTACCGGTCGATCACCAGCGGACCAGCCTCCGGGAGCAGCTGCCGCAGCCGCTCGGTGGTGAGGAAGCCGTCGAGCCACGCCCACGCCTCGTCGCTCCGGACGAACACCCCTAGGTTGGCGTTGCCGCCCTTGTCCCCTGAGCGGGCGCCGACGACCCGCCCGATCGGGGCCGAGACCGTGTCGCCCACCGGGCAGGGAGCCGACGGACCGGGCCGGGCCGCGACCGCCGCTGCCACCGGACCGGCCGGGGCCACGGAGTCGACGACGCTGCGGGCACCCCCGAGCACGACCACGTGCTGGGGGACCAGATCGGCCGGGATCACCGCCGGACGGAAGACACCGTAGGGACGGGCCTGCCTCCCGCCGCCGCCCAGCCCGAAGAACCCGGGGATGGTGGACAGGCCGAGCTCGGTGACGGCGGTGAAGATGACCCGACCGACCTTGCCTTCGTCCGGGTCCTTCACGGTCAGGCGCCACTGGGCCACCGCCTCCTCGTTCGATGCCGGATCCGTCTTGTCCGTGCGCACCACCGCGGTGGTCACGCTGGCGAAGTCCTCCGGGGCGTAGGGGCACGCCTCCCAGAACGCCGCGTCGACCAGTGCGGCCTTCGCTTCGATGTCGAGACCGGTGAGGGCCACGCTCACGTCGTGGCGGAAGCCACCCAGCTCGTTCATGGCCACCTTCAGGGTGGCCGGAGGTGGCTCGCCCCTCGTGCCACTGACCCGCACACGGTCCCTCCCGACCTCTTCGAGGGCGATGGTGTCGAACCGGGCGGTCACGTCGGGGCCCAGATAGGCCGGTCCGGCGATCTCGTAGAGCAGCTGCGACGTGACCGTCCCGATGGAGACCTCTCCGCCCGTGCCCTCGTGCTTTCCGATGATGCATGAGCCATCGGCGGCCACCTCCGCCCACGGAAAGCCGGTGCGCACCATGCCCGGCACCTCGGTGAAGAACGAGTAGTTGCCTCCCGTGGCCTGGGTGCCGCACTCGATGATGTGGCCGGCCACCACCGCGCCAGCCAGGGCGTCCCAGTCGTCCCGGGCCCAACCGTGGTGCCAGGCCGCCGGGCCGCACACGACGGCGGCGTCGGTCGTGCGTCCGGTGACGACGATGTCGGCCCCACCCCGCAAGGCCTCCACGATCCCCCAGCAGCCGAGATAGGCATTGGCGCTGATGAAGCGGGAGGTGTCCCCCAGGGGCTCCCCGGTCTCGAAGTGGGCAAGGTCGACGCCGGCGGCGACGAGCTCGTCGAGGCGGGACAACAGGTTGTCGCCGCTCACGTAGGCGATGGTCGGGGACAGGCCCAGGCGGTCCGCCACCTCGGAGACGGCCTCGGCACAGCCCTCGGGATCGAGGCCACCGGCGTTCGAGACCACCCTGACCCCGCGGTCGAGACACGTGCCCATGACCTGTTCCATCTGGGTCACGAAGCTCCGGGCGTAGCCGCCCCCCGATCGCGTGCCCTGGGTCCGGGCCAGGATCAGCATGGTCAGCTCGGCCAACCAGTCTCCGGTCAGCACATCGATGGGCCCGCCCTCGACCATCTCGGCCGCCGCCGAGAGGCGGTCGCCGTAGAACCCCGAGCAGTTGGCGATGCGGATCGCTGCGGTCATCTCAACCCCCCTGCGGCTCGGCATGCTCGAAGACCAGGAGCACGGCGCCGTTGTCGACCTGCTGCCCTTTGACGACTCGTACCTCAGCCACCCGTCCGTCGGCGGGAGCCGTCATACGGTGCTCCATCTTCATCGCCTCCAGCACCACGAGCGTCTGACCGGCGGCCACCTCGTCCCCGGCGGCGCAGCGCACGTCCAGCACGACACCGGGCATGGGCGCCACGAAGCCTCCCGCCGGGCCTGCCGACCCCGGGATCTCGAACCGGGGGACGATGTCGAGGTCGATCGTTCCTCGCGCCGTCTGGACGTGGAGGCGATCGGCAGCGCGGGTGATCCGCCACGTGGCGCGACGACCGTCGATCTCCACGTCGATGGCGTCGGGAGACCACCGGTGCACCCGGGCCGCGCCGGTCTTCCCGAGGCGGAAGGACCCGTCCCGACAGGCGTCGTAGCGGACCTCGAAGGGCTCTCCTGCCGTCTCCAGCACCAGCCGCTGGGGAGGGAGCCGGGCGTTCCGCCATCCGCTCGGAACCCGGTCCAGGACAGGGGCGGCCGCCCGGTTGTGGCCCTGTACCCACAACGCCGCCGCCGTGGCGGCCCGACGGCGCTCGTCTGCACCGTGCTCCGGGCGGCTCGGTGGGACGTGGCGCTCGATGAAGTCGGTGGTGGTGTCTCCGTCCAGGAACGCCGGGTGTCGCAACGTGGCGGCCAGGAAGTCTCGGTTGGTGCAGAGCCCGCCCAGGTGCAGGCGCTCGAGCGCCAGCGCCAGGCGGCCGGCCGCCTCCGACCGGGTCGGCGCGTGGGCGACGACCTTGGCCAGCATCGGATCGAACCTCACGCCCACGACCGACCCGACCTCGACGCCGGAGTCCCACCGGACGACCGGCACCGCCGCGGGCTCGTAGGCGGTCAAGGTGCCCGTCGCCGGCAGGAAGCCGGCGGACGGGTCCTCGGCATAGAGGCGGGCCTCGATGGCGTGCCCGGAGAAGGTGACGTCTTCCTGGCCATAGCCCAGCGGTTCGCCGGCGGCGATCCGGAGCTGCTCACGGACCAGGTCCTTCCCGGTCACCTCCTCGGTGACCGGGTGCTCCACCTGGAGGCGGGTATTGACCTCCAGGAAGAAGAACTCCCGGGTGGCCTCGTCGACCAGGAACTCGACGGTGCCCGCCGACTGGTACCCGATGGCCTCGGCCAGCGCGAGTGCGGCGGCCCCCATGGCCGCCCGCATGGCGGCGTCGATCACCGGCGACGGGGACTCCTCGATGATCTTCTGGTGCCGGCGCTGGATCGAGCACTCCCGCTCCCCCAGGTGGACGAGGGTGCCGTGGGCGTCACCGAGGACCTGGATCTCCACGTGGCGGGACCGGGCGACGTAGCGCTCCAGGAAGACCCGGTCGTCCCCGAAGCCGGCGGCTGCCTCCCGACGGGCGGCGGCGACCGCCTCTGCCAGCTCGTCGGCCGAGTTCACCACCCGCATGCCCTTGCCCCCGCCGCCGGCGGCCGCCTTGACCAGGAGCGGGTAGCCCACTTCGTCCCCCCCGGCCGGGTCCTCGGTGGACGGCAAGGTCGCTACGCCAGCCGCGACGGCCGCCCGCTTGGCGGCCAGCTTGTCGCCCATGGCGGCGATCACCGCGGGGGAAGGACCCACCCAGACCAGGCCCGCCGACTGGACGTCGGCGGCGAAGGCCGCGTTCTCCGACAGGAAGCCGTAGCCGGGGTGGACGGCATCGGCCCCGGTGGCCAGCGCGGCTTCGATGATGGCAGCACCGTCCAGGTACCCCGAGCCGAGGTGGACCGCTTCGTCGGCCTCGCCCACGAAGGGAGCGTCGGCATCGTCGTCGGCATAGACGGCCACGCTCCGCAGTCCCATGGCGGTGGCGGTGGCGATGATGCGCCGGGCGATCTCGCCTCGGTTGGCCACGAGCAGCGTCGTGAACGGGCGCGCGGTCACAGGCGGAACACCCCGTAGCCCGGGGCTCCCGCCACGGGGCGGTTGGACACGACCGAGAGGCACAGGCCGAGCACGGTCCGGGTGTCACGGGGGTCGATGATCCCGTCGTCGCTGATGGCCCCGGTCGCCACCAGCGCCAGGGACCCCTCCTCTTGGACCTCCTCCACCGTGGCGACGATCCTGGCGTCTTCTTCCTCGTCGAAGGGGACACCGCGGCGTTCCGCCTGGCCCCGTCGGACCTGGGACATCACCCCGGCGATCTGCTTGGGACCCATGACGGCGATCTTGGCCGTTGGCCAGAGGAAGGTGAAGCGGTTCCCGAAGGCCCGCCCCGACATCCCGTAGGTCCCGGCCCCGTAGGACGCGCCGATGATCACGGTGAGGTGGGGCACCGTCGAGTTGGTGACGGCGTTCAGCATCTGGGAGCCCTTCTTGATGATCCCGGCGGCCTCGAAATCGCGCCCGACCATGTAGCCGGTCACGTTCTGGAGGAAGACCAGCGGTACATCGACCTGGTTGCACAGCTGGATGAAGTGTGCCGCCTTCTCGGCCGCCTCCGGGTAGATGACGCCGTTGTTGCCGAGGATCCCGATCGGGTACCCGTGGATCGACGCCCACCCGCACACCAGGGTCGGTCCGTAGCGACCCTTGAACTCCTCGAACCGGGACCCGTCGACCACCCGGGCAACCACGTCACGCACGTCGACGGGCTGACGCAGATCCCGGCTGACCAGGCCGAGCAGCTCCTCGGAATCCCACACGGGCTCCGAGGCCTCCATCGACGGCGGGGGCCCGGCCTTGCGCCAGTTGAGATGGGAGACGACCTCCCGGCACCTGCGGATGGCGTCCATCTCGTCCTCGGCCAGGTAGTCGCCCAGGCCCGACACCTCGGCGTGCATGACCGCCCCCCCGAGCGTCTCGTCGTCGGTCTCCTCCCCGGTCGCCATCTTCACCAGCGGCGGGCCGGCCAGGAAGATCTTCGACTGCTGCTTTACCACGATGACGTAGTCGGACAACCCCGGCTGGTAGGCGCCCCCGGCCGTCGACGAGCCGAAGACGACGCAGACCGTCGGCACCCCGAGCTTGGACAGCTCGATCATCTCGTAGAACGGCCGGCCGCTCTCGGCGAAGTGCGTGGTCTGCACCCTGCGCCCGCGCTCCCCGGTCTGGACCCGCAGGTCGGCGCCGGCCGACTCCACGAAGCTGACGTAGGGGATGCGGTTGTCGCGGGCGATCTCGATGGCCCGGGACCACTTCTTCCCGGCGTAGGGGGTGAGGGCGCCACCCAGCACGGACGGATCGTTGCCCATCACCACGCACTCCACCCCGGCGATCACCCCGATGCCGACGACCATGCCCCCGCCCAACGCATAGTCGGACCCATACCCGGCCAGCGCGCTGATCTCCAGGAAGGGACTGTCGGGGTCGAGCACGTTGGCGATGCGCTCGCGGATGGGGAGCTTGCCTCGCGACCGCATGCGGTCCATGGCCGCGGGGCCACCGCCCGCTTCGGCCTGGTCGAGCAGCCCGTCGATCACCTGGAGCGCGTCGAGCATGTCGGCCCGGTTCTGCCCGAAGACCTCTCCACGGGTATCGACCGACGACGCGAGGGGCGGGGCAAGCAGCGTGGGTACCATCGCCGTGGAGCCTACAGCGGTAATATTGGATTGTCACCCTTACCGCTCCGGCCACCGTGCGGCGGGGGTCGGCGTGCACGCTTGCGGTGCCCTCGGGCGTGTGACAGAACTGAGGACAGCTCGGGCAGCCCGGCATGTTCCACGGCGTCGGGGCGGTGAGGCCGTGGGGGATGGCCGTGAGGGGGGTGGTTGGCATGCAGGTTGGCCTCGGAACGGAGACCGGAGCGTTCCACCCGGCTGGCCGACCCCGGGGGGAGCGCGGCAGGTGGCGCGGGCGCCTTCGGCACGCTCGCCGCAGCAGCACGGCCCGGGTTCGAGGGTAAGGGGAGCAGGATGCCAGGCATGCGAGGTGCCCTCCACGGGCTGCGGGTCCTCGAGCTCAGCGAGGGGATCGCCGGGCCGGTAGCGGCGATGTGCCTGGCGGACCACGGCGCCGATGTCGTCAAAGTCGAGGTTCCCGCCGGCGATCGGGCTCGCCGGTGCCCGGGGTTCGCCGTCTGGAACCGGAACAAGTCCTCTGTCGTCGCCGACCCGGGGCGGCCCGAGGACCGGGCGTGGCTCGGGAGCCAGCTTCGGGTCGCTGATCTCTGCGTGACGAGCGGGCGGGCGAGCCTCGAGCGCCACGGGATCGACCCCGAACGATGCCACCGTGAGAACCCCCGCCTCGTCGTGCTCCACGTCGCCCCCTCTGCGGGCGTCGCACCGTGGCACGGCGGAAGGGAGTCGAACGAACTGCTCGCCGCGGCGACGGGCGTGTCCCTCCGCCAGTCGAGTTTCTCCGGGGGGCCGGTGGAGTCGATCTTCCCTCACCTGCTGATGGTCCAGGGAGCGTGGGCATCGGCGTGCGCCGTTGCCGCGCTCTACGAGCGCGAGGCCTCCGGTCGCGGACAGGCCGTCACCGTGACCGGTGTCCACGCGGTGCTGGAGGCGGCGGCGGGCTTTCTCAGCCTCGACCCCTCGTCGCCGGAACCCCACACCGACGTCGGGCCGGGCGGGCCGAACCCGTGCTACACCCGCTACCGGACCCGCGACGGGCACTGGGTGTTCCTTGCCGCGCTCGGGGCGAAGTTCGCCCGCCGCAGCTTCACGGCACTGGACGTGGAAGACGTGCTCGCCGATCCTCGCCTCGGTGGTGCCGTCGAGCAGGTCATCGCCCCGGAGAACCGCGGGTGGGTTCGGGATCGCTTCGCAGCCGCCATGGCAACCAAGGACGCCGACGAATGGCGCTCTCGCTTCCAGGCCGCCGACGTTCCCTGTGCGCTCCTCGGGGAACGCGAGGCGTGGCTCGACCATCCCCAACTTCGAGCGATCGCGATGCGCGTCGAGGTCGGAGACGAGGAGCGTGGGACGGTCGTCATGGGTGGCGTGCCGCTGGCCATGAGCGTCTCCCCGGGGGCGGTCCACCACGGCGCGCCTCGCCTCGGCGACGGGGCGCGGGGGCGCTGGGACGAGGAGGCGGCGCCGGGAGGTGAGGGGCGGGTGCCGAGCGGGACTCCGGCCAACCGATCGGGCGGTGGAACCGGACCGCTGGCCGGGGTACGGGTGCTCCATCTCGGGACCTACCTCGCTGGCCCCTACGCCGGTCATCTCCTCGCCGGTCTGGGTGCCGATGTCGTCAAGCTCGAGGCGCCTGCGGGCGATCCGTTCAAGACCCCGGGCTTCACCTACAACCGGGGCATGCGCGGTCTCGGGCTCGACCTGTCGGTCCCGGAGGGCCGAGCAGTCCTCCACCGCATGATGGAGGACCTCGACGTGGTGATGGACAATGCCCGTGCCGGAGTGCTCGAGCGGCTCGGAGCGGACTACGGGACCTTGTCCCGGCTCCGGACCGGGCTCATCGCGCTCTCGGTCACCGGCTTCGGTAGTTCCGGCCCGCTCCGCACCTACCCGGCCTTTGATCCGGTCGTACAGGCGATGAGCGGGATGATGACGGCTCAGGGCGGCGACGACGAGCCCGTGCTCATGACCGTTCCGATCAACGACGTGGCGGCTGCCGCCCTTTCGGCGCTGGGGGTATGCCTCGCCCTGTACCACCGTGCCCGCACCGGCGAGGGCCAGCGCGTCGAGACGTCGCTGGCGGCGACAGGAACCTTCCTACAGGGAGGCGAGCTCGTTCGCTTCCCCGGCCGCCCGCCCTGCCCGATCGGTGGCCGGGACTTCGCAGGGCGCGGAACGCACTGCTACGTCCGGGTCGCCGACGGCTACGTCCGGGTCGAAGCCGATGACGACCAGCCGGACGCCTGCGCCGACGCGGGGCTCGAGGTACGCCGCGGCGACTCGGGCACCGCTCTGGGGCCAGGTCGGCTCTCTGGCATCACGCGTCGTGACGCGGCGGCGAGGCTCGCCGCGGCAGGGGTCCCCGCGACACCAGCCCGACGCGTGACCGAAGTGGTCGGGGACGACGCCTGGCGGCAGGCGGGGCTCATCGAGGTGCACACCCGCCGGAGTGGGCAGCCCTATACGACCCCGGGCGTGCTCGCCGACTTCAGCCGGACGCCGTGGCGGAGGCGCCTTCAGTGCCCCGGGCTCGGCGAGCACAGCACGGAGGTGCTGATCGAGCACGGCTTCGCCCAGGGAGAGGTGAGCGCTCTCATCGCCGAGGGCATCGTCGTCCAGGGTGAGCCGTTCGAACCGAAGCTCGGACCGAGCTACCGATGAGCAGGGAGGGAACCACGATGGCCGGCAACGACAACTCCAGCCAAGACGCACGCCGCGACGGGGAGGGCGGCGCGGCACTCGACCCGGGGACGGAAGCCGAGTTCCGCGCTCGGGTGCGCGGCGCCCTGGAGTCGTGGGTGCACTGGCGAGACCAGCAGGAACGGAGCTGGCCGGCCCGGGACGACGCCGAGCTCGTCGCCTGGGCCAAGTCCTACCAAGCGCATCTCTACGACGCCGGCCTGGCGGCGCTCACCTGGCCGGTGGCCTACGGCGGCCGCGGTCTCTCCGCGGCGTACCAGACCATCTTCAACGAAGAGTCGGCCGAGCTCGACCTCCCGAGCGGGGTCTTCACGATCGGCTTCGGGATGTGCATCCCGACACTGCTCGCCCACGGGAGCGAGGAGCTGAAGCAGCGCTACGTGCGGCCGGCCGCACGGGGCGAGGAGATCTGGTGCCAGCTCTTCTCCGAGCCGAGTGCTGGCTCGGACGTCGCCAGCCTCCTCACGAGGGCGGTGCGCGACGGCGACGAGTGGACCGTCGACGGTCAAAAGGTGTGGACCTCCGGTGCCCAGCACTGTGATCTCGGGATCCTGCTGGCCCGGACCGACCCCGAGGTCCCCAAGCATCGCGGCCTGACCATGTTCGTCCTCGACATGCACGCCGCCGGAGTCGTGGTCAAGCCACTGCGCCAGATGAACGGTGCCAGCAACTTCAACGAGATCTTCCTCGACTCGGTGCGCGTGCCCGGTGACCACGTCGTCGGCGAGCCCGGAGAAGGTTGGCGGGTGGCGATCACGACGCTCATGAACGAGCGGGTCTCGATCGGCGCCGGGCGAAGCGCCGCTCGGCTGCCGTCGCCGCTCGAGCCGATCGCGGCGCACCTCGACACGGCGCGCCGGCGCGGGCTCGAGCGCGACCCGCTCGCCCGCCAGGATCTCGCCGATCTTCTCGTGCGGGCACGCACCCTCGACCTCGTCGGGCTCCGCGTACGCGCGGCGGCCAGTGCCGGCCGGGCGCCCGGTCCCGAGGGATCGATCGCCAAGCTCGCCGGCAGCCTGCTCACGGCCCGGGGCGCGCGCCTGGGCGCCGCGCTCGCCGGCCCCGAAGCCACATGCTTCGACGTGGACCCCAGCGTGTCGTCTGCGTGGGCCGAGCGGGTGCTCTCCGCTCCCGCCGCCGGCATCGCCGGCGGAACGAACGAGATCATGCGGAACATCCTCGGCGAGCGGGTGCTCGGACTGCCAAAGGAGCCCGAGGTCGACCGCGACGTCCCGTTCAACAAGGTGCGCACGAGCCCGTCGGGAGGCACGTGACCGGCGTGGGCGGACCGGGCGTGGGCGGACCGGTGTGACCGGGCGACCGGGCTCCAGCAGGCACCCGGGTGGCGAACGGTGACCGGGCTGGCTCGGGTGTGCTCGGGCTCGAGCCGGTTTGCGTGGGCGACCGTGCTCGGGCTGGAGTGGGGCCGGGAAGGACCGCCTGGGCCCCTTCCCTGCCACCGTGGTACACCGTTCCCGCGACGGACGCGGCACTGACCCGAGGAGAGGACGACCGTGAGCACGCCACCCCGACGACTGGAGCCCGGCCCGGAGGTCGCCACCCCCTCCACCCAGTCGGCCAACGCCGCGTCCGCCGACGGGCTGCCGCTCTCGGACCCGGCCGATTTCGAGCGCGTCGAGCGGGGTCGGATCGGCGGGCTCGAAAGCCTGGTGATCCCCCACGACCGTGCCCCCGAGCGGACGGTGTGGGACATGGACGCCTACCGGTTCGTCACCGGCGACGCGCCGGCGACCGTGAACCCCAGCCTGTGGCGTCAGGCTCGCCTCAACACCACCCACGGCCTCTACCAGGTGGCCGACCGGATCTACCAGGTGCGCGGGTACGACATCTCCAACATCAGCCTGGTCGCCGGCGACACCGGCTGGATCGTGATAGACCCGCTGACGTCGACCGAGACCGCCCGGGCTGCGATGGCCCTCGCCACCCACCACCTCGGGGAGCGGCCGGTGAAGGCGGTGATCTACACCCATAGCCACGCCGACCACTTCATGGGCGCCCTGGGCGTGGTGAGCCGCCAGCAGGTCGCCGACGAGCACATCCCGATCGTCGCTCCCGCCGGGTTCTTGAGGGCGGCCGTCTTCGAGAATGTCATCGCTGGTACCGCCATGCTCCGGCGGGCTGCCTACATGTACGGCAACCTGCTCCCGAAGGGACCAACCGGCCAGGTGGACTGCGGGCTCGGCAAGACCGTCCCGGCCGGGTCCACCGGGCTCATCGCCCCCACCCACGAGGTCGGGCACACCGGTGAGGAGCTGGTGCTGGACGGGGTCCGGGTCGTGTTCCAGTACACGCCGGACACGGAGGCTCCGGCCGAGATGACGTTCCACTTCCCTGAGCTCCGGGCCCTATGCATGGCCGAGAACTGCACGAGCGTGATGCACAACCTCTACACCCTGCGGGGTGCGGAGGTCAGGGACGCGCTGGCCTGGAGCAAGTACATCAACGAGGCGATCGAGCTGTTCGCGTCGGGCTCCGACGTGCTGTTCGCCTCCCACCACTGGCCACGCTTTGGGACCGGCGAGCTGACCGACTACCTCCGCACCCAGCGGGACACCTACCGCTACCTCCACGACCAGACCATGCGACTGGCCAACCGGGGGCTCACGTCCCTGGAGATCGCCGAGGAGCTGGAGCTGCCCACCGAGCTGGCCACCGAGCTCTCCAGCCGGGGCTACTACGGGACCGTGCACCACAACGCCCGGGCCGTCTACCAGAAGTACCTCGGGTTCTTCGACGGCAACCCAGCCAACCTCCACCCGCTTCCCCCAGAACCGGCAGGTGCCCGCTACGTGGAGTACATGGGGGGAGCCGAAGCCATCCTCGCCCGGGCGCGCGCCGACTACGACGCCGGCGAGTACCGGTGGGTTGCCCAGGTGCTGGGGCACCTGGTCTTCGCCGACCCGGAGAACACCGACGCCCGCCAGCTCCAGGCCGCCGCCTTCGAGCAGCTCGGTTACCAGGCCGAGTCCGGCCCGTGGCGCAACTTCTACCTCACCGGTGCCCTGGAGCTCCGCGGCGGCTTGCACGCCTCCCCGGGGGCCCGGCCGGCAAGCCGCGCCGACGTCCTAGAGGCGATGACCGTCGACATGGTCTTCGATCTCCTCGCCGTCCGACTGGACGGACCGCGGGCCGGTGGGATCTCCCTGTCGATGAACTGGCACTTCACCGACACCGACGCCTGGTGGGCGCTCCGCCTGGAGCACTGCGCCCTCAACTACGTCTCGCGAGCCGACCCGGACGCCTCGGTGACCGTTGCCCTCACCCGGTCGACGTTGGACGCCATCCTGACCGAGGCCGTCACGATCCCCGACGCGCTGGCAGCGGGGGACGTGGTGATCGACGGGGACGCCGGCACGCTGGTGACCCTGTTCGGCCTCCTCGATCCGGGCGATAGAGACTTCGCCATCGCGCTTCCCTGAGATCTGGGCCGCATGCCGGCCAGCTCTTCCAGGAACGCCACGCCCACCTGGGGTTGCGGTTGGCCGCACCGCGGGCAGGCAACGCCCGCTCGTGGCACGTTCAACCAGTAGCCGGCCGCGCCCGGGGTGTCGTGCACGAGGGTGAGCAGGTCGGCAGGCGGGACGCGCCTCCCACCCGGGTTGGTCGACAGTCCGACCACGACCGGCTCGCCAGGTTGCGCCTGTTCAGCCGCGGCACGGGCACGGACGGCGAACGTGGATGCCGCCGGCGTCCCCTCGGTGGACTGCGCCTGGACCTCGAGCTCCGAGCCGACGTCAGCTCCTGGTCCGGCAAGGAGCCGGTCGTAGGCGCCGGAGAGCGCCTCTCCGGCGAGCCGGCGGCCGAGGAGCACGGGGACCAGGTCGACGGCCGGCGTGAACACGAGCCGCTTGCCGGAGGCGGTCGCCGCGGCAAGCGCCCGTCGGGCCGCTTCGATCGGGGCGCGCTGCTCGGCGCGAGGGGTGAGCGGCCATGCCTCGATGTCGAGCACGAGGAGGTGGACCGACGTGGGGACCCGGTGGTGGTCGAGGGCGGCGGCGAGGGCCGAGGCACTGGTGAAGTCCGCTGCCGGTGATGCATTGGGGACGAGCGGGTCGGGTGCCCCGTTGCCGCCCAACACGATGGTCGACGATCGATCGAAGTAGGCGGCGAGCAGGGCCGGAGGAAGGCCCGCCGCCGCCAGACGGGAGAGGGCGCCAGACGAGATCATCCAGGCAAGAGGGCTCTGGCGGACCCGCGCCAGGACGGCGGCGCTCAGCGCGCTCCCGGCCGGACCGGGGGAGCCGTGCGGCGTGGTCGACGCGCTCGGCGCCACCCAGGCACCACACGCCGCGGTGCTCAGGACGAGGAGCACCACCGCGGTGGCGACCACCGCCGACCGTGGGCGTCTCGCCATCACCCCTACAGCGTGTGCCACACCGATGAAGCCGGTGCGAAGACCACATGAGGGTTCGATGAAGTGCGGCGGTACCGTGAGCAGGAACGCCGAGGCAGGTCGGGTCGGGTCGATCCAGGTGACGCCAATCCGTTCCAGGTGACGCCGGGGCGAGTCGACGGGCCGGTGCCGACGGGGCCTCACCACCTTGCCGGGCCCGTCCCCGCCGGCGTGTCGCCCGAACCGCTCTCCGAGCGACGTCCGGCCTCCTCCCGGCCCCCCTCGTCAGCGTGGCTGCTCGACGGCAGCGCCCGGTGTTGCTCCGGACGCCGTCGCGACACGACGGTCAGCGGCCCGTGACGACGCCGCGGCACGGTCGGCGAGGTCCGCCAGAGCGCGGTCCACCACCGGGTCGTCGAGCGCCAGGATCCGGGCGGCGAGCAGCCCGGCGTTGCGGCTGCCACCGACGGCCACGGTGGCGACAGGGACGCCCGAGGGCATCTGCACCATGGACAGCAGCGAGTCGAGGCCGTCGAGGTAACGCAGGGGGACCGGGACGCCGATCACCGGCAGCCTGGTCACGGCAGCCAGCATCCCGGGCAGGTGAGCGGCACCACCGGCCCCGGCAATGATGACCCGCAGCCCGCGGCCGGCGGCGTCGGCTCCGTAGGCGAGCATGTCACGCGGCGTGCGGTGGGCGGACACCACTCGCAGCTCGTGGGCGATGCCCACCTCGGTCAGGGCGTCGGACGCCGGACGCATCGTCTCCAGGTCGGAGTCGCTGCCCATCACGATCCCCACCCGGACGGCCGCCCTCACCGGATCAGCCCCGGAGCCCACCTCGGCAGCTCCGCCGCCCCCGGGGTTTTCCCGGAGGCCAGGCCGTTCGGTCCGCCCTGCACAGGTCTCGGCATAGGGCGCACGATAGCTGACCGGCACCGCGCGGGACATGGGCGGCGGTCGCCTCGCGGGGCCCGCCCTGGGCATCGACGCATCGACAGGCCGTCACCCCGCTACCTGACGGACCCCCGCCCGGGCATCGACCGTTCGGTCACGGTTCGGTGAGAAGCGCGGCGGCAGCCCGGGCGGTGTCGAGGGCTTCCTCGGTGCTGGCGCCCAGCGCCGTCACGTGGCCGATCTTCCTCCCCGGTCGGGAGGTCTTGGCATACAAGTGGACGTGGGCGCCGGGAACCCGGAGGGCCTCGGGAAGGCGGGTGGAGTAGTCGATGCCCTCCGCTCCGCCCACGAGGTTCACGGTAGCAGCCGGGCGGACCAGGGCGGTGGGACCGAGCGGCCAGTCGAGCACGGCCCGCAGGTGCTGGTGGAACTGGGAGGTCACGCACGCCTCGATCGTGGCGTGCCCGGAGTTGTGCGGCCGGAGCGCCAGCTCGTTGAGGAAGAGCCGACCACCGGTGTCCCAGAAGAACTCGACGGCGCAGATACCGGTGCCGCCGATCCCGGCCACGATGGACTCGGCAAGACGGGTAGCCTCGCCGGCCACGTCGGAGGGAACGTCCGCGGGCATGACGAGCTCCCGGCACATGCCGTCCTCCTGGCGGGTGCCGACCGCCGGATAGCTGAGGAGCTGGCCCGAGGGTCGCCGGGCGACCAGGATGGCGAGCTCGGCGGCGATCTCCAGGTGCTCCTCGACCACCCACTCCGGCTCGGAAGTACCCGCCGTGCCCGGCAACAGGCGGAGCGCATCCTCGGGGCTGGCGAGCACGTGGACACCCCGGCCGTCGTAGCCGCCGCCCCGCGCCTTGAGGACCACCGGCCAGCCGTGGGCCGCGGCAAAGGCTCCGACGTCGTCGGCGCTGCCGGCGGGAGCGAACGCCGGCATCGGGACGGCGAGGTCCCCCACGTTGCCGAGCTGGCGCCGGGCGAAGAGCTTGTCCTGGGCGAATGCGGCTGCCCGTGCGCTCGGGCGCAGGACGTGGCCCGCCTCTTCGAGCACCCGGAGGTGGGCCGGGGGGACCAGCTCGTGGTCGAAGGTGAGCACGTCGCCGTGACCGGCCGCCGCGGCCAGGTCGTCCAGGCGGTCAACGGCGCCGAGCGAGTAGCCCGCTCCTGCCGTCACGGCAGGATCGTCCACCGTGGCCGCGAGCACGTGCAGCCTGACGCCGTAGTCGATGCCGGCCTGGTGGGTCATGCGCGCCAGCTGCCCGGCACCGATCATCACCACCCGCGCCGGGGAGGGGAACGCCTCTCCGGAGGAAGCCACGTCGGTCGCCGCCCCGGTCAGCCGCACTGGAGCCCCGGCATCCTCCACGACTCATCACCTCCCTGGTGTCGGTTCCCGTCCGGATCCGGCCGACCCAGGCACCCCGGGGCGGCAGATGTTCCACTGGTCGTCTTCGTCGTCGCGTACCGCCAGGCGCGTCCACCGACCGTCGGCGCGCGGCCCCGCGGTGGGGTCCCCGACCATACCCTCGTCCGGCGGGGCAGGGGACGGCCGAGCCGCCAGCTGGCGCGCCGGCGACGGTGCCACCGCCCCTACGCTGTCCCCGTGGTCCCCTACCCGCCGATGCCGTCCGGGCTCCGCTGATGGCCGCCGCCGACGGGACGGCCCATCGTCATCTTGTCCTGGCATCGGCGTCGCCGGCGCGCCTCCGGCTGCTCCGCGACGCCGGCTTCGACCCCACGGTGATGGTGAGCGGCGTCGACGAGGAGGTCGTCGACCGGCCCGATACCCCCACCCTGACCTTGGCACTGGCCGAACGCAAGGCGGTAGCTGTCGCCCGGCCCGGCGGCTCCGCCGTGGTAGTGGCCTGCGACTCGCTCCTGGAGCTGGACGGCCGGCGGTTCGGGAAGCCGGCCTCGAACGCCGAAGCCCTGGCGTGGCTGCGCGCCATGCGCGGGCGGACAGGAACGCTCCACACCGGGCACTGCCTCGTCGACGAGCCCACCGGCCGACAGGTCTCCGCCGTGGAGGGCACCCTCGTCCGCTTCGCCGACACCACGGACGCCGAGCTCCAGGCCTACGTCGCCACCGGGGAGGCGACCGCCGTCGCCGGAGCCTTCACCCTCGACGGCCGCTCCGCGCCCTTCGTCGACCGGGTCGAGGGCAACCCGAGCAACGTCATCGGCCTGAGCCTGCCCCTCCTGCGTGAGCTCCTCCGTCGCCTCGGCCTCTCCGTCGTCGATCTCTGGGACGCGCCCCGTGACTGAGACCAGCGTCGTCGCGGCCGGCGAGGCGCCGGCACCCGCAGGCATGGCCGCGCCGGCCGCGCCCGGCCGGCCGGCCGCCCTCCCGACCACCCTTCGTATCGGCCCCCTCGCCGTCGAGCCGCCGGTCGTCCTCGCCCCCATGGCCGGCGTCACCAACACCGCCTTCCGCCGCCTGTGCCGGTCGTTCGGCGCCGGCCTCTACGTGAGCGAGATGATCACCGCCCGGGCCCTCGTCGAGGGCAACGCGAAGACGCTGCGCATGGCCTCGTTCGCTGACGACGAGCCGATCCGCAGCGTCCAGCTCTACGGGGTGGACCCCGACACCATCGGGGCCGCCACCCGGAAGCTGGTCGAAGAGGTCGGTGCCGACCACATCGACATGAACTTCGGCTGCCCGGCGGCCAAGGTGATGCGCAAGGGCGGGGGGGCGGCGCTGGTCGCCCATCCGGTGCTCCTCGGCCGCATCGTGGCGGCGGCGGTGCGCGCCGCCGGCGCCGTGCCCGTGACCGTGAAGATGCGCCTGGGCGTCGACGATAGGCACCGGTCGTTCCTGCAAGCCGGCCGGGCTGCCGCCGACGCCGGGGCGGCGGCGGTCGCCCTCCACGCCCGCACGGCCGAGCAGCACTACAGCGGCCACGCCGACTGGTCGGCCATCGGGGAGCTGAAAGAGGCGGTCGGCCGGGCGGCGGACATCCCCGTGCTCGGCAACGGCGACGTCTGGGAGGCGGACGACGCGCTGGCCATGACCCGCGCCACCGGGTGCGACGGGGTGGTCGTCGGGCGCGGATGCCTCGGTCGACCCTGGCTCTTCCGCGACCTGGCCGACGCCTGGATGGGACGGCCCGTGGCTGCTCCTCCCCGCCTCGGGGACGTGACGGCAGTGATGGAGACGCACGCCCGGATGCTCGCCGACCTCTTCGGCGAGCCGCTCGGCATGCGCCAGTTCCGCAAGCACACGTCGTGGTACCTGACCGGCTACCCCGTGGGGGGAGCAGCCCGCCGGGCGCTCGCACTGGTCGACGATCTGCCGGGCCTCGGGGAGCTCCTGGCCCCGCTGGATCCTTCGCTCCGCCTCCCACCCGGTGCACTCCGGACGCCCCGCGGCCACACCGGGGGGCCCCGGCCCGTCCAGCTCCCCCGAGGCTGGCTCGAGGACCCCGACGACCCCCGCCCACCAGACGGCGGGGACGAGATGGTCTCCGGCGGATGAGGCCCTGACCGCGGGGCGCGTCGCCGTGCCCTGGCGATGTGAGAGAATGGAGCGGGTCGCGCCGGCGTCGGCCGGGGCCAGGCGCCACCTCCGGTTGTCGGGCACCGTGGGCGCGACGTGCGGCCATCCCTCTCTCACCCCTGGACCTCCCATGATCGTCGGCTCCTCCCTCACCATCGAGATCGGCGACCGGACCCTGCTCCGGGATGCCTCCTTCGTCGTGGGCGCCGGGGAGAAGGTGGGACTGGTGGGCCGGAACGGGTCGGGCAAGTCGACGTTCATCTCGGTGGTCATCGGTGAGCCGGCCGGCAACGTCCGCTCCAGTGGCAACGCCCGGATCCGGGGCACGTACGGCTACCTTCCCCAGGTACCCGTGCCCCAGGGACTCGGTCTGGAGCCCAACGGCTTCTCCCACATCCTGTCCGCCCGCGGGCTCGACGTGCTCGACGACGCCCTCGGCAAGGCCCGTTCCCAGATGGCCAAGGACCCGAGCAGCGAGAACATCGAGCTCTTCTCCGATCTCGAGGAGCAGTTCCGCGAGAACGGCGGGTACGAGGCCGAGTCGACCATGGCCCGGCTGGCCGACGGGCTCGGGCTCCGCCAGGAGGCCCTGCTGGACGACATCGACGGTCTCTCCGGTGGCCAGCGCCGACGGGTCGACCTGATCAGGATCCTGTTCCAGGGCCCCGACACCATGATCCTGGACGAGCCGACCAACCACCTCGACCTCCCGGCGAAACGCTGGCTGATGGAGGAGCTCGAGTCGTTCCCCGGTGCCATCCTCGTGGTCTCCCACGACCTGAAGCTGCTCGACCGGTCCATCAACAAGGTGCTCCATCTCGCCGACAGCACCCTCCACGAGTTCAAGGGGACGTACTCGAGCTACCTGGCCCAGTTCGAGGCCGACACCGCCCAGCGTGAACGGGCGGCCGAGCTGGAGGGGCGGGAGATCAAGCGGCTCTCGACGCTGGCCGACTCCATGCGGGGAAGCACGAACCGCCGGGCCCGCATCGCCAAGTCGATCGACAAGCGGGTCGACCGGCTGGAGTCGTCGCGGACCACCGTGCGCCAGCGGGAGCGGACGGCGGTGTTCCGCCTCCCGAGACCGGAACGCTCGTCGGGGATCCCCATCCAGGTCGAGCGATTGGGGGTCCGCTACGGGTCGCTCACCGCCCTCGGGGCGGTGGACCTCCAGGTGACCCGGGGCGATCGCATCGTCGTCATCGGGAAGAACGGGGCGGGCAAGTCCAGCCTCCTGCGCTGCCTGGCTGGCGTGCAGGAGCCCTCGACCGGATCGGTGACCCTGGGCAAGCACGTGACCCTCGGGTACTTCGCCCAAGAGCACGAGCAGGTGGACCCGGACGTCACCGTCCTCGACAACATCGACGACACCGTGCTCACCACGGAGACCGAGCGCCGGGCCCTGCTCGGGTCGTTCGGGCTGGCCGGGAAGGTCGCACACCAGATGCCCGCCACGCTCTCAGGGGGTGAGCGAGCGAAGCTGGGCCTGGCCATGCTGGCGGCCGGGCGAGCCAACGTGCTCCTCCTCGACGAGCCCACGAACAACCTCGACCCGGCGTCGATCCACGCGGTGGGGGCGATGCTCAGCCGGTGGGACGGCACGATCGTCGTGGTCAGCCACGACCGGTCGTTCGTGTCAGCGTTGGAGCCGACTCACTGCCTCCGCCTCCCCGACGAGGTGTTCACCCATTGGAACGAGGCGTATCTCGACCAGGTGGAGGCGAAGTAGAGACCGCGCCCGAGCCGTCGGTCCCACCGGCGAGCTGCAGGCCCTCCACCAGCACCTGGGCCGCGCCGACCAGGCCGGCCGCCTCGTAGGGAACGATCACCTTCGCGTTCCTCGACGAGGCGACGTCGCGGAGGGCCCGGAGCTGGACCACGGCCAGGGTGTTGGGATTGATCGTCGCCCCGTCCAACGCGCCGAGGGCAGCGGCCTCACCCTCGCCCCGGAGCTTCGCCGCGATCTTCTCACCCTCGGCCTGGAGGGTCAGCACCTGTTGCTGCGCCTCGGCCGCCAGGATCGAGGCCTGCTTTTGACCCTCCGCCTCCAGGACGGCGGCCTGCTTGCGGCCCTGGGCGCTGTTGATGGCCGCCTGCTGCTCACCCTCCGACTTCAAGATGGCCGCCCGCTTGTGCTGCTCGGCCTCCTTCTGCTCGGACATCGCCTGGAGGATGTTCTCAGGCGGGGTGATGTCCAGGATCTCGATGCGGTTCAGCCGAACACCCCACTTCGCGGTGGCATCGGTCATGTGGTCCTGCATCTTGGTGTTGATCGTCTCGCGCTCCGAGAGCGACTGGTCGAGCGTGAGCTCCCCGAAGACGGCGCGCAGCGCTGTCCGGGCCAGTTGGTCGATCGCCAGCTCGTAGTCCTCGATCTCGAAGAGGGCCGTCTTCACGTCCAGCACCTGGCAGAAGATGGTGGCCGACACCCACAGCGACACGTTGTCCTTCGTGATCACGGCCTGGCGGTCGCCGGTCTTCGGGAACTCCCGCATGTCGACCTTCACCATGCGGTCGACGAAGGGGAGGAGGACCGAGATCCCGGGCTGGCGGATGGACTTGTACTCGCCGAAGCGCTTGACCACGCCCACGCTGCCCTGCTGGACCACCCTCAGCGCCCGGCTCAGCAAGAGCCCGATCACGCCCACCGCCACGATGGCGCCGATCACGCCCACCGCCACCACCAAGCCGGAGATCGTCGCGTTCACGGGCACACCATCCGATCCATCGTCGCTGTGGCTGAGGCAGCTACTCGCTCCCCGTAGGGTAGACGACGAGCAACCCCCGCTCGACGTCGGCCACCACCACGGTGGTCCCCGGTTCGATGACCGTGCCCGGGAACAGCGCCATGGCCCCCCAATCCTCGCCCCGGATACGGATGCGACCGGGGTTGACAGAGTCGCCCACGGCCCTCACCACCAGCGCCGTCTGCCCGATCATGCCGGGAACCCCGTTCAGCACGCCGTCCCCACCATCGTCATGGTTCGGTCACCTGCTCCGAGCTCGCTCCCTGTGCTCCGCACCAGCACTATACGGCCTGACCGCCTGGATGCGTCACCCTCTCCACCAGGTCGGGGATGCCGCCGGGGCCACAGGGAGGCCGGTATGCTGCCGGGCATGGACCGGATCGGCGTGGTCGACACGATGTTCGCCCGCTACGACATGGGAGCGGAGGCACTCGACGAGCTGGCCAGCTGCCCGGGGCACGGGACCGCCTTCGAGGTCGTCTACCGGACGGTCCCCGGGTTCAAGGATCTGGGTGTGGCGTGCAAACGGCTGATCGAGGCCGAGGGTTGCCGCATCGTGGTAGCCCTGGGCATGCCGGGAAAGGCTCCCATCGACCAGGTGTGCGCCCACGAGGCGTCCCAGGGGATCATGCTGGCCCAGCTCCTCACCTCCACCCACGTCCTCGAGGTCTTCGTCCATGAGAACGAGGAGGAAGACCCGGAGGCCCTGGCGGCGGTGTGCGTCGACCGGGCCCGGAAGCACGCCAGGAACGCCTACTGGATGCTCTACGCTCCCGAGGAGCTGACCCGGCGGGCCGGGAAGGGTGTACGCCAGGGCTATGGGGACGCCGGCCCGATCCAGCCCGCGCCGGGGGCAGGGTCCGTGCCGCCCGCTCCCGCAGGGGCGGCACGGGGGCACTGAGCAGGCCGACGCCCGGTCGACCGCTCCCCCAAGGCCCGCCGCCCAGGAGGAGCGCCACTCACGCCGTGCCCCGACCCGGTGCTTCGAGGATCGCCACCAGCTCGACGTGCTCGGTCATCGGGAAGATGTCGAAGGCTCGGAGCGAAGCGATCGCCATGCCGGCGTCCAGGAACGCGCGCAGGTCACGGGCGAACGGGGCGGGATCGCACGAGACGTAGGCGACGGCACGGGGACGGGCCCGACAGAGGGCTCGGACCAACTCCGGGCCCGCGCCCCGGCGGGGCGGGTCGAGCACGACGAGATCGACGGGACCCATCGAACGGCCGACCCACCCGGCATCGATCGTCGCCCGGGCAACCGAGGTCTGGGGAAGGTCACGGAGGTTCCAGCGCGCGTCGGCGCACGCCGCCTTTCCCCCTTCGACGGCCAGAACCGAGCCCGTCGGGCCCACCGCGGTCGCCAGCGCTCCGCTGAACAGCCCCACCCCGGCGTAGAGGTCGACGGCGCGCTCTCCGGGTCGGGGACCGAGTCCCCGGAGCACGGCCCCGACCAACGCGGCCGGGGCACCCCGATGGGCCTGCCAGAACACCCCGGCGCCCACCCGGTACCACCTCCCAGCCACCTCGCGGAAGACCGATCCCGGCGGCGGCGGCAGCGGCGGGGCGAGCGCCAGACCGGTCTCGGCCACCGGTCGAACCGGCCCGCCGTGACCCCTCCGCCGGGCCACGACGGTGGCCGACGACCTGGTCTCGCCGCGGTTCGGCGACACGCTCCCGGCATGCACCTCGACGGACGTCGCCCCGGGCCACCGAGCTCCGACCACCCCGGTGGCCGACACCTCGGGCACCGCCACCGGGCACTGGTCGACGACCTCGACCGCATGGGAGCGATGCCGGTGGAACCCCAGCCGACCGCTGCCGTCGGCGGCGAAGCGCACCCGGGTGCGCCACTCGAGCCCTCCGACGTCGCCGGCCACCCGCTCGACGACGACCCGCTGGTGGATCCCGGCCAGGTGGGCAAGGTGGCTACCGGCCAGTTGCTCCTTCATGCGTCGTTGCGCGTCGATGTCGATGTGCTGCCAGTCGCATCCGCCGCATCGGCCGGGTCCGGCGAACCGGCAAGGGGCCTGGACGCGGTCGGGTGACGCGGCCAGGATGTCGACGGCGTCAGCCCGGAGGTACCGGGCGGTAGCCGCCGTGATCCGAGCGACGACCCGCTCCCCGGGAACGGCGTGGCGCACGAAGACCACACGGCCGTCTGGAGCCCGGGCCACGGACCCACCCCCGCCGGCTGGTGCGCCCACGTCGAGCTCGACGAGGGCACCGACGTCCACCGGGTGGGTGGGGATGCCCGAACCGGCGAGGGCGGCAGCCATACGAGTCAGCGTAGGCTCGCTGCCGCCTCTCCGGCGACGGGGGCGGAGCCCACCCGGGGAATCGACGAACGATCGAGGAACGCACCGTGAGCACGGGGAGAGACGACGAGGTCCGGACACCCGAACCCGGCACGGGCACGGGCACGGACCCCGACCGCGGCCCCGAGCAGAGCGTGCTCCGGGGCCGCGGGCAGTTGCGCCGCGGTGCCGGGGTGGCGGCGATGGGTACCCGGATCGCAGTCAGCAGGGTGGCGCGCCGGGTCCGGTCCCGGTTGGCGCCGGCCGAGCGGCGGGACGAGGTGGCGCGTGCCGTGGACCAGCGGGCAGCGGCCCACCTGGCATCCTCGTTGGGACAGATGAAGGGCGCGCTCATGAAGCTCGGCCAGCTGGCCAGCTTCCTCGACGAGGGCCTCCCCGAGCCGTACCGGCTGGCGCTGGCCCAGCTCCAGGCGGCCGCTCCGCCGATGCCGGCAGCGGTGGCGGCACGGGTGGTCGAGTCGGAGCTCGGGCGCTCGCCGGCGAAGCTGTTCGCGTCCTGGGACCCGGAGCCCGTGGCCGCGGCTTCGATCGGCCAGGTCCACCGAGCCACGAGGCGGGACGGCCGCGTGGTGGCGGTGAAGGTCCAGTACCCCGGTGTGGCCGAGGCCATCCGTGCCGATCTGGCCAACACGGCGCTGCTCGGCCGGATGCTGCCGGTCGTCTTCCCGTCGCTCGATCCCGCCGTGCTGGTCACCGAGCTGCGCGACCGGATCGGCGAGGAGCTGGACTACCGGCACGAGGCGACGAACCAGCAGGCGTTCGTCGACCACTACCAGGGGCATCCCTTCATCCACGTCCCCGCCGTCCACCACGACCTCACGACCTCACGGGTCCTCACCACCGACTTCGTCACCGGAGCACGCTTCGAGGAGGTCGTGTCGTGGGACCGCGCCCAGCGGGACTTGGCCGGGGAGACCCTCTTCCGGTTCGTCTTCCGCTCCATCCACCGCCTCGGCATGTTCAACGGCGACCCGCATCCGGGCAACTACCTGTTCGGACCGGACGGGCAAGTCACCTTTCTCGACTTCGGGCTGGTCAAGACGTTCACCCCCACCGAGGTTCGGGTGTTCCACGACATGATCGAGACGCTGGTCCTGCGGGGCGACGGGGACGCCTACCGGCGCACCCTGGAAGGCGTCGGGCTGCTCCGGCGGGACCCGGCGCTCACCACCGACGAGGTGGTGGCCTTCTTCGCCCACTTCCACGACCTGGTCATGCGCCCTGGTCGGCGGACGGTAGGCCGCGACTACGCGGCCGAGACCGTTCGTCGCGTCCTCGACACGACGAGCCCGGTCGCCCGGGACGTCGACCTCCCGCCGATGTTCGTGATCGTCCAGCGGATCAACCTGGGCCTCTACGCGCTGCTCGCCCGGCTGGAGGCGACCGCCGACTGGCGCCGCATCGCCGAGGAGCTGTGGCCGATGACCGACGGCCCACCGGCAGGCGAGCTCGGGAGAGCCGAGCGGCGTTGGTCGGACAGCCGGGGCCAGCGGTAGGGAGAGGGAGAGGGAGAGGGAGAGGGAGAGGGAGAGGGAGCGCGGCTCGGGGGGTATCAGCCTGCCCGGTCGGCGCCGGTGAGGTCGGTGCAGTCGTCCTCGACGCGGTCCGCACCGGCACGGTTGACCCCGTGGAGCCGGACGAAGTCGTTCACCACGTAGTAGGCGTCGATCGACTCGCCGGCGTCTCCCCAGAAGCCCTCCAGGACGTCGTAGCCCATCAGGCCCTCGGCGATGTAGTGGTTGTTGACGTCGGTGATCTCCAGCTCCCCCCGTCCCGACGTCTCCAACGTGGGGATGACGCCGAAGACGCCGGCGTCGTAGCAGTAGATCCCCGTCACCCCGAAGTGGGACGGCGGGTGCTCGGGCTTCTCGACGATGGCGGTGATCCGGCCGTCTTCGCCGAACACCGGCACACCGAGGTGGCGGAGGTGTGCGTCTTCCTCCACGGGCGTGAGGAGGATCCGCGCCCCGTGCGGGTCGGACCTGAACGCGTCGACCATGGGCCGGATCGACCGCTCCACGACGTTGTCCGCCAGCATGACGAGCACGGGATCGTCCCCGACGAAGCGCTCGGCTAGACCCAGCGCCTCGGCAATACCGCCGGGACGCTCCTGGTAACCGTAGCTGAGCCGGTCGATGCCGTACTCGTGGCCGTTGCCGAGGAGCCTCAGGAACTCACCGGCGTGGGTGCCGCCGGTCACCACCATGATCTCGGTGATCCCTGCCCCGACGACCGCCTCGATGCAGTAGTTGATCATGGGCCGGTCGTAGATCGGGAGGAGATGCTTGTTGGTGATGCGGGTGAGCGGATGCAGCCTGGAGCCGGTCCCACCGGCGAGGATCACGCCCTTCACCGCTCGGAGCATAGTGGGCGGTGTCCCGACCCGCCGGTTCCCTCGGCGCCGCGCCGACCAGCGGTGCCTCACCTGGTGGCACCTCACCTGGTCGCGGCGGTGCCGCCAATGCCCCACCAACCGCCGGTGCCTGGCTAGCGTGATCCCCCATGGCGCGCTGGACCTGGAGGGCACGGGTCGCCGCCGTCCCGCTCACCGGCGTCCTGTGCCTGGCCTCCGGCTGCGGCGCTCCGGCCCACGATCGCACCGCGGCGACGGTGCGGTCGCCCGATGCGGTAGCCGCCCCGGTTCCGGCAGCCGGTCTCGTCCCGCCCACTCCGGGCCCGTCGGCCACCGTGCCTCTCGACGAGCTGGCTCCCGGCCTGTTCTACCGCCCGCCGACACCGCTCGTGCCCGCGCCCGCCGGATCCCTGGTCCGATGGCAGACGATCCCCCTCGGCACCGGGTTCCCACGCGGATCGCGTGCCTACCGCGTCCTGTACCGCTCCCGGTCGGCCGCCGGCACGGACGTGGCCGTCTCGGGCATGGTGGTCGTTCCCGGCGGAACGCCACCACCGGGCGGTTTTCCCGTCGTGGCCTGGGCTCACGGCACCACCGGGCTCGCCGTCGGCTGTGCCCCGTCGCTGCAGGGGACCGCGTCGATCCCCCTGGTGCACCGGCTCGTGGCCGTTCGGGACGTCGTCGCCGCCACCGACTACCAGGGTCTCGGCAGCCCAGGGACGCCTTCGTACCTCGACGGCCCGGTCGAGGGCGCCGACGTCCTCGATGCCGCCGAGGCGGCTCGGGCACTCGATCCCGCCCGCATCTCGGGGAAGGTCGTCGTGCTGGGGTACTCCGAGGGCGGGCAGGCCGCGCTGTTCGCCGGCCAGATGGCCGGGAGCGATGCCCCAGGGATCACCCTGGCCGGCGTCGTCGCCGTCGCCCCCGTCGCCGACGTGTCCGAGCTCGCCCCCCTGCCACCGGCTCGCCACGCCGATCCGGCCACCGGCTTCGCCGTCATGGCCGTATGGGCATGGTCGGAGGCCGATCCCGGGTTCCCCGCCGACCGGGTCTTGACCCGATCGGCGACCAGGATCGCTGCGGCGCTCGCGTCCGGTTGCTCGGGAGCGGCCGCGGCCCGGTTCGCGACCATCCCGGTCGACCGCGTGTTCGAGCCGGGATGGTCCGCCCTCCCGGCGGTGCGGGCCGCCCTCGACGCCAACCGACCCGGCTTCGCTCCACTACGGGTTCCGACGATGGTGGTCCAGGGAGCCGCCGACCGGATCATCCCTGCCGGCGAGACGCGCCGGCTGGTCGTCGATCGCCTGTGCCGCGCCGAACGGGACCCCGCCGCACTCGACGTCGTCGCGGGGGCAACGCACGACTCGGTCCTCGGCGCGGCCAGTGGCACGATCCTGGCCTGGATCGCCCGCCGCATCGCCGGCGGGCCGGCGCGGGCTCGCTGCCCTCGCTAGACGTCGAGGAACCGGCGCACCGCGAGCGCCGATCCGATCACGCCGGCCAACACCCCCACCACCAGCACCACGATGCAGGTGACCGCCACCTCGGCTCCTCCGAGCGACATCTGGACGATGAGCGACGACTGGTTCGCCGCGGTTTTCGTCTGGTCGAGGAGGCCGAAGTACAGGCCGAGCACGACGAGAACGGCGACGAGCGAGCCGAGCAGACCCTGGACCAGGCCCTCGGCCATGAACGGCAGCCGAATGAACCAGTTCGTGGCACCGACGAGCTTCATGACCGACACCTCCCGCCGGCGGGCGAAGATCGCCATCCGGATGGTGTTCAAGATGAGCACGGATGCCGAGAGCAGCAGGATGGCCGCCACGGCCAGGAACGCCCACTGGAGCACGTGGATCACCGTCTCCATGGTCCGGATCTGGGCACTGGGCGAGGCGACGTGCTGCACCCCCGGCTTGCCGCTGAACTGCTGGACGATCAGGGACGCCTCCGAGGGCTGGCTCAGCGCGCATCTCCACGACGACGGGGTGATCGCCGGCGTCAGCGCCTGGAACACCTCGGCCGGTTCGATGCTCCGGGCCTCGTTGTAGTCCCATGCCTGGCTGCGGGGAGTACACGATCTCACGTAGGGCAGTTGGTCAAGCTGGCGACCGATCGAGGTGAACTCCGAGTGGCTGGCCCCGGCGTCCACGAAGACGACGACGTTCACGCCCTGCTGCCATCGTTCGGTGGCGTGGGCGGCGCCCTGTTTCAAGAGCAGCGCGGACCCGACCAGCGCCAGCGACACCGCCACGGTGAGGACGGCGGCGACCGTCATCATCCGGTTGCGCCACAGGTTGGTCGTGGCCTCGCGGGAGACGTACCTCATCGAGACGGCCATCAGGCCTCCGCCGCCATCGGGCCGTCGGGCCCACCCTCGGGCGCCGCCTCGGTGGGCAGCCCGGTCGGCGACCCTGCCCCGGCGGCCGACACCGAGCCGTCGAGCCCGTAGACGCCCCGCGCCTGGTCGCGGACCAGGACACCGCGGTCGAGCTCGATGACCCTCCGACGCATCTGGTCGACCATGCCGGCGTCGTGGGTGGCGATGACCACGGTGGTGCCGGTGCGATTGATCCGGTCCAGCAGCCGCATGATGCCGAGGCTCGTGGTGGGATCGAGGTTCCCCGTCGGCTCGTCGGCGAGGAGGATGAGCGGCCGGTTCACGAACGCCCGGGCGATGGCCACGCGTTGCTGCTCCCCGCCGGACAGCTCGCCGGGCAGGTTGTCGCGCTTCTTCGACAGGCCGACGAGGTCGAGCACCTGGGGAACCTGGGTGTTGATGACGTGCTTCGGTCGACCGATCACCTCCAGCGCGAAGGCGACGTTCTCGAAGACCGATTTACTGGGCAGCAGGCGAAAGTCCTGGAACACGCAGCCGATGTTCCGCCGGAGGTACGGGATGCGCCATTTCGGGAGCTTCCCGATCTCGCGGCCCGCCTCCCAGATCCGCCCCGAGTCGGGAAGCTCCTCGCGCAACAGCAAGCGGATGAACGTCGTCTTCCCGGAGCCGGATGGCCCCACCAAGAAGACGAACTCGCCCTTCTCGATATCGACGGAGCAGTTGCGGAGCGCAACCGTCGATCCCTTGTACGTCTTCGTGACGTTCTCGAACTGGATCATGGGAGCTGGTGGCCGCGGGCACGTCGGGGCACAACCTTGCGGCGGCGCCATGCTACCCCGTCGGCACGACCCGGTGGGGAACCCCGCCCTCCGCCCGCCTACCGGGTGCCTACCGGTCCCGCCATCGGAGATCGGCCTGGCGGCGGAGCTCCGCCTCGATCAGGAACTCGATGTCCCCGTCGAGCACGCTGTCGACGTTCCCGGTCTCCTCGTTGGTCCGCAGGTCCTTGACCAGTTGGTAGGGCGCGAGGACGTAGGAACGGATCTGGTTCCCCCAGGCGTTGTCCGCCCGGTCGCCCCCGAGGGAGTCGATCTCGGCCTGACGCTCCGCTCGCTGCCGCTCCGCCAGCTTGGCTCCGAGGATCTGCATGGCCTTCGCCTTGTTCTGGTACTGGCTGCGCTGGTTCTGGGACGAGACAACGATCCCCGTGGGGAGGTGGGTGAGGCGAACGGCCGAGTCCGTCTTGTTGACGTGCTGGCCACCGGCCCCCGACGACCGGTAGGTGTCGATCCGCAGGTCCTTCTCGTCGATCTCCACCTCTCCAGAGACGTCCTCCAGGAACGGCACCACGTCGAGCGAGGCGAAGCTCGTCTGCCGCCGGTGCTGGGCGTCGAACGGCGAGATCCGCACCAGTCGGTGGACGCCCCGCTCGGCCGCCAGCAGGCCGAACGCGTACCGGCCCTTCACGACGAACGTCGCCGAGAGCAGGCCCGCCTCCTGACCGGGGGTCGCCTCGTCGATCTCGATGGCGAAGCCGCGGCGCTCCGCCCACCGGGTGTACATCCGCAGCAGCATCTCCGCCCAGTCCTGGGCGTCGGTGCCCCCCGCACCGGCGTGGATCTCCCCCACCGCGTCACGCTCGTCGTGCTCCCCGGAGAACAGCGCCCGCAGCTCCAGGTCGTCGAGGTGGCGGGCCACTTGGGCCACGAGCTCTGCCACCTCACCGTCGAGCGAGGCGTCCCCCTCCTCCCGCCCGAGCTCGACGAGGGTCTCGGCGTCCGAGATCCGCTCGGAGAGCCAGGCGAGCGCCTCGAGGTCCTCGGTCACCCGACCCAGCTCGGTCGTGACCTCCCGACCACGCTCGGGGTCGTCCCACAGGTCGGGGCTGGAAGCCAGGTCCTCGAGCTCTGCACGCCGGACCGCCAGGTGGTCGGCGCCGAGGTAGCGGCGAGCCTCCTCGAGGCGGGCCGAGAGCACCTCGATCGCCTCCCCGACGTCACCGAGCTCGGGGGCCCCGCCGGAGCGGTGGCCGGTGTCGGCCGGGGGCATGTCAGTTGGCGCCGTGGCAGAACTTGAACTTCTTCCCGCTCCCGCACCAGCAGGGATCGTTTCGCCCCAGCTTCTCCCGCTCGGATTTCACGATCGGGACCTGGGAGTCGCCGTCGTCGACGGCCCGCCCGGCCGCCGACGCGAGGCCCCCGACGCCCGTCATCGGCAGCGCCTCCCCCCCCGGTTGCAGGAGGTCGGGGGGCACGACCATGGTCGCCGCCACCGCCCCCGTGCTCTGGACGGGATCGTCTGCGGAGGCGTAGCTGGCGGCGGCCAGGTCCGGCTCGGGAGCGGGCTCGGTGATGACCTGGACGTGGAAGATGTAGCGGAGGTAGTCGTCGGCGATGCCGGACATCAGCTTCTCGAACATGGCGTAGCCGTCCCGCTGCCAGGCGACCAGGGGATCCTGGTTCCCCATCGCCCGGAGGTTGATGCCTTCCCGCAGGTAGTCCATGTCGGCCAGGTGGTCCCTCCACCGCTGGTCGATGATCTGGAGCATGACGTCGCGCTCGAGCTGGCGGGCGGTCTCTGCACCACCGGGGATCGTCTCGTCCCGCTCTTCGTAGAGCTCGAGTGCCTCGGCCAGCAGGCTCTCGGTGATCTGGGCGGCGCTCACCGCGTCGAGCAGCTCGTCGGCCGTGAACTTCGTGGGGTAGTACTGGGACACCTCGGTGATGAGCCGGGGCAGGTCCCATTCCTCCACGTAGTCGTTCGGGCACGCCGAGCTCACCAGGCCCGTCAGGGTCGACTCGAGGAGCTCGCGTGTCTCCTCCCGCAGGTCCTCTCCTTCGATGATCTGCAGGCGCCGCTGGTAGATGACCTTGCGCTGCCTGTCCATGACCTCGTCGTACTTCAAGACGTCCTTGCGGGATTCTGCGTTCCGGCTCTCGACGGTGTTCTGCGCCCGCTCGATGGCCTTGGTCACCATCTTCGCCTCGATGGGCACGTCGTCGGGAAGGGCTCGCCCCATCACCCAGTTCATCGCACCGGTGGCGAACAGTCGCATGAGGTCGTCCTCGAGCGACAGGAAGAACCGGCTCTCGCCGGGATCGCCCTGCCGGCCGGCGCGACCGCGCAGCTGGTTGTCGATCCGCCGGCTCTCGTGACGCTCGCTGCCGAGCACGTAGAGGCCGCCGAGCGAGCGGACCTCGTCCCCCTCCTCCCGGCAGCGCTCGTCGAGCTCGGTCCGGATGCGGGCCAGCTCCGCCCGGCCCTCGTCGGTGTCCAGGTCGAGGCCGCGGGCGGCGGCCTCCCGGTGGGCCAGACCCTCGGGGTTCCCCCCGAGCAGGATGTCCACGCCGCGCCCGGCCATGTTCGTCGCCACCGTCACGGCCCCGATCCGGCCGGCCTGCATGACGATCTCCGCCTCCCGGGAGTGCTGCTTGGCGTTGAGGACCTCGTGGGGGACCCCCTTCTTCTCGAGGAGGGCGGAGAGGACCTCGGACTTCGACACCGACGCCGTGCCGACCAGGACCGGTTGCCCGGTCGCCTGGCGTTCGATGATGTCCTCCACCACGGCGGCGAACTTGGCCTCCTCGGTCTTGTAGATGAGGTCGGGGAAGTCCCGGCGAACGAGGGGTTTGTTGGTGGGGATCGGCACCACGGGGAGGTTGTAGGTGTTGGCGAACTCCGACGCCTCGGTCTCCGCCGTCCCGGTCATCCCCGCCAGCTTGTCGTAGAGCCGGAAGTAGTTCTGGAGCGTGACCGTCGCCCAGGTGTGGTTCTCCTCGTTGATCCGGACCCGCTCCTTGGCCTCCACGGCCTGATGGAGCCCGTCGGACCACCGACGTCCGTCCAGTGTGCGGCCGGTGAACTCGTCGACGATCTTCACCTCACCCCCGGCCACGAGGTAGTCCTTGTCCCGGTGGTAGAGCTCCTTGGCCAGGAGGGCCTGGTTGAGGTGGTGCACGTAGTTCACCGCCACCGCGTCGTAGAGGTTCTCCACCCCGAGCTGGCGTTCGACCTTCTCGATGCCGGCCTCCGTCGGCACCACGATCCGCTTCTCCTCGTCCACCTCGTAGTCCTCGTCTGGGCGCAGCGTGCGGACGATCCCGGCGAACTGGTAGTACAGCTTCGCCGACTCTGCGGCCGGGCCGGAGATGATGAGCGGGGTGCGGGCCTCGTCGATGAGGATGGAGTCGACCTCGTCGACGATGGCGAACCGGTGGCCGCGCTGGACCATGGCCTCTTTCGTCCGCGCCATGTTGTCACGCAGGTAGTCGAACCCCAGCTCGGTGTTCGTCCCGTAGGTCACGTCGGCGGCGTAGGCCAGCCGCTTCGCGGCGGCGTCGTCCACGTCGGGACCCACCCGTCCGACCGTGAGGCCGAGGAAACGGTGGAGCCGGCCCATCCACTCCGCGTCCCTGGTGGCGAGGTAGTCGTTCACCGTGACCACGTGGACGCCCTCGCCGGTCAAGCCGTTCAGGTAGACGGGCAGCGTCGAGACGAGGGTCTTGCCCTCACCCGTCTTCATCTCGGCGATCCACCCGAAGTGCAGCGCCATCCCCCCCATCAGCTGCACGTCGAAATGGCGCTGACCGAGCACCCGCCACGCCGCCTCGCGCACCACGGCGTACGCCTCCACCAGGAGGTCCTCCAGGCTCTCCCCCCGGTCGATCCGCTCGCGGAAGCGCACGGTGGACGCGGCCAGCTCGTCGTCGGAGAGCGCCTCCATCTCGGGCTCCAGGTCGTTCACGAGAGGAACGATCTCCGCCAGGCGGCGGACCTTCTTCCCCTCGCCGGCGCGGAGAACCTTGGTGAACACGCTCATGGGGATCCCACTCTACTGTCGCGACCGGGTTGCCCGCGGCCGTCCGACACTGCCACGACCGGGTCGGCCGCGGCGCACGGCGACCGGCGGACGCGCACGGGGCACTGCCGAGGGCGGCGGCCAGCCGGGCCCCCTGCTCAGGTCATGCCGATGCGATGCGACGCTCGGGGCGACCTTCCGGCCTCACCCGCGGGCTCGCCCGGTGGCGCGGGTGCGACCGTCCGACCAGCCTGCCCTTCTGCTTCTCCAACTGGTGCTCGAGCTTCTCCACGACCAGGTCGACGGCAACCAGGGGATCCCGGGCTGCGGCATGGGCGCGGAGAACCCGGCCATGCCCCTTCATCACGACTTCGCAGCGTTCCCGGTCGGGGATCCTGCGGTTGTGCTCCTCGGTGAAGCTCACCTGGGCCCGGTCCAGGTGAGGACAGAGGTGACCCAGATGGACCACCTTCTCCTCGATCAGGGCCCGCATCTCGTCTGGCACAAGCCTTCTCCCGTTCGCGATGACGACGTCCACGTGTTCGCCTCCTCTGGATCGGTGTTGCTCGGTGCTTCTCGGTGCTACAGGTGATCCCCTTCTACGGTCGGTTCCTTCTCCGGCGGCATCCCTCCGGGCTCGATCCCGGCACGGCCGTCCCGTGCGTGTGGGCCGGTGAGCTGCGGGCGGCTGACCTGGTCTTTGACCCCACACTCGCCTGCAGGAGGCGTTGCGCCCCGGTGCCGGCGACCGGGAGACCCGGCTCAGCCGGCCCAGCCCTGCGGCACCGTGCCGGGCGCGTCATCCCCTCTCCGCCGGCCCCCGACGATCGGGGGCGGCACGGGCAGGTCTTACTCCTAAGCCGCACCATGCTCAGCAACCAGGTGTTGCCTTACGTGGGTCGTTTCGCCTGCGACTGGCCTCGACTTGCAACCACAGACCCGCACACAGCTCACCCGTGCAGTGTACGCCCCTCGTCACCCACGTCCACGGGGTGATTGCGAATTCACGGGTCCGCCATGTTCCCGTCACCGTCCCGCAACATCGACCGCTCCCGCTCCCGGTGCAGACCCACCGGCGCCGACGTCAGCCGCCCGACGGCATCCGCAGTGCCTCGATCATGGGAGCGAGGCCCGGATCGATCCCCGCAGCCGCGGCCAGATGGAGTGCCACGGCGTCGCCCACCATGACGAGATCGAGCAACTGGGCCAGCGCCCCCTCCCCGCCGGCCCGAACGCTGACCGTGTCGGCCACCACCTCCCGCAGCTCCTCGACGACCTCGTCCACGTGGAGAGCGGCCTGCGGGTGCTCGCCGTCGTGCCGGAGCGACACCAGGGTGATCACCTGCCGGGTGACGTCCCCGTGCTGCCCCCAACCGGCCACCTCGTCGTGGCACAGCGCCGGGTAGACGTTCGAGAACGCCGGCGTCTTCGCGTACTGGTTGACGACGGCCTTCCAGCGCCGCGACGCGGTCGCCCCCAGATCGTGGACACCGTGGACGAGCGGGATGGTCCGGCCGATGCGCCGCGCCACCGCCTCGGCGACACCCCCGTGCATCGCCAGCTCGTCACGACGCCGGCGGAGTTGCGCCACCGCCTCGGCGACCCAGTGGCTCGCGCCCCGGTACAGCCCTGTCTGTTCGAGGACCACCAGCACCGGAACCGCGAGCGCTCCGATCGCCGGGCGTGATCCGGGCAGGGCCGACGGGATGGGCACCCACGGCACGCACCACTCTCGAGCACTTTCGAGCAGCGTTCCCTCGCCGGCGACGACGACCAGGAAGGCACCCGCCTCGTAGGCCGCCGTCGCCGCCTCCATCGTCTCCTCTGTGGAACCGGACCACGACAGGGCGAACACCAGCGTTCCCGAGCCCACGTACTCGGGAGGCTCGTAGTCCTTCACCACCGTGATCGGGACCGGGAGGAACGGCGCGGCGACGGTGGCCGCGACGTCGCCGGCGTCGCCGCTGCCACCGACCCCGAGGACGACCACGTGCTCCACCTGCTCACGGCGGGGCAGCGCGGGGAGCGCCTCTGCCGCTGCCACCGCCTCGGCCACCTGGGCAGGGAGCCCGAGCAGTGCGTCCCACAGACCGAGCGAGTCCGGCCCGAGCGAGTCCGGCCCGCCGATCACCGTCCCCCGCCGTCCCGTGGCCCGGCATCGGTCGGGGGGCCGGTCATCCGGGCCCCGGCACGGACCAGCTCCATGAGCCGGGCGTGCTCGGCATCGTCGACCGGCTCGGACTCGTCGACCAGCATCACCGGGATCCCGTCGTGGATCGGGTAGCTCCTCCGCAACCGGGGGTTGTAGAGCCGGTCCTCGTCGGGGAGGTACGCCAACGAGCCCTTGTCCTCCGGGCACACGAGGATATCGAGCAGGAACGGGTCGAGCGCCATGCTCAGCGGGCCCGTCCCCGCACCTCGGCCAAGACCTCCTCGACGTGGGCCGCGCACGCCTCGGGCGTGGGCGCCTCCACGTTCAGACGGAGGAGCGGCTCGGTATTGGATGGCCGGAGGTTGAACCACCAGTCACCGCGGTCCACGGTGAGCCCGTCGAGACGGTCGGCCACGCCGAGCGCCCCACCTGCCGCCTCGACGGCGGCCGCCATCGCTTCCACCGCCCCGGCTGGATCCGCCACCTCGGTGTTGATCTCCCCCGATGCGGCGTAGCGACGGTACGGGGCGAGCAGGGCCGACAGCGGCTCGGCCGACACGCTCAGCAGCTCGAGCACGACCATGGCGGCGATGATCCCCGAGTCGGCCCGGTAGTTGTCGCGGAAGTAGTAATGCCCCGAATGCTCGCCGCCGAACACCGCACCGGTGTCGGCCATGACCTGCTTGATGAAGCTGTGCCCGACGCGGGTGCGGACGCCCACCCCTCCGTGCTCGGCGATGACCTCCGGCACGGTCCTCGAGCAGATGCAGTTGTAGAGCACCGTGGCGCCCGGATGCTTGTCGAGCATGGCCGTCGCTACCAGGGCCGTGGTGAGCGACCCCGAGACCGGCTCGGCCTGCTCGTCGACCAGGAAGACCCGGTCGGCGTCGCCGTCGAAGGCCAGCCCGATATCGGCCCCCGAGTCCAGTACGGCGCGGCGCAACGCCACCAGGTTCTCCGGCTGGATAGGGTCCGCAGGGTGGTTCGGGAAGGTCCCGTCCAGCTCCGGGAAGAGGATCTCCACCTCGAACGGGAGCGGTTTGAAGACGGCGGGCACCACGAGTCCCCCCATCCCGTTGGCGGTGTCGGCCACCACCTTCAGCGGCCGGAGCGCACTGACGTTCACGAACGACCGCACGTGGGTGGCGTACGCCTCGAGGATGTCCCGCTCCGAACGGGGGGCGAGGTCCGCCGCTGCCAGCGGCGGCGCCCCGCCCGCCGACCACTCCCCGAGCAGTTCCTCCGCGGTCGCTTGGATCTCGGCCAGGCCGGTGTCGCGCCCGATCGGCCTGGCTCCAGCCAGGCAGAGCTTGCATCCGTTGTAGCGGGCCGGGTTGTGGGAGGCCGTGAACATGGCGCCCGGCGCGTCGTACATGCCGGAGGCAAAGTAGAGGAGATCCGTCGAGGCCAGACCCAGGTCGATCACCGCAGCCCCTTCGGACCGAGCACCCAGCGAGAAGGCCTCGCTCAGGGCGACGCCCGACTCCCGCATGTCGCGGGCCACGAGCACGGTGGGCGCGCCGGCGAACCGGGCGAAGGCCGCCCCGATGGCCCGGAACTGGAGGGGGTCGAGCTGCTCTGGCACGGTGCCGCGGATGTCGTAGGCCTTGAAGACGTCGCCGAGGGAGGTCATGGAGGGATCATCCTACCCAGGTGCTCGGACCCCGCCCGGGACCCGCCCCCGGGGGCGGGTGGCACCCAGCCGGAGCGACCCCCTGGCGCCGGATGGCGCCTCTTCGCGGTCAGCCCGGCGACACGCCCCGGCGGGCCGTCCCCCGGCGCCTCGCCCGCCACCCGGCACCGAGGACCGCCAGGCTGGCAAGGACCCCGACCAGCGTCATCGCCCATCCGGCCCTGTTGACGTTCGTGGTGCCGTAGTCGAGGACCACCTCGTGGGAGGTGGGAACGACGACCATGAGGTTGGGGGCGACCCGCCACGGACCCGACGCGCCGGTGGCGTGCCAGTTCGGGAAGTAGGAGACCCGCACCTCCACGGGCGTGCCCGTGCGGGACACGTGGAACCGGATGGACTCGTCAGTGGTCGACACCCCGGTCACCGTGGTCGCCGGCTCCGGTGTGACCGGTGGGTGCGTGTCGGTCGGAGGCACGCGCCTCCACGTGGCCGGCCCGCCCTCCGCCGGCACGACATTCCACCGGCTCGGGTGCTGGTACCAACTGACCGACGGCGCCAACCAGCTGCTCTGGCCAGGCTGGACCCCGGTCCACACGACGGGCTGGTGGCGCAAGGCCACCACCAGCGGGGACCGGGCGATCTGGTAGACGTCCCACGTCGTCACCAGCTCTTGGCCCCCGAAGTCGGTCCGCCACGGCCCGGTCGACGCGACCAGCCGGGCCGACGGGTCGGCGTTGGCCGCCTGCTCGATCTCGGGAGACGAGGCGAGGAAATACCGGACCCCGAGCATCTGGAGGTGCTCGATGCCGAGGGGAACGTCGACGCCGGCATAAGGCAGGCCGGCCATGGCCTCCGACGGCGTCTGGGACAGCTCGCTCTGGTTCAAGAAGTGGTAGGGCGTGGTGGCCGAGGACTCGAAGAGGAGCCCTTCCATGGAGTCGATGCAGCCGTTGGTCCAGTAGGGCAGGAGCATGAGCGCCATGGTCGTGCCGAAGCGGTTCAGCGTCGGGCTGTACTCCCACATCGCTCTCCCGCACCCGCGGTCGGCGCCGACCTTCGCCATCATCTCGACGACGGCTCGGTACTCCGGGTAGTCGGGCTTCTCCTGGTACCCGGAGTAGTTCCACGTGGCCCAGGCCGAGGGCTGGTCGGCACCGACCGTGATCCCGATGTGCGACAGGGCGGTCGGCACGACCAGCGGGGGGACCACGGCCAGTAGCGCCCCGGCCAGGGCCACGAGGGACCCGGCAACCCCCCCGGCCGGGCTCGCCTGGACCCGCGGTCGAGCCGTTCGCGTGATCCGCCGGCCCGGAGCCCACGACCCCGGCAGGCCGACCAGTCGGATCGCAGCCGCCCGTGCCCACCGGTCCTGGCGACGGCGGCGGAGAAGGATCGCCGACCACGACACCAGCTCGGCCACCGCCATCCCGGCGACGAGGTAGGCGCAGACGAACCACAGCGGCAGGAACCGGACGTTGTAGAGCTTCCCCTGAGGGTCCAGGCAGACGATCCCCGCCATCACCGCGCCCAGTACGGAGAGGTAGCCCGTCATCTTCGAGAGCGCGCTCCGACGCCACGCCCACGTCGCCAGAGCGACGAGGTCCGCGGCCTGCAGCCACCGGTCGGACGCCGGGAACAGCAGGGTGACGTAGTCGGTCAGGTTCTGCCACCCCATGTTGGTCGTGTAGGGGAGCCGGAGCAGGAACGGGACGACCCACCAGGCACTGAGCGCGCTCCCGACGGCGACGACGACGACGAGCCGCCACAGCCGGCGGCCGACGCGGGCCCGGGCCCGGTGTGCCGCCGCACGGCGGGACACCACGCGGAGGAGGTCCCGATCGAGCACTACCCACAGCAGGGCGCCGGCCACGGCGAAGACCGCCACCACGACGTGGCTCAGGACGACGGCGCAGAGAAGCACGGCGGCCAGGACTCGGTGGCGTCCGGTGCGCAGGGTGTAGGCCATCAAGCCCATGAACACCAGTGCCAGCGACAAGGCGAGCGAGTACGACGACTCTCCCGCCAGGGTGGAGAGCAGGTTGCCCCCGTCGATGGTGAAGCTCGACTCGAACAGGAACGGCAACGTGGCCGCCGCCAGGCAGCCGGGACCGGGGTCGCGGAGACCCGCCAGCTTCCCGAACGACCACGCCGCCAGGGGAAGGGTCAGCGACCCGAGTACCGTGACCAGCTTGAAGGCCACGTCGTAGGTGACCACGGCATTGAACGCCACGGTCAGGAGCGGTGGCAGGGGGAAGTAGAAGGTGTAGGCAGGGAACCCGTCGTACCACGCCGGGTCCCAGCCGGTCAGCCGCCCGTGGTTCAACAAGTGGGTTTCCAAGAACGCCGGCAGCATCACGTGGGCACCCATGTCCCCGCCGTCGGTCGTGGTGTTGGCCAGGAGCAATGAGGGATGGAGCTGCCAGAGCACGACGGCGGTCGCTCCGACGATGGCGGCGATCGCCGCCCAGGTGGCTGCCGTCCGCGGCGCAGCAAGGCGGTGGGCCCAGCTCCGGACGCGCCCGCTCACCGGAGCCGGCCCCCAGAGGCCCTCATGTCAGCGGAGGACCGTCCCGCCGGAGCCTCCGGCCACGATGGCGATCACGGCCACGAGGTTGAAGGCCGAGTGCGCCGCCATGTTCATCCCCAGGCGCCCCGTCCGGTACGAGATCGCCGACAAGATGACCCCGAACGTGGCCAGGCCGAGTAGCTGCAACGACTCGGCATGGGCCAGCCCGAAGAGAACCCCGGTCGAGACGATGGCCGCCGCCGGCCCGATCCAACGTCCGGCGGCGCCGACGAAGGAGCCGGTCGTGTCGAAGAGCCGGGCGAACGACCGGAGCAGGAGACCCCGGAAGAACAGCTCCTCGAAGAACGGCGCGCCCACCACGGTCAGGACGGCGATGACCACGAACCCGACGCCGTGGGCCCCACCGGTGAGCTTCTGGCTCGGCGCGTCGAATTTCTGGGTGAAATGCGCGATGTGATGCTCGAAGGGAAGATAGAGAAGCGCTACCAGGAACTGCCCGGCGACGCCTATCGGCACCCCGAGCAGGTCGATCCATCGCCACCGCAGGCCCATGTCGGCGACCAGCCGCCTGGTGCCGTGGGTCATGCTGGCCAGCCACGGGCCGCCGAAGAACCCGCACCACAGCCCGAGCAGCGTCGAGACGATGTACCACTCAGGCGGTTCGCGCAGGGCGGCAATGGTGGCCAGGCCCTCGTGGTCACCGGCGATCGATCCGGTCACGACAGCGAAGACCGTGGCAATGATCTCACCGGCGAGGAACCCGCCGGCCCCGGCCAGGAGCCAGACCCACGCCCTGCTCCGGGTGGCAGGGGCCGCTCCCGCCCGCAACTGGTCACCGAGGGTGCCATCCGGGGCGGGGGTGGGCGGAACGAGCTCCCGGCTCGGCGGCGGCCCGATGGTCACCCGGACACGATACCGACCGCACCGGACCACCAGCAGTGCGCGCCAGAGCACCCGCCTCTCCTGGCGATCGGATCTCCACTCCGCGCACGACCACGCCGAGGAGAGGATGAGGCACGGAGGCATCGGGCCGGTGCCCCGCCGGTGCCCCGCCGGTGCCGGAGCGGACCCGGGCACCCCCAGAGGCGCTCCCGGCGACCCTCGATGCACCATCGACCTGACCGGGTGCGTAGCATAGTGGGGTGACTCCTCCCAACCCCGACCTGCCGCCTGGTCCCCCGCTGCCCGGAGGCGGTGGACCGGGACAGAGCGGCCCGAACGGCCCGATCCCCAACCGGAACTGGCGGGTCATCGGCATGGTCATCGTCGTGGCGTTCCTCGCCATCCTCGTCCTGCCCGGGTTGCTGCACCGTTCGAACGCCACCTCGGTCGACTACGGGACGTTCATGAAGGACGTCACCTCCAAGCAGGTGTCGTCGGCCAGCGTCGACAACGCCACCGGGGTCATCACCGGCACGCTGTCCAACGGGACGAAGTACACGGTGAACGGCCCCTACCCGCTCCTCAACGGCGAGTACAAGACCATCGAGAGCGACGTGAAGAGCGTCGGGTACACCACCTCGAGCCCCAACCTCTTCACCGGCATCCTGGAGTACCTCCTCCCGCTGGCGTTGATCATCGGGGTGTTCGTCTACTTCAACCGGAAGGCGCAGGGTCAGATGGGCAGCGTGATGTCCATCGGCCGGTCGAAGGCCAAGCTCTACTCGACCGAGCGTCCGTCGACGACCTTCGAGGACGTCGCCGGCTATGGCGGGGTGAAGCTGGAGATCAGCGAGGTGGTCGACTTCCTGAAGACGCCCGGCCGGTTCAAGGAGATCGGTGCCCGGATCCCGAAGGGCATCTTGCTCGTCGGTCCCCCGGGGACCGGCAAGACCCTGCTCGCACGGGCAGTGGCAGGTGAGGCGGGTGTCCCCTTCATGTCGGTGAGCGGCTCGGACTTCATGGAGATGTTCGTGGGCGTCGGCGCCTCCCGGGTGCGCGACCTGTTCCAGACGGCCCGGAAGCAGGCACCGGCCATCGTCTTCATCGACGAGATCGACTCCATCGGCCGCAAGCGCGGCGCCGGGCTCGGCGGCGGGCACGACGAGCGTGAGCAGACGCTCAACCAGATGCTCTCCGAGATGGACGGTTTCGACCCGACAGAGGGGATCGTGGTGATGGCCGCCACGAACCGTCCCGACATCCTCGACGCCGCCATCCTCCGTCCCGGCCGGTTCGACCGTCAGATCGTGGTACCCCTCCCTGATCTGGAGGAGCGCCTGCCCATCCTCCAGGTGCACTGCCGGGACAAGCGCGTCTCCCCCGACGTCGACCTGGGCCTGGTAGCCCGCGGGACGCCGGGCATGAGCGGGGCCGACCTGGCCAACCTGGTCAACGAGGCTGCCCTCCACGCCGTGCGGCGCGGCAGCAAGGTCATCGAGAACCGGGACTTCGAGGCGGCCCGGGACCGGGTCCTCATGGGCCAACGCCGGGAGAGCCTGGCCCTGTCCGACGACGAGAAGGAGCGGGTGGCCTTCCACGAGGGTGGGCACGCCGTCCTCGCCTACGTCCTACCCGACGCCGATCCGGTGCACAAGGTCACCATTCTCCCCACGGGCATGGCCCTCGGGGTCACCCAGCAGCTCCCGCTCGAAGAGCGCCACATCTACCCGCGCCGGCACATCGAGGACTCGCTCGCCGTTCGGATGGGCGGTCGTGCCGCCGAGTTGCTCGTCTACGGCGACCTGTCCACCGGCGCCGCCAACGACCTGGTGGGCAACACCGAGCTCGCCCGCAAGATGGTCCGGGAGTGGGGCATGAGCGAGAAGATCGGCCCCATGGCCTGGGGCTCCCAGGGCCAGGTCTTCCTGGGCGAGGACCTGATGCACACCCGGGACTACTCCGAGAACACCAGCACCGTGATCGACGACGAGGTGGAGGCAATCCTGCGCGCCCAGGAGGAGCGGGCCATCGAGGTGCTGGCCCATCACCGGGGCGGGCTCGACGCCGTGGCGCGGGCATTGCTGGACGAGGAGACGATCGACGGGGAGACCGTCGGTCGTCTGGTCGACACCGCCTACGGGAAGCCCGTGCACGAGCACGGGGCGAAGAAGGTGCCGCCGATCTTCGTGGCAGCCGACCACGAGCTGACGGGTCCCGCCAACGGAGCAGGCGCGACCAACGGGGATGGTGGCGCGCCCGAACCGTCCGAGGGTGAGGCGGCTCGCGTCGCCACCGGCGCCCATGTGCCGAGCGGACGACCGAGCGGACGGCTGTCCCGGTCGGAAGGATCCGACGCGCCGGCAGGAGGCAGCGGCCAGGCGAACGGGGCGACCAGCGGCAACGGATCAGGTCGCACCGCCGACCAGGCACCCGCCGGCCCGGACGACGGACCGCCGCCGCCGTGGCCGCCGCCGCCGCCGCCGGGACACTGGGCGCCTCCGCCGCCGGCGTGGCCCGGCCACCAGGGGCAGGGTGGGTGGCCTCCACAGGCCCCGCCTCCGCCGCCCGCGAACCGCTGACCGGACTGGCGCCGGTCCGCCCGGCGCCCACGATCTCCTGCTCCTCCGGCAGGTCAGTGCATCGGCAGACCGGAGAACGCCACGACGCCGGGGCCGGCCGTCGGAGCGGCATCCTCCTCCACCGCCACCGGCGTGTCGGAACGCAGCTCATACGCGTCCAGTCCCCCCACCACGGGTGGGTCGAGGACCGCGACGGTGCCCGCAGCGATCGTGAGCGGGATCCTGAGCTTCGGGTCGCCGAGCTCGGACACGACCACATGGGCCGCTCGGCGCCCCGGGTCGGAGACCGCGAGCGACGTCACGGCTGCCCCGGCGACGCCCGGCGCGCCCGGCGCGCCCGGCGGCGGCACGAGCCAGCGCCTTGCCAGAGTCACGGTACCGCTGCTCGCCCCCCACGTGGGCGGGGACCCGCTCCCGGCCTCGGCCACCGAACGCGCCACCACCAGCCCGTGCCCGCGACCCGACGCGACGGTGAGCGCGTACGGGCGTCCGGCCGGCACCCGGGAGACCTTCGAGGAGACGAAGTCCACGATCGACTGGGCCGGAACGGTCAGCACCATCGGGACGACCGACGCGCCGGTGAGATGGAACGTCAACGAGACGGTTGCAGCCGACGCGCCAGGGTTGAAGAGGTGGAAGGTCACGGTGGAGCCGGGAAGATCGGTGGTCTGGGCGAACTGCCACGTATCGGAGGCTGCCGGCGAGCCCAGGCGCACGGAAAGGCCTCGGTTGGGCGCGGCAACCCACTGCTGGGTCTCATCCGCCACGAGGCGGCCGGACACAGCCTGGACGATCGTGGCGATCTCCGGTCGGTCCTGGACGTAGGTGCCCACGTTCTCCGTCAGCACCTGTCCCGCCGGGATGACCAGCCCTTGGTAGTTCGCCGGGTCGACGACCCCCGTCGGGGTGGTGAACGACACGTCGACGACCGTGACGGCATCGGTGGGGTTGAACATCGCGAGCTCCAGCGATCCGGCACCGCTCGTCGATCCACCGGCGAAGTACCAGGTGGGAGACGTGAGCGAGGCACACGGCGCCCGGCTCCAGCCCGTGGGTCCGGCAACGACCTCGGTCACCCCCACGCCACCCCCCGCGAGCACGAACGACGAGGCCACCGCCCCCGAGGGAAGGGAGGCAGCCGGACGCACGGCGGTGGTGCCCAAGGCGGGGACCGAGAGCGCCTGGCGGGCTGGCGGTGACGAGTGGCCCTTGCTGCCGCCCACGACACTCGACATGGTGCCGGTCACCACGTGGTCAGTGGTGTTGGTGAGGTAGTAGGTCGGCGCGGCCGAGACACCGCCGCTCCCCGAACCGACCGTGCCCCCCGCACACGCCCAAGCCGAGGCGACCGCCGTCCCGGCAACCACGGTGCTCCCGTCCCCGAACGCCGGCGGCCCAGGGAGGTGGGGATGCTCGACGACGGCATCGACCGTCGCAGCCGCGGCAACCACCACGACCACACCGAGCACGGCGGCGATCCGGCCACGGGTCCGCACACCCCGGCGCGGTCGATGCTTGGCCAGGGCCGGGCAATCGGAACGCGGCGCACGCTGCGGACCAGCGTCGGCGCTCCCGGCGCTGTCGGAGCTGTCGGCGCTCCCGGCGTCGTCGACGCTGTCGGAGCTGTCGGCGCTCCCGGCGCTGTCGGCGCTGTCGGAGCTGGCCCCTTCGACCGGGACGTTCACGGCTCGTCCGAGCCCGTCGCGACCACGTCCCCTGCACTGCCCATTGCGGGCGGATCCGAGTGTGCC
>JAKADK010000159.1 GCA_021820665.1 Actinomycetes bacterium | reverse complement strand
GGCCCTCGGTCCCCGGCGTCACGAAGATTATGACGTTCCCGGCCATCACCACGGCGTCAAACCGCCGTCCGAGGTCCAGGTCCGACGCCAGGTCCGCCTCGACCCACGCCAGTCCCGGCGCCTTCGTCCGGGCGGCGTCCAACATGGACCCGTCCAGGTCGACCCCGACCACCTCCACACCCCGGCGGGCTAGCTCGACGGCCACCCGACCAGTGCCGCATCCGGCGTCCAGCACGGAACGCACCCCGTAGGACTCCACGAGGGTGGCCTCACCGTGGACGTCGATGCCGGCAGCGGCCAACTCCTCGAAGTGCCGGTCGTAGTCCGACCCGCGGGCCCCCGGTCCCTCGAGCCACGGATTGCCGGTCACGGCCGGCCCCCACCGATGCGGGTCCCTCTCCTGCCGAGCGAGCGCGTAGGGTGGGACGAGGCACCCCGGCCCGCTTCGCACGACCCGGTCAGACCGCTCGCTCCCGGGCACGCCGTCCACGGCCACCGATCGCATTGCATCGCCCGAGCCTACGAGGCGCAGGCGCCGACAGCGGGCAGATGGGCGGGCCAGGCGACATGGGAACGGCCGCCACCGCCGGCGATCCGGAGCGCCGCCACGCCCACGAGCACGACACGAGCACGACACGAGCACGACACGAGGAGAGCACGCCGATATGCGAATCACCGTCATGGGAATGGGCAACATGGGCCGAGCCATCGCCACCCGGCTATGCCGAACGGGCCACGACGTGGTCGTGTGGAACCGGACCCCCGGCCGGGCCAACGAGGTGCTCGACGTGGGCGCCACAGAGGCCGGCACCGTCGCCGCTGCCGCCGACGGTGCCGAGGCCGTGGTCCTGTCGCTTGCCGACGACGATGCCGTGCTCGACCTCCTCTTCGGCTCTCCCTCCCTGTCGACGGTCCTCGGCGACGCGGTGCTCGTGGACTCGAGCACGGTGGCTCCCGCCACCTCCCGCCGGGAGGCTGCCGAAGTCCCCGGGGGCGCGATGGTCGCCTCGCCCGTCCTCGGGGCGCCCCGAGCCGTGGCCGACGGGAGCGCCTCCTACCTCGTCGCCGGACCTCGCACCTCCATCGAACGCCTCGCTCCGATGTGGGACGCCCTCTCGGCGTCGTGGCGGGTCCTCGGGGACGACCCCGGCACGGCGACGACCTGGAAGGTGCTCTCCAACACGCTGCTCATGGCCGGCGTCAGCGTCGTGGCCGAGGTCGTCGCCACCGCCCAGCGGGCCGGGATCGCCGACGAGCTCCTCACCGACCTGTTGACGACGTCACCCATGGTGGCGCCGGGCCTCCACAACCGGATCGCCAACATCGTGGGAGACACCCACGACGGATGGTTCTCCGGACGGCTCGGCGCCAAGGACCTACGGCTCACCGAGGAGCTGGCCGCCGGGTGCGGCCTGACCCTGCCCGTTACCGCGAGCGTCCGCCGGCGCTACGAGGCCATGACCGACGCCGGGATCGACGGCGACGACATCGCCGCCGTGGTGGAACTGGCACGCCGGTCCTGACTCCAGCGACCGCCGGCGCCCTCCCCCTTGCCCGCGGCCGCCACCTGTGATGAGCTGTCGCCGGTCGCGGGAACGACGACTTCCGGTCTTCTCCTACACGCTCGCTGAGCGGTCCCGCTCACCCCCTCGGTCCGATGCTGGACCCGGAGCACTTCAGCCCTCCTGCGCCCGGGGAACACGGCGGCAACCTCCACCCACTCGCGTCCGGGCCTGCCACCCAGGTAGCCGGAGCCCTCGTCGTTCACCACCGGGTCTCGGCGCGAGATGACCCGGTGTGACGTGGCCCGGCGACGTCGGAACCCCACCGTAGCGAAGGGAGAAGCCTGCGGCCCGTGGCCCCCCGAGCGTTGGTCATCCTGTTCATCGGCGTGTTCGCCGGCATCGTCGGTGTCGTCGGCCTCGCCATGGTGGCGCTCGTCGGCCTCGTCGGCCTCGACCCCACCCCACCACTCGGTGGACCACCCTCCGGCCTGGTACCGGGCCGCATCCCTGCCGCCTATCTCCGGGACTACCGGGCGGCGGCCGCCACGTGTCCGGGCCTGCCGTGGAGCGTGCTCGCCGCCATCGGCGAGGTCGAGACCGCCCAGGGGAGGGACGACCATCCCTCGACCGCGGGCGCCGTGGGCCCGATGCAGTTCCTCCCAGCCACGTTCGCCGCCTACGACGAGCCGGTTCCCCCCGGCGGCGCCGATCCGCCAAGCCCCTACGACCCGGCCGATGCCATCTACGCCGCGGCCCGGATGCTGTGCACCAACGGCGCCCGGGACGGACGTGACATCCCCGGCGCCATCTACGCCTACAACCATTCCCTGAGGTACGTCATCGAAGTGTTGGCCGATGCGGACGTGTACGCCCATGACGCATGAGACTCAGCTCTGGACGGGCCCGCGACGCGCACCCCGGGAGTGGCAACGGCTTGTCGATCGCCACCGTGCCTCCCGGCCGATTGCCGTGTCCGTTGTGACCCCAGGCGGTGGACATCGGTTTCGCCATCCCGTCCGAGGATCTGGAAGCGGCATTGCCTGGGCTCGAAAAAGGTGGCACGAGCGGCACCCCTGGGGCATATCTCGGGGTGGAGGTAGAGGAAAACACGCCTGCCCTTGGCTCGGAGTACGGCTTCGCTGTGTCGAGCAGGGCAGTGGTGGTCCATGTGGCGGCGGCCTCACCCGCCAAGGCCGGCGGCATCGTTCCTGGGGACATCGTGATCCGGTTCGACGATCACGTGGTCACCTCGACGACCGGCCTGGTCAACGCCGAGCAACGCACAGCACCCGGTGAGAAGGTACCGGTCGTGGTCTAGGGAGGGCGCCACGGAGAAGCCGATGACCGTCACGCTGGGAACCCAGCCGGTGCCATGATCCCCGGCTCGCCGCCGGCAGCGGGAATCCCGGGGCGAACGACGGTCAGGCGAACGGACGAACGGCGAACGGGCGGTCAGGCGAACGGACGGCAGAACGGTACGGCGGTGCACTGCTCCGGTGAGCCACGGCCATCAGGCACCGCCATCAGCTAGACGGCGGTGGCCGCTGGTTTCTCAGTCGGTTGTGATACCCACACAGGAGGCGACCGTTCTCCTGGGTCGTGGGCCCACCTTGTGCCCAGGGCACGATGTGGTCCACCTGGCAGCG
>JAKADK010000064.1 GCA_021820665.1 Actinomycetes bacterium | reverse complement strand
TCAGTCCACCCACCGTCCCTGCACCAGCAGGACACTCCAGCGGGCGAGCTCGATGCCATCGGCGGCGACGAGCCCACCGAGTAGGTAGCGACGGGTGACCTGCTGACGGCGGGCCCAGGGGTGGAGCGTCAGAGCCGGCCACAGCGGGTACGGCAGCCGGGCGATCGAATGCAGGTAGCCGTACTCGGCTGCCTGGACCAGGAGGGGTCCCAGCCCGACCAGCGGGATCAGTTCACGTGGAAGAAACACGTCGGACACCGTCCCGAAATGGTCGGGTCCTACGGTCGCGACATGACCAGCCGTCGCGTGCGCCGCGTCCGGGAAAGCCGGTGGACCGGGGACGGTCCCTCTCCGATGGCCGGCGCCGGCGACTTGGCGAGGACGGCATGCGGCTGAGCGTCCACGAGCAGGAGAAGCTCCTCGTGTCCCTGGCCGCCATGGTGGCCAGGGAGCGGCGGGAGCGGGGGCTCAGGCTGAACTATCCCGAGGCCGTCGCCGTGGTGAGCGCGTTCGTGCTCGAGGGCGCCCGGGACGGGCGTTCGGTGGCCGAGCTGATGGGGGCCGGCCGGCACGTGCTCACCCGCGACGATGTCCTTCCCGGTGTCCCGGAGATGATCAACGAGATCCAGGTGGAGGCGACGTTCACCGACGGCACCAAGCTCGTCACCATCCACGAACCGATCCCATGAGCACGGTGTCCCCATGAGCACGGTGTCCTGGGAGGTCGCCGGGATCCCCGGCGAGGTGGTCGTCGGTGGGGCAACCGCCAGGCGGGGTCTCGATCCGGATAGCGCCGCGGCGATGCCCGCCGGTGGCTCCGGCGCCGGGACGGCCGACGGCGTTCACGACTACAACGCCGGCCGGCCGGTGACCGTGGTCGTCGTGGCCAACCATGGGGACCGCCCGGTGCAGGTCGGCTCCCACTTCCACTTCGCAGAGGCCAACGCCGCGCTGTCCTTCGACCGGGACGACGCCTGGGGTAAGCGGCTCGGGATCCCCGCGGGGACATCGGTGCGGTTCGAGCCCGGGATCGAACGATCGGTCGAGCTCGTGCCCCTAGCCGGCAAGCGCGTCGTGGCCGGCCTCCGGGGGCTCGCCGGGGGCTCTCTCGATCCACCGCCCGCCTGTGAGCTCCCGCCCCGGAGCGGGCCGTCGCCCGACGCATCCCACCCGCGGCGGCGCGACGCCCCAACGCCCGGCGCGCCTGGTGACCGAGGGGTGGGGAACGGGTGAAGATCCCGAAGGACCACTACGCCCGCCTGTATGGTCCCACCGTCGGAGATCTGGTTCGGCTGGCCGACACCAACCTGTTCGTGAGCGTGACCGAGGACCGGTGCTTCGGGGGCGACGAGGCGGTGTTCGGCGGGGGCAAGGTCATCCGGGAGTCGATGGGCCAGGCGATGGCCACCAGAGCCGACGGTACGCCCGACCTGATCATCACCGGGGCCGTCGTCATCGACCACTGGGGAGTGATCAAGGCCGACGTGGGCATCCGGAGCGGCCGTATCATCGCGCTGGGAAAAGCGGGCAACCCCGACATCATGGACGGGGTTCACCCGCTCTTGATCATCGGGCCGTCGACGGAGATCCTCTCCGGGAACGGCAAGATCCTCACCGCCGGGGCGATCGACTGCCACGTCCATCTGGTCTGCCCGCAGATCGTCGCAGAGGCAGTGGCATCCGGGGTGACAACCCTGGTCGGCGGCGGTACCGGCCCTGTGGAGGGCACGAAGGCGACCACCGTGACCCCCGGCGCCTGGTCGCTCGAACGGATGTTCTGGGCGCTCGACTCGTGGCCGGTGAACGTCGCACTCCTGGGAAAGGGCAACACCGTCTCGCCCGACGCGCTCTGGGAGCAGCTGGCTGCCGGCGCCGCCGGCTTCAAGCTCCACGAGGACTGGGGGTCGACTCCCCAGGCGATCAGGGCGTGCCTCGACGTGGCGGCCGAGGCCGGGGTGCAGGTCGCCATCCACACTGACACCCTCAACGAAGCGGGGTTCGTCGAGGACACACTGGCCGCCATCGCCGGCCGCACCATCCACACGTACCACACCGAAGGAGCCGGCGGCGGCCACGCTCCCGACATCATCCGGGTTGCCGGGGAGCCGAACGTCCTGCCGAGCTCGACCAACCCGACCCGGCCGTACGGGAAGAACACCATCGACGAGCATCTCGACATGTTGATGGTCTGCCACCACCTCAACCCGTCGCTCCCCGAAGACCTGGCATTCGCCGAGAGCCGTATCCGCCCCACCACCATTGCCGCCGAGGACATCCTCCACGACATGGGCGCCATCTCCATGATCGGGTCGGACTCTCAGGCGATGGGTCGCGTGGGCGAGGTCATCCTCCGGACGTGGCAGACAGCACACGTCATGAAGGGGCGGCGCGGTGCCCTGGCGGGAGACGGCCCAGCCGACAACCACCGCGTCCGGCGCTACATCGCCAAGTACACCATCTGTCCGGCCGTCGCGCATGGGATGGAGGAGCACGTTGGCAGCGTCGAGGTCGGCAAGCTGGCCGATCTCGTGCTCTGGGAGCCGAAGTTCTTCGGCGTCCGTCCGGATGTCGTCCTGAAGGGCGGGATGGTGGCCTGGGCGGCGGTGGGGGACGCCAACGCCTCTATCCCCACGCCCGAGCCGGTGCTCCCGCGCCCCATGTTCGGTGCCGCTCCGCGAGTGGCGGCGGCCGGGAGCATCGCCTTCGTCTCCCCGCTCGCCTTCGACACCGGTATCACCGAACGTCTGGGCCTCGGAGCAGCCGTCGTGGCCACCGCCCGTGTGACCGGCCGGGGAAAGGCCGACCTGCCCGAGAACGACGCCCTCCCCCGGATCGAGGTGGACCCGGAACGCTTCACCGTCCGCATCGACGGCGACGACGTCGAGGCCGTGCCTGCACCGGAGCTCCCGATGGCCCAACGCTACTTCCTGTTCTGACCGTGACCGCCGCCACCACACCCCTCCTGTGCCAGACCCGGTCGGCAGCCGGTGACGAGCCGGCCCCGGACCCCTCCAGATGGTCGGTGCTGATGGCCCTGGCAGACGGGCGGCTCCCGACGGGAGCGTACGCCTACTCCGGCGGGATGGAGCAGTTCGTGGCGTGGGACGACGTCACCGAGCTGGGCGACCTCGACGCCTGGGTCGCCGGTCGCGTGGGAACCGCCGCGCCCGCGGGCGTTCAGGTGGCAGTGGCCGCTTCCGTGGTGGCACGATCCGCTCCTCCCCGGCGGTGGGCGCCTGCCTTCGACGCCCTCGATCGGGCAGTGGACGCCCGAACCGCCACCGCGGCCGGTCGAACGGTCTCGAGACAGCAGGCCCGGCGGTGGTGGCGAGCCGCTCGCCGGTGCTGGCCGGAGGAGCTGGCGCCGCTGGCCGAGCCCATCGCGTCCGGGCGTCACGCCTGGGTGACGCTGGGCGCGGCCGCCGGGATGCTCGGCATCGCACCCGCCCCGCTCGGCACACTCGTCCTCTACGAGCTGATCAGCACACCGCTCTGGGCGGCGGTCCGACTGCTCGGCCTCGACCCCTTCGACGTCGCCGCCCTGGTCACCGCCACGCTGAGCTGGGCAGAGCCGCCGTTAGCCGTGCTCGCCCGCCGCGCCACCGTCGACGCCCTGTCGCTGTGCCGGGGGTCCGGGAGCACCGAGTGGATCTCGTGGTCGGTCGCACCCCTGGCGGACCTCGCCGCCGAGGCCCACCTCGAACGGGAGGAGCGTCTCTTTGCATCGTGACAACGACGGACCGTTCGGCCCCCTGTCTCTCGGAGGCGGGTCCCCGTCAAACCGAGCTGGCAATCGCACCCGGACCGACCGGACCCGCCGGACCTGGCGCCTCGGGATCGGTGGGCCGGTCGGGAGCGGGAAAACCGCCCTCGTGGCCGCCCTCTGCGCGGACCTCCGCTCGGTGGTGCCGCTCGGTGTCGTCACCAACGACATCTACACCACCGAGGACGCCGACACGCTCCGGCGACTCGGCGTCCTTGATGCCGACCGGATCAGCGCCGTCCAGACCGGGTGTTGCCCGCACACCGCCATCCGAGACGACATCGGGGCCAACCTCGACGCCATCGAGGAGCTCGAAGCGCGGATCGGGCCCGACAGCGTCATCCTCGTCGAGAGCGGAGGGGACAACCTGACCGCCAGCTTCAGCTACGGGCTGGTCGACCGGCAGATCTTCGTGCTCGATGTCGCCGGCGGCGACAAGGTCGCCCGGAAAGGGGGCCCAGGGGTGACTCGCTCCGACCTGCTCGTGGTCAACAAGGTCGACCTCGCGCCCTTGGTCGGAGCGGACGTGACCCGCATGCTGGCTGACGCACAGGCGGTGCGCGACGGCCGGCCGGTGCTGGCGACCACGGTACGGAGCGGCGTGGGTGTCGGCGGCGTGGTCCGGTGGGTGCTCGCCGAACGTGAGGACGCCCTGCGTTGACGCCGACCACCCTGAGCGCCCCTCGGATCCTCCCGGCGGGGGACGGGATCACCGCCCGCGCCGGTGTGGTCGCCGAGGTCGACGGCACGGGTTCGACACGCGTGGTCGAGTGCTGGGGAGAGCCCCCGCTCCTTCCCCGCCGCACCAGCTCCGGGGTGCACTTCGTTGCCGGCGCCGCCGGGCCGCTGGGGGGAGACGTTCTCACCACCCACGTCAGCGTCGGACCGGGGGCACGCCTCCGGATCGGTTCGGTAGCTCCGACGGCTGTCCGACCCGGGCGCGGCGACGCCGCTTCCCGATCCGACGTGACCGCCCGGATCGGACCGTCGGCCCGGCTGCGGTGGCTCCCCCAGCCGACCGTGCTCCTGGCCGGGAGCCGGCACCGGTCGTGCTCCTCGATCGAGCTGGGAACCGGCGCCGAGCTCTTCTGGGTCGAGGTCGTGGTACTAGGCAACCACGACGGTCCGACCGGCGAGGTTGTCTCCCGGCGGTCCGTGGACGTCGATGGCCGGGCGCTCAGCCGCCAGGAGCTCCGGTTGGGAACGGGCGATCCAACCCTCGCCGGACCCGCGGTCGTCGGGAGCGCCAGGGTGGTGGGCTCGTTCCTGGCCGTCCACCCGGAGTGGTCGAACCCAGCCAGCCCGGGGTCGGACGCCTCGCCACCGGGTCCCGGACCCGGCTTGGGCGCGCCGGCGACCCCTCCCGACGCCCCCGGCACGGAACCGGCGCGTCAGGCCCTGTGCGAACCGCCGGCCCGGGTCGGGATCATGCCCCTGGCCGGAGCGGCAGTGGAGCTGGTCGGGGTGGGCCAGAGTGTCCGAGCAGTGCTCCGGGGCTGGGAGGCCCTCGCCGACCGCTTCGCCGATCGGGCACCGGTCACCTCCGGTGCGGTGAAGGACTATGTGGCCGCAACCCGGTGACCCCGACGCCTCCGGCATGACGGGCGCGGGTGACGGTGCGGCCGGTGGCGGGGATCGGATGGAAGGGCCCGGGACCGGAGAGAGCAGAGAGCCCGGAGATGCCGGAGAGGAGGAACCCGGCTCCTCTGGGGTCGCCGGAGGGAAGCCGGGAGCAGTCCTGGTACGCCGGCGGTACCTCGACGTGGTGGAGGAGGTGCTGCGGTCGATCGCCATCGGCGCCATCACGGCAGGGGATCGGCTACCCAACGAGCGGGATCTGGCGGTGCGTTGCGGGGTCAGCCGATCGTCGGTCCGGGAGGCGCTCCTCGCCCTCGAGCTGGGTGGCGTCATCGAGGTCCGGGCCGGGGCAGGCTGTTACCTCACCGGCATGGGCATCCACGCCGACCCACTCGTGGCGCCGCTGGTGGACTCCTCCCCCCGAGAGCTGTTGGAGATGCGCCAGGTACTCGAACCGACCGTGGCGCGCCGGGGCGCCGCTCGGGCTTCTGCCGATGCCCTCGAACGTCTCCACCGTCTGGTGGACGAGTCCGAACGGGCCGTCGACGCCTCAGATCCCGAGGACCTCGACCAGTTCGTCGGCCTGAGCCTGGGATTCCACCGCGAGCTGGCCCGGACATGCGGGAACGCGATCATGGCCGGGTTCATGGGCCACCTGGTCAACGCCGCAGAGCACCCGCTCTGGCTCCTGATCGACGGGATCGTCGTGCGCGACCGGGCCACGCGAGCCCGGCAGGTGGCCGAGCACAGGGCCATCCTCGATGCCGTCGCCCGCCACCGGGGCGACGAGGCCGCCACGCTGATGATCGATCATCTCGGGGCGTTGTCAGCCAGGATCTTCGGTCCGGCAAGTCAACGGCCGAAGGTCCAGCGCAGCCGGAGGCGACGGTCCGCATGACCGACGTGACACGAGGCCCGTGGGAGCGGCTGTCGCAGGCGCCCCGTGGGGGCAATTGGTCAGACCGCTTTCGCCACTGGCCGTTCATCTGCCGGACATCGAGCAGAAATCCCCGAGCCCTACCTTGTCGATGCCAGCCCACCGCACGGTCATCGCGTGTGGCTCCCCAGGCTCCCCAGCCGGGTGTTCCCACGGATAACGGCGGTCCGCCACAGCTCGACAACGACGAAGGAGCGCCAATGACCCGTGTCCAACCGCCAGCCCCCGAGGGAGGGGACCCGACCGCACCCTCCTGGACCTCGACCCCGATGACCAGACGCGGGCTCCTCGGGCGGGCGGGTGCCCTGGCACTGGGCTTCGCGCTCGCCCCTGAGATCCTGGCTGCCTGTAGCAGCTCGACGGTGGCCACCACCTCCCAGAGCGCGCATGGCTCGCTGACCGACGTGTCCCTCCAGCTGAACTACCTCGAGAACGTCCAGTTCGCAGGCACCCTGATGGCGCTGTCGCGGGGGTACTACCGGGAACAGGGACTCAACGTGACCGTGCTCCCGGGTGGACCAAACCTCGCTCCCGAACCGGTGGTGGTCAGCGGAAAGGCGCTGGTCGGCATCACCCACACCGCCGAAGGCACGCAGGCCATCATCAACGGGGCTCCGCTGAAGGTGATCGGGGCGGCGTTCCAGAAGAGCCCCACCTGCCTGGTCTCGCTGGCCAAGGCGCCGATCCGCACACCCCTGGAGATGATCGGCAAGACGATCGGGGTCTCCGACACGAACCTGCCCATCTGGAACGCGTTCTTGAAGGTGAACCACATCGACCCCAGCTCGATCCACGTCAACACGGTGGAGTTCTCCACCCAACCCCTCGCCGACGGTCAGATCGACGGCCTGATCGGGTTCTACACCAACGAGCCCATCATCCTCGACCTGAAGGGCGTTCCGACCTACGCCTTCCTCCTCGCCGACTTCGGGTACCCGATCGTCGACGACATCTACATCGCCCGGACGAGCGACCTCGCCGATCCGAAGACCCGAGCCCAGATCGCCGGCATCATGACGGGTGAGGCTCTCGGGTGGCGGGCGGCCTTCGCCGATCCCCACGAAGCTGCCAATTTGGCCGTCAACGTCTACGGAAAGAGCCTCGGGCTTAGCTTCGACCAGCAGTTCGAGGACGTGAAGGCCGAGAAGGCGCTCGTCACCAGCTCATCGACCGCGGCCCATGGCCTCTTCTGGATGTCACCGAACACGGTGAGCCAGACGGTGAAGTCGCTCATCGTCGGAGGCACGAACGCGACACCGTCGATGTTCAGCAACGGGATCCTGACCGAGGTCTACCAGAAGCACGGGGTGATCTCTTGAGGTTGCCCGTCTTGACCCAGGGCGCGCGAAACGGGATCTCCGGTCCGCACCTCCCGCTGGCGGTGGACTCGGCCGCCGGCACGCCAACCCATCCCGGGCCCCAGCACCCCTCGCCCACCGACACGGGTGCCAACTCGGAGAGAACGATGCCGTCGCGGAGCCCCGAGTCCCCCGGCATCGAGATCGACCACGTCGGCAAGGTGTTCACCACTCGAAAGGCCGAGGTCGTGGCGTTGTCCGACGTGTCCCTGGCGAGCCCGCGAGGGTCGTTCCTGGTATTGATCGGTCCGTCCGGGTGCGGGAAGTCGACCTTGCTCCGCATCCTCGCCGACCTCGAAGCCCCCACCAGCGGCTCTGTGTCGGTTCACGGAGAGCCGCCCCACGTGGCACGCCGGCTCCACCACCTGGGCGTGGCGTTCCAGGATCCGGCCCTGCTGCCGTGGCGTTCGGTGAAGGAAAACATCAGCTTCCCGCTCCAGATCGCCGGCCGGCGGGGGACCGCGCCGATCGTCGCCGACCTGATCCGACTCGTCGGTCTGGAGGGCTTCGAGGAGGCGCGACCGAGCCAACTCTCCGGTGGAATGCGCCAACGCGTGGCGATCGCACGGGCGCTCGCGCTCCAACCCGACGTGCTCTTGCTCGACGAACCGTTCGGCGCGCTCGACGAGATGACCCGGCAACGGCTCAATATCGAGCTCTTGCACATCTGGGGGGAGCAGATGCCGACCACCGTGCTCGTGACCCACTCGATCAGCGAGGCCGTGTTCCTGGCGGACCGGATCGCCGTGCTCGCCCCCCGCCCCGGTCGAGTGGTCGAGACGGTGACGATCGACCTTCCGCGCCCACGATCAGCCGATATGCTCCGGAGCACCGAGTTCCACGGTCTCTGCGACCGTGTGTCCCAAACCCTTTTCGCCGAAGGCGTCTCGGGGCCGGAGAGCCACCCCTCCGAGCCGAGTCGGCAACCGTGACCGGCGGCCGGCGACCAGGGCGGGTTGGCCGGAGGCAGCTTCCGGCCGGATGGTGGGAGGGCGTGGGCGGGGCCGTGGTTCTGCTCGGCGCGTGGCAGTTCCTCACCTCGGTGGTCTTCCCCGGCCGCCACGTCGTACCCGGCCCGGTCGGTGTCGTCACGACCATGATCCACAACGGGTTCTTCTGGACGAACCTCTCGACCACATTGTCGGAGGCGGGAAGGGGATGGCTCATCGGCAACGCCGCCGCCTTAGTCCTGGCGATCGTGGCCCTCTTCGTGCCGCAGGTCTCGCGCGCCTTCCAGCAGTTCGGAGCCATCACCTACTGCGTGCCCACGGTGGCGGTCGGGCCGCTCATCCTCATCTTCATCTCACCCGACGCCGCCAAGGTCGCCATCGCCGCGCTCTCGGTGTTCTTCGTCAGCCTGATCGCCTGGGTGACCGGCCTGCGGGCCACCGACCAGACGGCACTCGACGTCGTGCACGTCTACGGCGGCACCAAGCTCACCGAGCTCTTCCGGGTACGGCTTCGCGCCGCGCTCCCGAGCGCCGGCGGGGGTCTCGCCCTCTCCGCTCCTGCCGCCGTCCTCGGCGCCATCATCGGCGAGTACCTGGGCGGTGTCAGCGGACTCGGGGTCGCCATGGTGAGCGCAGAGGAGTCGTTCCAGGTCAACCGGACGTGGGCGATCGGCCTCGTCGCCACAGTGGTCTCCGGGATCGCCTACGGCGCCATCCTGCTGGTCGTGCACCGCCTCGGCGGGGCTCCGCAGGTGGGGACAGCTGGACCGTCCGGCCCGCCATCCACTCCGCGTGGCGCGCACTCGCCCCTTTGGACCGCGGCCCGCCGCGTGACGAGCCCCGTCGTGGCCATCGTCGCCATCGTCGTGGCGTGGGCCCTTGCCCTCGATCTCTTCCGTCTCTCGCCCTACTTCGCCAAGTCGCCGGCGGCGGTGTGGTCCTACCTCTTCACCGCCCCGTCGGCGGCAGCGCACCGCAGCGTGCTCTTCGCCGCGCTCGACACGACCTTGCGGGACGCTCTGCTCGGATGGCTCGTCGGCACCGTCGTCGCCCTGGTCGGCGCCGCGCTGCTCGTCCAGCTCCCTCGGGCACGTGCCGGGATCTTCCCCATCGTCATGACACTCCGTTCCGTGCCGTTGATCGCCATGACCCCACTGATCGCGCTGGTGTTCGGTCAGGGCGTGCTGGGAGTCACCGTGATCGCCGCCATCGTGACCTTCGTCCCGTCGATCGTGCTCGTGACCTCCGGCCTGCAGGCGGCCCCGCCTCAGGCCATCGAGCTGGCCCGCGCCTACAACCTCTCGAGCACAGGGACCCTGCTCCAGGTCCGAGCCCGCTACGCCGTACCGAGCATCTTCGCCGCCGCCAAGATCGCCATTCCCGGATCGATCCTCGGAGCAGTGCTGGCCGAATGGCTCATCACCGGGAACGGCGTGGGCCACCTGATGGCGGCGGCGCTCATCGGTTCCAACTTCGGCACGCTGTGGGCGAGCGCCGTGGCGGTGAGCGCCATCTCCCTGCTCCTCTACGAGGTCATCGGCTCATTCGAGTCGGCGGCCGGCAGGCGGCTGGCCACGTGACCGCCGGCCCGCTCGAGCTGGGCAGCCACACCTACGGCAAGCAACGGATCCACCTCGTCGCCCTCCCAGAGGCCGGGCGGGCGCCCGACGGTGCTCGTGACGCGACGATCCGGGCGAACCCTGGCACGGACAAGCCCGTCGAGCTCGCTGCCGAGGTGATGCTGACCGGGGGGTTCGAGACCAGCTACCTCCACGGGGACAACCGGTCGGTGGTGACTACCGACTCGCTGGTGCGCCTGGTCTTCCTCGCTGTCGAGCGGCTCCTGCCGGCGCCGGTCGAAGCGGTGGCCGCCGCCATTGTCTCCGAGCTGCACGAGCGCTATCGGTTCGTGCCCGGCGTCACCGTCGACCTCTCGGCTCGGACCTGGTGTCCCCTGGATGCCGGTGGCTCGTACGGTCCTCGCCCCCGGGCGTTCTGGCGCGGAGGTGAGGACCGGCAGCAGGCCCGAGCCGTCCTCCGGGACGGCAGGACCCGGGTCCACTCGGGTATCGGCGGGTTGCATCTCCTGGCGACCACCGGGAGCAGCTTCGAGGGGTTCTTCGTGGACGACCTGACGACGAGCCCACCGGTCGCCGACCGCCCGCTGTACGGCATCGTGGACGCCGAGTGGACCGCGGTGCCAGACGCCACCGCGTGGGAGGACCAGCGGGCCGCAGTGCGGGCGGCGATCCTGGAGTCGTTCGAGAGCGTCTCCAGCCGGTCGGTCCAACAGCTCGTCGCGGCCATGTGCGGAGCCGTCCTGACCGGTGTGCCCGCCGTCGACGACGTCTCCGTGACGTTCGAGAGCCTCCCGCTGACGGGAGCGGTCTCGGGGTCCCCCGGGTCCCCACGGCACCCGGAGACCCCCAGCCGTTCAGGCTCCCCCGGCAGCAGTGGCCTCGCGAGCCCTACCGGCCGGGTGGTCGGCTACGCCATGGCCGACCACCCCCGGGGCGTGACCACAGCGTCCATGCGACGGTCAGAGACGGCGGTGGCGACAGGGACGGCGGCAGGAGCCCTCCCGGCTGGCCACACCGAGGACGGGCGGGCCGAACACGCGCACACCGAAGGGAGAAGCAGGTGAAGATGTCCACCACGGTCTCGGTCACCGGACCCGCAGCGGGCCGCAGGGCCGAGGTCCTCCACCCCGGATCAATCGGCCTACTGGCAGAGCTTGAGCGTGCTCTCGGCCCGGTGCGACGGCGCCTGCTCGACGCTCGGACCGAGCGCCAGGCCCGCTTCGACGCCGGGCTGCGTCCGCAGTGGCGCACCGATACCGCCGAGGTGCGCGACGCCACCTGGACCGTACCGCCCGCACCCGTCGACCTGGCCGACCGGCGCGTCGAGATCACCGGGCCGACCGAAGCCAAGATGGTCGTCAACGCGTTGAGCTCGGGGGCACGGGTCTTCATGGCCGACTTCGAGGACTCGAACACGCCCACATGGGCCAACCTCGTGGATGGGCAGGTGGTCCTGCTCGACGCCGTCCGCCGGTGCCTGACCCACGACGAGCCCGACGGCCGGCACTACGAGCTGGCGGACGATCCCGCCGTGCTCGTTGTCAGGCCCCGGGGATGGCACCTGGTCGAGCGGCACGTCCTGGTGGACGACACCCCCGTGTCGGCTAGCCTGTTTGACGCCGCGATCTACCTTGCGAACAACGCGCATGAGCTCCTCGCACGCGGGAGCGGGCCGTACCTGTACCTCCCCAAGCTGGAGAGCGCCGAGGAAGCGGGGCTGTGGGCCCATTCGTTCGACCTGATCGAGGCCTACCTCGACCTGCCGGCAGGTTCGATCCGGGCGACGGTCCTCATCGAGACGATCCCGGCCGCCTTCGAGATGGACGAGATCCTCCACGCCCTCGGAGCCCACGCCTCCGGTCTCAACGCCGGGCGCTGGGACTACATGTTCAGCCTCATCAAGAAGTTCCGGAACGATCCGGGCTTCGTGCTCCCCGACCGGGCGCAGGTGACCATGACCGTCCCGTTCATGCGGGCCTACACGGAGCTCCTGGTGTCGACGTGCCACCGCCGGGGGGCGCACGCCATCGGCGGGATGGCGGCGTTCATCCCCTCCCGGCGTGATGCGGAGATCAACGCACGCGCCCTGGCTCAGGTGCGTGCCGACAAGGAACGGGAGGCGGCCGAAGGGTTTGACGGCACCTGGGTCGCCCATCCCGACCTGGTACCGGTGGCGGCCGACGTCTTCGACAGGGTGCTCGGCACGCGACCCAACCAGCTCTCTCGCCGCCGCGACGACGTCACGGTCGATGCCCACTCCCTGGTGGACGTGACGGTTCCCGGGGGGACCGTCTCCCTGGCCGGGGTTCGCAACGACGTTGCCGTCGGGCTCCGCTACCTCGAATCGTGGCTGCGCGGTCAGGGTGCGGTCGCGATCGCCAACCTCATGGAGGACGCTGCCACGGCAGAGATCGCCCGGGCGCAGCTCTGGCAGTGGTGCCGGCACGACACCGTGACCGACGAGGGCATCGCCGTCACGAGACCGTTCGTCCGGGAGCTGTTGGCTGAAGAGCTCGAGACACTGCTGGTCGAGTTGGAACGCGCCGGCCTCGGCGGCGGCCGGGCGAAGGACGCGGCGGCACTGCTCGAGCTCGTCGCCCTCTCGGACACCTTCCCCGAGTTCCTCACCGTTGCCGCCTACGAGCAGATCGACTGAGGGGAGCAGCCGTGACCGTCCGAACGCGCCGTCCATCGGCGACAGAGAGCACCGTCTGGGGGGCGGGAGACTGCGCCCCTTCCCGCCAGACGAGAGGGGCGGGTCGATGACGTCTCCCAAGCACATCGAGATCTGTGTCGGCGTCGACGTGGACGCCGTGGCCGGTTGGCTCGGGTCCTACGGCGGGCAGGACTCACCCAACGACATCCAGCGAGGCATCTTCGCCGGGGAGGTCGGCACGCCCCGCCTGCTCCGCCTGTTCGAGCGACTGGGGATCACGACGACCTGGTTCGTGCCCGGCCATTCCATCGAGACGTTCCCCGACGAGATCCGGCAGGTGGTCGGGGAGGGCCACGAGATCGGGGCGCACGGCTACGCCCACGAGAACCCGATCTCGATGGACGCCGACCAGGAGCGGGCCGTTCTCGCCAGATCGATCGAGCTGATCGAGAAGGTCGCCGGACGGGCACCACGGGGGTACGTCGCGCCGTGGTGGGAGATGTCCGAGCGCACGGCTGCCCTCCTCTTGGAGCACGGCTTCCTCTACGACCACTCCCAGAACTACAACGACTTCGTCCCGTTCTACGCCCGGGTCGGGGACTCCTGGACCGCCATCGACTACGACGGGCCGGCAGAACAGTGGATGAAACCGCTCGTCCGAGGGGGTGAAGTCGACCTGGTGGAGTTCTGCGGCAACTGGTATGTCGACGACCTGCCGCCGATGATGTTCATCAAGCAGTCGGCGAACAGCCACGGTTTCGTCACGCCACGAGACGTCGAGACACTCTGGCGCGACCAGTTCGACTGGGTCTACCGCGAGCTCGACTACGCCGTGTTCCCCGTCACGTTGCACCCCGATGTGTCCGGGCGCCCTCAGGTCCTCTTGATGCTGGAGCGCCTCTTCGACGACTGGGGTCACCGGGAGGGCGCGGAGTTCGTCACCTTCGAGCAGTCCGCCGAGCGGTTTCGCCAGCGCTATCCCTTCGCCACCCCCAACCGCCCCTCCTCGATCGGATGAGCCCGGCCCGGCCTGCCAGGATCGGGATGATCGTCCCGTCCTCCAACACCGCCTTCGAGGATGGAGCGCGCTGGCTGCTGGCCGGACGCCAGGACGTGTCGTTGCACGTGCAGCGGGTCCGGATCACCGAGATCAACCTCTCCGAGGGAGCGGCGAGCAGGTTCGACCCAGACGTCATGGTCGACACGGCGGCGTTGCTCGCCGACGCCCGGCCCGACGCGCTGGCCTGGGCCGGGACGGCCGGCTCCTGGCTGGGCATCGACCACGATCGACGCATCGTCTCGGCCGTGCGCAACGCCACCGGGCGGCCGACGACGACGTCGACGCTGGCGCTGCTGGCAGCCTGCGAGCGCCGGGCAGTGGACCGAGTGGGGTTGGTCACGCCGTACGTCGGCGAGGTCGTCCGGCGCATCGAGTCGGTCTATGCGGGTGCGGGCGTCAACGTCGTCGCCGAGGAGCACCTGGACATCACCGACAACTACGCCTTCGGGGAGGTCACCACCGACCGGATCGCCGCCATGATCCGCGCCTGTGCCGCGGCGGGGGCTGATGCCGTCCTGGTCGTCTGCACCAATCTCCGGGCGACCGGTCTCGCCCCGCCGCTCGAGGTCGAGCTCGGGATCCCCGTCCTCGACAGCATCACCGTCACCGTGGAAGAAGGAGTCGCCCTCGGCCGCGGGGCGGGAATGAAGGCCGGAGATGCCGGAGATGTCAGTGGAGATCAGATCCAGACAGGAGAACCATGCGACTCGTGACGTTCAGCCATCCCTCGGCGGGTGAGGCCGTCGGCGCCGTGCTCGGCGATGCGGTCTTCGACCTGTCGGCTGCCAGCGGACGGGACCCCGCCTTCGACACGATGCTGTCGTTCCTGCAGGCCGGTCCGAAGGCGCGCGCCAAGGCCGACCGTCTCCTCGGGCCCGTCACCGCCGATCCGGAGCCTCGGTCTGAGTCCCAGAGCTTCCTCCACCCTCTGGCCGCCGTGCACCTCCACGCCCCCATCCCCCGACCGGCCAAGAACATCTTCTGCGTCGGGCTGAACTACCGCTCCCATGTGGAGCAGAACGCCGCCGCACTGGGACAGCCCTTCGAGATCCCCGACATCCCGCTGTTCTTCTCCAAGCCGGTCACCGCTGTCGTCGGACCCGGTGCCCCCATCGTGCTCGATCGTCAGCTCACCGCCTCGCTCGACTACGAGGTCGAGTTGGCGGTCGTGATCGGTACCGGGGGGACCTGGATCGAGCTGGAGGACGCGCTCTCACACGTCTTCGGGTTCACGCTCGTCAATGACGTCAGCGCCAGGGACCTGCAGTTCCGGACGAGCCAGTTCTTCTACGGGAAGGGACTTGACTCCTACTGTCCGATGGGCCCGGCCATCACCAGCATCGACGAGATGCCACCGCTCGACTCCGTCATGCTCGAGCTCCTGGTGAACGGTGACCTCCGCCAGTCCGAGCCGGCCGGGAACATGCTCTTCTCACCGGCGATGGCCATCGCCGAGCTCTCCAAAGGGATCACGCTCGAACCAGGTGACGTCATCAGCCTGGGAACACCCGGAGGGTGCGGGTACCAGATGACCCCGGCGACGTTCCTCGAACCAGGGGATGTCGTCGAGTGTCGAGCATCGGGCATCGGATCGCTGACGAACACGGTCTCCGACGCGGGCACGACGGGATGACGGCGCCCGGGCGGGTCCGGGCAGATCCGGGGCACACACCCCGGTGGCGGCAGGCACACGACCGACGAGCGAAGGGAGCACCGGCATGCATGTCGACGTACACAGGATCTCCATGGACCATCCGGGCGACGTCAGCCGGCTGCGAGAATTGATCGATACCGGCTCGATCGACCCGTCGACCGTCGTGGCGTCCATCGGGAAGACCGAGGGGAACGGGGGCGCCAACGACTTCACCCGTGCCCTGGCATCGCTCCAGGTGGCCTCCGTCCTCGCCGATGCCCTGGCCATCACCAGCGAGGAGGTTCTCAGCCGGGTGGCGCTGGTGTGGTCGGGTGGATGCGAAGGCGTGCTCTCCCCCCACATGACCGTCTTCACGAGCACCGAGGACCGGGCCCCCGCTCCCGTGCACGGCGGGCCACGGTCGAGCTCCCTGCCGGGGCGGCTGGCGCTCTCCGTCCAGCGCACCCGGACCATTGCTCCCTGGGAGATCGGCCGGATGCCCGAGGTGGAGGAGGTGGCCACCGCCGTCGCTCGAGCGCTCGAGGAGCTCGGCGTGTCCGGGCGGGACGTCCACTACGTACAGGTCAAAGGCCCGCTTCTCACCCCGGCGGGGATCAGCAAGGCCGTGGCTCGGGGTCACGGCGTCGTGACGGGCGACCCCAACCGCTCCAAGGCGTTCGCCCGGGGGGCGACGGCGCTCGGCGTGGCGATCGGGCTCGGCGAGATCGCCGCCGAGAACGTCGTCGAGGACCAGATCGCCAGGGACATGGAGCTGTACTCGAGCGTGGCCTCCACGTCGGCGGGCGGTGAGCTCACGGATTGCGAGGTGATCGTCTTCGCCAACTCGCCGAACGCTTCGGGCAGGTTGCGGATCGGCCACGGCGTCCTTCGCGATGCCGTCGACGTCGCCGGGGTGTGCGACGCGTTGCGCGTCGCCGGGCTCAACTGCACCGCCGAACTGGACTCGGCCGAGCGCACCCGGATCGCCGCCGTGTTCGCCAAGGCGGAGGCGCCCCCCGATGGCCTGCTCCGCGGATACCGGACCACGATGCTCTCGGACGCCGACATCAACTACGAACGTCACGCCCGCGCCGCGGTCGGGGCGGTCGTCGCATCGGTCACCGGAGACCCGAGGATCTTCGTGTCGGGCGGTACCGAGCACCAGGGGCCACCGGGCGAGGCTCCCATCGCCGCCATCGTGGACGTTGGAGACTGAGCCACTGATCCGAACGTGGCTACGGGTCAGGCCACAGGGGCTGGTCGACTTCGATCCCGAGCGGCGTGCCCCATCGGTTGCGGTAGGCGACCTCGTGGACTGGACGGCGGGCAGCGACCCCCCAGGTACCGGTC
>JAKADK010000158.1 GCA_021820665.1 Actinomycetes bacterium | reverse complement strand
GATCGCCCAGACGCTCGAGGCGGCGATGACGATCCCCATGGTGGCGAGCTCGCCGTGGATGCGGCGGTAGCCCCAGGTCGGATTCTCCTACGCCAGGCGGAGCACCACGGCCGTGGTTCCCTTCGCGATGCCTGGCCGACCTGGCCTGCCGTGCGGGTAGGTCCAGCGCTTGGCGACGAGATCCCGGTGCCAGCGCAGCAGGGTTGCCGGTTGGACGAAGAGGTGTCCGAGACGCTGGCGGGTGAGCAGTCGTGCCAGTCCGGCAAGCACCGCTCGATCTGCTGGCTCCAGCGCCGGGCGGTGCACCTGGCGTCGGAGGACCGCCACCTCATGACGCAGGATCACGACCTCGATAGCGAGGTCTGTATCTTTGCGAGCCATGAGGCGGATCAGCTGGAGGACGCGCCAGAACGCCCGGTAGAGGAACGAGAGGGTCACGGCCGGGTGCTCGCCGCGCCCGGCGCCAGCCGTCAAAGTCCAGCTCACAGCCGATGGATGACATTCTCGGCACGCACAGGCGACCGACAACCCTGCCTGGGGCTACCAGCGCATCCAGGGCGAGCTGCTTTTCCTCGGGCATCGGGTCGCGGCGAGCACGATCGCAAGAGTGCTCGTGGCCCACGGCATCAAGCCCGCGCCGTGGCGTGCGTCCACTACCTGGCGCAAGTTCTTGCGCGAGCAGGCAGCGGGCATCGTGGCCTGCGACTTCTTCTCGGTCGACACGATCTCGCTGCGTCGGCTCTACGTGCTGTTCTTCATCCATCACGGCACGCGACGGGTGTTCCTCTCCGGCGTCACGACCAACCCCACCAGGGCGTGGGTCACCCAGTGCGCCCGCAACGTCACCGCGGACCTGCGAGATGCCGGCACCTCCGTCAAGTACCTCCTTCGGGACCGCGACACCAAGTTCGGTCCAGGCTTCGATGCGGTGTGGGAAGGCGAGGGGGCGAGCATCCTGCGCAGTCCCGTCCGGGCGCCCAACGCCAACGCCATCGCCGAACGCTGGATACGGACCGTGCGATCGGAGTGCACCGACCAGCTCCTGATCTTGAACGGGCGGCACCTTCTACGGGTGCTCGACCGCTACGTCCGGCACTACGACGAGCACCGCCCGCACCGTTTCCTCGCATTGGGTTCACCGCAACCGCCTACAGGACAGAAGCGGCCACCCCCAGCGACGATCGCGAGCAGCCGTCGACGCGAAGTCCTGGGTGGGCTGATCAACGAGTACCACGCTGCATGATCGGCCCCGACAACGGCACGAACACGTTTTGGGACCCTACGGGTCCGATCGGAAGCGGGCTGCTGTTGCCGGGCGCCGAGCAGGCTCGAAATTCCGCCTCAGGTAGACGCGAGTGGCGATGTACGTACTTGGTAAGTACCATATCGCTATGAGTCCTGTGGAGCACAAGCGCGAAGGCCGGATCAACCTGCGAGTCGATCCCGACCAGGTGGCTCGGCTGCGCGCGGCTGCCGAAGCGAACGGTGAGAGCCTCACCGGTTTTCTTCTCGCTGCCGGAGCTGAGCGGGCGCAGGCGGTCCTTGAGCGTACGAGCCGAATCGCCCTGAGCGCAACGGCCTTCGAGCAGTTCATCGCAGCGCTGGACGCCAAGCCCGAGCCGATGCCAACCCTCAGGCGGTACGCCTCGGAGCCAGGCCCGATCCCCTCCCGGTGACCGCTGGGTCCCTGCGGCGGGTTGAGCTGCTCTCGGGCACTCACGACTTCAGCCAGTTCGACTCCGGGGTGGCCGAGCTCGATCGCTGGCTGAGGAACTCTGCCCAGGTCGCTCGCGCCGCTGGCACGGCGGCAACCTACGTGTTGTGTCGGGATGACGACGTCATCGGTTACTACGCCGTGGCGATGAGCTCGGTGATCCACGCCACAGCGCCTTCTCGCCTTCGACGGGGGATGCCCGACCCCGTGCCCGTAGTTCTCTTGGCACGGCTGGCGATCGATCGAAGCGAGCAGGGTCACCATCTTGGGGGGCACTTGCTGGTCGATGCCCTCCGACGCTGCGTGAGAGGCGGCCGGGAGTTCGGCGCCAGGGCCGTGGTGGTCGATGCCATCGACGAGCGAGCCGCAGAGTTCTACCGGCACTTCGACTTCCACGACTTCGATGCCCGGCGCCTGTGGCGCCGGCTCAGCGATATCGCAGCCGCGCTCGGGGAGTGAGGTAATGGCCATTCGGATTCTCGGGAGGGCTGAGTTGATGGCGCGCAGAAGGTCCGCTGTTTCTCGGGGCCCGATCACCGACCGGGACGCGGTCGAGTAGGGCAGCCATATGCAGTGCGTATGCACGTGGCCGTGACCTGCAGCTTCGTCGGGCCTGGAACCCGATAGTCGTGCGTGGCCGCGTAACCCCCGCCACCACGACCGCTGGTCAGGCGGGCACCTCGTGCAGGGATGCAGGCGCCTGACCAGCGGTTTCTCATTCGGCGGCTCGTCGGAGGTACGGGTTTCTCGGGTGTTTTTCTCGGGGCCTTATCAATCCTGCACACGCATGCGTATGCAGGATGTGCGCGGCGAGATGTGGCCGGGAGCTGCAGTTCCGCGGCGACCGGCACGTCGATGTCGTCCTCCGAGTCAGTCTTGCGTGTGCACGCATAGGGCATGCGTACGCACTGCCCTGATCAACGAGATCTCGACGGGGACCGCGCCCGAAGTGGTCCTCGGGCTTGCTGCCGTGGCATCGCGCGTCCGGCGATCTGGGCGCGCTTTCGGCGCTCGCTGGTTCCGCTCACGGCTTGGGACGTTGCAATCCAGAGCCGTCTCGATCGGAGTGGGTACGCGGCTCAGGGGCGTCGGCTGCGCAGTAGTCCAGATCAGGGCGATCTGTTGCCGCCGGCTCGACGGCTGGCGCACCGGCCGACCGGCGCCGCTAGCTACAGCAATCGGCTCCCTCGTAGGCGAAGGTGCCGCAGGATGGGTGCAACGCTCCTGGAGCCGGTCGAGGGGCTGGCGGGAGACGCTCCGTATAGCGGGGGGTCACCGGTTTTCGGGTCTTCTGTCGTTTCCGGGGGTCGATTTTATCGAACGTAAGTTTGCCTTGCGGTCGAGGCAGGCTGCGGCGTAATCCCTAGTAGATGGCGGGCGGGTCACCTGGACATCCAGAAGGTAGGTCGAATCCCGTGCTCTGGTGGCCAAACGCCCCCTGGGGGGCGTGCGGCAGCTGGGGGGCAGCCTGGATTCGGGCGTGACCACAGGCTGGGCCCCGGTCGCTCAGGCCGTGGATCGCCTCTGGATCGGACGTTCGCCGGTCGGCACGCATTTCTCGGTGTCGGGAAAGTCCCAAG